>NZ_JQKS01000019.1:0-117600 GCF_000746145.1 Methylobacter sp. BBA5.1
CATCGAGCCGGTATGCACCATTTTCTGATGCGCGGGCTTGAGAAATGCCGGGGCGAATTCAGCTTAATGGCCTTGTGTTACAACTTTACCCGAGTGCTGAATATACTCGGTGTGGCGGCCTTTAGGGATTACTGCGCCCAGCGCTTAGGGAATAGCGAAACAAACCAGGTTTTTGCCTAAAATGGCTGAAAAACCCGGCTTAATTGGCGAATTCCGCGCTGCCAAGAGGTGGAATTTTCATACCTTATGAAAATTCGCTAATGAAAATAGCGGTATTCACCCAGTAGAGCCATACTCGTTTCTGAATTCTTTCACAGTCTCGTACGCATTGCGTACCTTTCCCAAGCTTAATCAAGCAATGTTTAGAAAGCGGTACGCGCTGCGTACCCTACACCTTATATCCATCTGGAGTGGCAACATGAAAGCAGGCATGATCGGACTCGGCGCGATGGGCGCCGGCATGGCCAGAAACCTGGCAAGTGCGGACTATTTAACGGCCGTTTATAACCGCACGGCGTCAACGGCGCAAAGTCTGGCCGAAGGGCTGGGCGTAACCGCTTATGCAACACCCCAGGCACTGGCCGCTGAAGTCGATGTCGTGCTGATCTGTGTTTCCGCCGATCAGGATGTGCTGGATGTCGTGAATGCCGTAGCCGCCACAGTCAAATCCGGCTCGATCGTCGTCGACATGTCCACGGTCAGCAGCGAAACGGCCCGAAAAGCCGCCGAGATCCTGGCCGAAAAACAGGCCGCCTTCCTCGATGCGCCGGTATCGGGCGGCGTCGAGGGCGCCAACAAGGGCACATTGGCCATGATGATAGGCGGCGATGCCGATACCCTGGAAAAAGTCCGGCCGGTACTGACGGCCATGGCGAGCAGCATCACGCACATGGGGCCGACCGGCGCGGGCCAGAACACGAAGGCCGTCAACCAGATCATGGCCGCCGGCATCAATCAGGCCGTGACCGAGGCGCTGGCCTTCGGTCAGGCGCACGGCCTGCCGATGGAAAAGGTGATCGAAGTCATCTCAGGCGGCGCGGCCGGCAACTGGTTTCTCGAACACCGCGGACCGACCATGACGCGCGGCGCCTTCGCGCCGGGCTTCAAGCTGGCTCTGCATCACAAGGATCTGAAAATCTGCCAGGCCATGGCCGGGCAAATCGGCGCATCGACGACATTGGTCGATAAGACGCTGGCCGATTACCAGCAGTTAATGGCGGCAGGTTTCGGCGATGAGGATATCTCGGCGCTGTATCGGTTGAAGAACAAGGTTTGAGTAGAGTACGAGACTGTGAAAGTATTCGTTTTTTGAAATTTTCACCACAATATGTTGTGTATTTGATATTTGTATATAACAGCATATAGACATTGAAGAGAAGAAGGCTGAATACTTTCACAGTCTGGTACGCATCGCGTACCATTCTGAAATTTTTTTCGGCGAACCACCCCTTAAAAGGTACGCGGTGCGTACCCTACGAAATTGGCCGGATCAGCCAGCCCCGCAGCAGCGTTTGAACTTTTTGCCGCTGCCGCAGGGGCACGGGGCATTTTTGCCTTGGTTGGTCTGGGCCCCGGCCTTGCCTATCGACTTGACCACGCCGTTCAGGTAAAACCAGCGGCCGTCAATGCGGGTAAAGCGGCTGGTCTCATTCATTACGTGCTCCTCGCCGTCCTGCAGGAAATACGCTTTAAACTCCACCACGCCCTTACTGTCCTTGATGCCGCCTTTTTTGGTGCCGACGATTTCCAGTTTTTGCCATTCGGCTTTTTCCCTGGAAAAATCGATCGTCGCGGGCCGCGTGCCGGCATCCCAGGTGGCCAGCAGATAAGCTTCATCTTGCAAGGCATAAGCGGTAAAGCGGGAACGCATCAGGGCTTCGGCCGTAGGCGCGGCTTTTTCGCCGCTGTGATATTGGCCGCAGCACTCGGCATAATCAAGACCGGAGCCGCAAAGGCAATGTTGTTGAACAGTCATTTCAAGTCGATCGGGTTGGTTGGCTTAGCGGTACGAATTATTTACCCCAGCAATTTGCGGAATCGCTACCGGTCGCGGTTTTGTTTCCTTGTTCATCGATAACAAGCGTCGTGCATTTAGCATCGGTAAAATTGGGTGTGGCGGTAACTGTGTAAGTAGTTCCGGTAACGTTAGAACAGCTAATGGTGTAATGACCATCTGGCGAAGGAGTTATGCATACAGTTGCTGCTGAGCTATAACTTGTATTATTAGCACGCCACTTTTCCTGGGCCAACTGTACTTGCAGAATTCCAGCCTTCCCATCCGCGCGTTTGGCGCGCGCCACATACTCTGTATAAGACGGATAAGCAATTGATGCCAGAATGCCGATCATAGCCACAACAATCATCAATTCAATCAGCGTAAATCCGGCAGGTCGTTTAAACGTATTCATTGATTCACCTTTCGAGTTGTTTTTTCAGGTAAGCATAGCATAAGCGGCTATATTTAATCGCGTAATGGGGACAAACCGATTAGCGTCCCAATCCAGCCGATAAGCGGTATTTCGCGCGCCTGTCAGAAACCGATACTTATCTATAATTATTAGTAACAAAAAAGGGGAGCAGACATGAATAAATTAAGGCGCTCGGGCTTTACGCTGCTTGAGCTACTGATAGTCATTGCCATCATCGGCATTATTGCCGGGCTGGCCGTGCCTTCTTATCGAGACATGATTGAAAGGAACCGGTTAAAGCAAGCTGTGGAGTCGCTAGCGGATGATCTGAAGTTTGCTAGGACGGAAGCCATAAAACGCAGTGCTGATGTGACCTTGGCTCTAACTACAGGTTGGTCTTATAGCATCACTAGTGCAGGCAATACACTGAAAACCGTTCAAGGCAGCCAATTCCAAGGCATTTCATTGCTAGGTGATAGCAAGAGCATTACTTTTTCTTTTAGACGAGGTACATCTAATGGCACGGGAGCGACACTTCGATCAACAAAATACAAGGCAAGAGTTCGTATTAGTGATGTAGGTCGGGTAAGAATCTGCACGCCTACTGATCCTGCTGATGCGACAGGACTATCCAGCTATCCGAGTTGCTAAATCAATGCAGAGAATCAACATGAAAAAACAATCCGGCTATACACTCATCGAAATCATGATTGCCTTACTGCTGGGGTTAATCATTGTAGCGGCAACCATTACCATCTATATCAACACGATTAGAGGCGGTACCGATATCATCAGGTCGGCGCGTCTAAATCATGATCTGGAATCGGCCTTGACGATCATGACAAACGATATCAAGCGAGCGGGCTATTGGAATGATGCCAAAATCAATAATTGGCATGTAGCGTATGTCAACAATGGAAATAACCCTGTCAATAATCCCAATCCTTTTACAGCAGATGCAACCAACTTAAACATAATCGGCGGTAATTGCATTCTTTATAGCTACGATGCTGATAAAAACGGCAATGTTGGTGAAAAAGAATTCTACGGGTTCAGATTCAGAAATAATACTTTGGAAATTCGCCTGAAAGGGCTCAATACTACCGATTGCAATAATGACGATGATGAATGGCAAGGGTTTATAGTGAACGATCAACTTAATATTACTGATCTTCAATTCAGTTTCACCGCAATGGCAGCGCAGGCGGCAGTCGCGAATGTTCATCCGGCTTTGCCGGCATTGGACGGTACTTCGCGCTGTTTGAATATTACTACCGGAGCAGCGCCTAATGACGGCGTAACCTGCACTGCAGTGAATGCGGGCGATTATATTACTGTAAAACGCGTAGTGAATATTCACTTAACAGGCACCTTAGACGCCGATACGGCTGTTACCAAAACCCTGAGCAGTACGGTTAAAGTCAGAAATGATCGCATATTCAGGCAATAATTAAAAATCAAGGGATCTTTAATGAAAACGATAACGCACAGATTCAAGAACCAATGGGGGGCTGCAAGCTTATTAACGGCTCTCGTGTTGTTAATCTGCATTACCCTGGTCATTTTATTGACTTCTAAAACGGTGCTCGTAGAAACGCAAATCACCGCCGACAACTACCGTACCAGCCAGGCGACAGCCGCTGCGAGTGCGGCCATGAATCATGCGGAGGCCTATTTTATGGCCGGCGGCCTAGATCATGATGATGAAGCTGATGCAATCAATAAAGTCGATTACATAGAGACTGGTGTAGAACCCACTCCCGCAAATTGCGTTACGCTAGAGAACACTAACAATATCAACCAGACTCCATTCAATCTCTCTTTAACACCAGCTGCTGGCGGACAAACCACTCTTGCGCAATTCTATTTTGATAACAGCGATGACAATGCCTGCGATTGCCAGGACGATCTTTCCAGAGATATAGATCACGATGGCGATGGCGACTGCTTTGGGATAGACAATCCGGGCAAAAACATGACCCGCGCCTTGGTGACCGCCAAAGGCTGGAGCGATGATTGTGCCGCCGTTCGAACGATCACCCAGTGCCTGACCACTTTTGATGTGTTTGACGGCGGCGAAGGCCCGAAACAGCCGTTCGTCAGCAGGGCTTCGGTAGGCGTATTCGGTAATGCAACTATCATCAACCGCTACACCAACAGCAGTATCTGGACGGGCGGCACCAATGATATCAGCGGTAATGCTTTTGCCACTTATTTAAGGCCGTCGAACACTGAAACAAGTGATTACACCGAGGCCGAATTAAATAGTGAAGATGAAACAGCAAACACGCAATTGGTATCCACCAGAAATGCCGGCGCAGGCATTGACGTTATTACCGACGACGCTACCTTAGCCAGCAAAACCGCGGATCAATTCTTTGATATGTTCTTCGCTATGACTAAGGCCCAGTTTATGGAGCGTGCGGCAAGTATCGATCAAAAATTAACGGGGGGGGCAAGCCCCAATGGCATGGGTGGGCTTATCTGGGTAGAGGGGAATCTCACCCTTAATGCCGGCGCTGTAGTAGGAAGCCCAGCCACTCCTGCCATTTTGGTTGTAAATGGTGATTTAACATTAAACGGGGGCGCGACTGTTTATGGTGTGATTTATGTAACTGGGGCTCTACAGATAACCGGTACCCCGATTGTAAAAGGTTCCGTGATCGGCGAGAGCAACTCAACCAGCGGCGGAGGCGGTACTTTAACACTGGTGTATGTGCCTATAGCGGGGGATGACCAGGCGCCACCGTTTATTCCGGGTACCGGCGCGATTATTTCAGGTTCGTGGCAAGATTGGTAATCAATAAATTAAACAGGATATAGCAATGAAATTAATTAACCCGATAAAAAACAGCACCGGTATCGGCCTGATAGAAGTATTGATTACCACCGTTGTCGTTGCAGTAGGTTTGTTGGCGATCGCTTCCCTGCAAGGCGACCTGATGAACAGCAGCGGCTTGAATAAAACCCATGCGGAAGCGAAAGCACTCTGTGACACCAAGGTAGAAGAGCTTAGGGATACGATCATAAAGGCAGGTGCGTCAGGCTATGATGCGATTGCGTCTTCAGCCGCAAACGAAAGCATTACAGGCACCAACGAAATCTTCAGCAGAGGCTGGGTCGTGGCAAATTTGCCTAATCCGGCTTCAGCTGTACTTGCCGATCAGACCGGACCTGTCCGGAAACGCATCAGCGCTACCTGTAGCTGGGCTTCAGGGCAGGTGGTCGTGCAAAGCATACTGGCATTTGAAGATATAGGGGCATCAGGGCTTGACGCTATCGGGCAAAACAGCGGCATTGATATGAACGATCCCAGCACGAATGCCAACTCTTCAGAAGAAATCAAGCCGGAGATCATCGATCTTCCACCAGGGCAGACCGACGGCAGCATCTATTCCCAGGATGGCAAGACTTATCTGGTTACCGCTAGCGGCACGAAAGGCGTTCGGGTGTACAGTTGCGGTACTTTGACGCCTTTTGAACATGATTTGTTCACGCGCCGGGTTAATAGGGACGGCGTGGTCGGTGACGAAGCGATTGAGCTGTTTGAGAAATCTACAGTCGATACCAGTTATTGCATTCCGAAAATCCGTTTCAATGGCGGCGTTATTATTCCGATCAGAGGCATTGTGCATTCGGCGGCAACTGACGGCAATAATGGTCCATTGCTAGATGTCAACTTGTTTACTTTTAATGCGACGGAAAGCGGCACCTATTGTATTTTTGACCCGATAGTCGGGGCTAAAAGCGCGCCTTATGTCTGTTATGTCGGGGGCAATTGTAAATTTGGCCCTGCCGGTACTGCAGTGAGTGGCAATGTTCCTGTTACGGAATGCCCTAACCCCACCTTTAGTGCAGCCAAGGTTGGCCCCGGCGGCTGGCGCGGCAAAGTGGGCTTATTAGGCGTTGCGGCTAATGACAAAAATGTCTGCTTTGCGGAAGAGCTGACGGGAGAGCCTGCAACACTTGATACGGCAAGGAATTACTATACACGAAATAACGGCCTTAATGAGGGTATAAACAAGCCCTATAGTTGTCACGACTTTTTGATCATCAACGGTCAAAACAACAATAAACGAAAAATATCCGAGGAATGTACCGATCAAGCTGCCGCTATTGGCGGATTTAGTCTGGCTTCCAAAAATATACAGCGCGATATAACGGGAAACAATGTCTTTGATCCCGTTATTAACACCGGTTACTGTCAGGGTAATCCTGATACAAGTCAATTGATTATCGGCACGATAGAGAATGCAAATAGCGCGAATGCCAGCACAGCGCCGGAAGTCACTGTCAGCGGCGGAAATTGTACGGCTACAACAACCTCGTACACTTGCTGGCTAACTACGGCCGAAGCATCGGTCACTGTCAGCGGCAGTTATGACGGAAGAACAGCAAGCTGCAGCTTCGATCCTGCCATAGCAAGTGGTTGTACCTTGTCGTTTCCGCTATCGGACAATCCGACTTATACTATTACCGGCCTTATTAATGGCACTTCAGCAAATTCGGTTTCGGTTTCGCTTGATCTGTCAGGAATTCCGTGTACTAACATGGCTAATGGTGATGGTACTTATTCTTATAGCTGCACTGTTACCGCAACAGATCCCACGACAGTCACGCTGGCAGCCAAATCAAGCGTAATAGGGACGACTGTGACGCCGACCACGCAGACGGTAACCTTGTCGGGAGCATCAGGCACAACAATCACTGTCCCTGATCCTTTCAGTGCGGAAGGCGGGGCGACCTATACTGTTAGCGGATCAATCAATATCGGCAGTCTGGTTGATAATTTAACTACGGTTACGGTTGCGGTTGATACCAACATGGGGGCTTGTACACTGACAGGAAGCCATAGTGCGGACACTGCCGATAGCTATAGCTGTACGGTACCCGGCGGCAGTAACCATCTGACCATCGCCATCAGCCCTCCCTGCTCATCAGGAGAGGATACCATGCGATACGAAATATCCGACGGTACAACTATAATGGACGGAGGAAGTTTGCTCATCGACTTGGGTAATGTAGGAGGGCCTGTGAGTAAAGACATTACAATCACAAAATCGCAAACCAGCTGTTAATCTTTGCGGTTGACAGCACTGTTCGGAAATATCTGCGTATGTCGGGTTACATATTGTCCGCAACCCGGTACTAACTCTCCGACAGCTGCGAAAATCATGCAACGTAATAACCGCCACATGCCTTTTTTGGCAGTGGCGGTTTTTTTACGGTTGCTCATTTCCTGCTCAAGCAGGACGGGGGCTCAAGCGGAACGGGATTTGCAATCCCGTTCCATCCGTTTATGCGATGTTTGAGTTAAGTAGAGCAGTTAATCAACGTCAAATGTTTTGGAAGGATTCACCGAATTAGCCAACTATTCCATAAGGCATAGAAAGTGCTTCTGGTCGAATACCCTGAAGGGCACAAGTGAATTCGACACTACAGTGTATTGAAGAATGTGCAAATTATCAGTCAGTACGCTATGTACTGACTGCCTTTTCAGAACTTATACAGAAAATTTTTGAGGTTTTTGGAAAAACCGGAACACATTATCCTTAACCTGTTCCGGCAAGAGGGGGAGGGAGACGCGTCCTTGCGTCTGGGGATTGTCTAGCGTGAGACGCTGAATGCCTGTGTGGTTATGGTGGTGGATTTGGCGTTGGAAGCCTGGAACATGGTCCGGAAGTCCTGGATTTCCGCACCGGAATCATTGAATAGGTCCTGCACGAAGCCGTAAGCCAGCGGTTGATGGATCAGCTCAGCCGTTACCTGGTAGTTGATACCGTTCAGGCCGGCTATCTGGTTGCGGATCTCGTCGCTGCCGCCGACAAAGTCATCATCAGTCAGCGCATTGCCGGCGACGCGGATGTCCGACGGAGCGGTCGCCTTGTCGAAACCCTGCGGCAGGATGCGGTTGTCCTTCAGATAGGTCATGCCGCGCAGCAGCGTGTAGGTGACCTGGTTCATGTCATCGCCCATGATCGCTTCGTAGACCTGCACCTGATCCGGCGAGGTGATCAGGTCGTGGTGCGGTTCAAACGCGGCCGGATCGGTATCGGCATCGACGCCGGTCACGCTGCCGTCGGCGTTTACCTTGCCCGATTCGAACACCACATTGTTCGATGCATCCCTGACCGTGACGTGCAGAATCACGCGCCGCGATGGATAGGCGCTGGGCAGTTTGTGACCGGTGTTGCTGTTCACGCGCAGGGTGAAGTCCAGCGTGTCGTCGACCAGCGACTGGCTGACAGGCGTCACGGTCGCCGCGCTTTGCAGCATGGCTTCGGTCTTGGCGATGGTTTCCGGGAAGTTGTTCGACAATACGCCCAGCTGGGTTTTGTTGTCGTTGAAGATGTTCAGCATCAGCCGGTTGGCGCCGACCAGATCATGCACGGCGAAGTTGTCGCGGGTCTGCAGCCACATCGGCCGGTTCGAGATCGCGACGCCGTCGGCGCGGCTCATGTGGCACTGCTGGCAGCTTTGCGGATTGCTGGTCGCATAGCTGCTGTGCTCCCACTCGCTGTACGGCATCTGCTCGGGGAATTCGCTCTCGGGCGTGGTGCTGAGCACGTTGCCGAACGAGTCCACATAAGGCGTCTTCAGGTTGTGGCAGGTGGCGCACAGCTTGGATTCCTTGACATGGGCCCTGTAGGTCGGCGTGTAGCCGGTGTTCATGACCATCGGGTTGGGGAACAGATCGGTATACGGCCCGTAAATCAGCTTGTTGCTGCCGATTTCGTACTTGCCGGTGAAGCCGCTCAGGGTGCCCAGATTCGGCGAATCCTGGATCTGATGGCATAGCGTGCAGCTGACGCCGTTCAGGGCACTGTCATGGCGATTGTGGCTAGCATCGAGGAAGCCGCCGTCGAGGATCTGCATCGGTTCGCCGCTGGTTTTGGCTTCGAAGTTGGCCATGGGCGCGTGGCAGCGCGTGCACTTGTCGCTGATTACGTCGGCCAGTTGCGGGTTGCGGTTCAGCTCGCTGCGCACCTTGGCGCGCCAGAGCGGGTCGCGTGCCGAGTTGGCCATCATGGTCGATGACCAGTCTGTTTCAATCGAAACATCCTTAGCCTGTGCGTCGGTCAGGTTGTTGTGGCACATCACGCAGTTGCCCGAGCCTGAAAAATGCGTGGAGGTAAAGGTGGGATCGCCGCCCGAGGCCGGTTCCAACAGGAAGCCGCCGGCATCGGTCAGCGTCGTGACCTGAAATGCGCCCTGCACGCCGCCTATCGTCAACATCACGGTCGTTTGCGTGCTGTACTGCGACGATGAGGTCTGCTGGACACGGACGCTGTCGCCGTTATTGATGCTGCCGGCCGCGCTGGTAAAGGTGCCGCCGTTGATGGAATAACTGCCGCCGCTGACGCTGACCGGCGCCGGCGCATCAATGCCGGTGATCGTGACCGCATTCGAGGTCACGGCGGTATTGAGCGCGACATCGGTTTGCGCGGTGAAGCCGAAGGCGTCGGGCGTCGTATCGGCGCTGGCCGCAAGCGTCGTGACGCTGAACGTATCTTTAACGCCGCCGATGGTCAGCACGGTGTTCGTGGTCGTGCTGTAGGAGGGAGAAGACGTCTGCTGTACGCGCACGGTATCGCCGTTATTGACGTGACGCTGCCGCTGGCGGACGTGAAGGCGCCGCCGTTGCGCGAGTACAGGCCGCCGCTGACGCTGATGGCGGTCGAGGCGTTGATGCCGCTGACCGTGATCGTGTTCGATGTCACGACCGTGTCAAGGGCGACATCGGTCTGGTCGGTAAAGAAAAAGGGGGCGGGTGTGGTGTCTTTTCTGGCGGCTTGAGCGTCATGGATACTCAGCGCCATGACCAGCCATAGTAAATAAGCGAAAAAATAATAATAACGCGGCATAAATATTCTCGTAACGGATGGAAAGTCGACCGAAGCCAGGTTGTTGTTGTCGTTGGCAAGTAGCATTGGCCTGGTCAGGCCGGATGCTGCTTGCTGCTTCCAAACACAGCCACTAGCAAAGCAATAAGTGTGCCAATTTATACTTTACTGATTTATAGCGCTTTTATTAGTCGTTGTTAATATAACTGTGGCATATGCCGCAGTGGGTGCGGCATATGCCACAGTTAATCAAGTAGGCTGGGTTGATAAACCCAGCATTCGGAGCCGCCCATGCCGGGTTTTCGCTAAAGCTCCAACCCAGCCAGGTAGGTACGCATGCGTGCCATTTTTAAAATGTTCAGATCAACGGGGGCGTCTGTATCGTATGGATGCATTGTAGGGGCGGACCTACGTATCCGCCCTGTTTCGGGTGCACAATAAATTATCGGAGAACCGCTGGCCAAAGGCGAGTCGTTGGGCAAGGGCGAACACACAGGTTCGCCCCTACGTGTCTGTTCATTTTACGGTGTCAGCTCCTTATGCCGGGTTTCCGCTAAAGCTCCAACCCAGCCTACAGCTTGAATCATGGCCTGATCTGGCCGTCGACAATGCGGATCTTGCGGCGCGCCCGGTCGCCTATGTGCTGGTCGTGGGTGATGATCATCAGCGTCACGCCCTGCCGGTTCAGGTTTTCCAGCAGATCGATAATTTCGCCGCCGGATTTGCTGTCGAGGTTGCCGGTGGGTTCGTCCGCTAGCAGGATTTCAGGTTGCATGATCATGGCGCGGGCGATGGCGATGCGCTGGAGCTGGCCGCCCGAAAGCTGGTCCGGCCGGTGACTGGCGCGATCCTGAAGATTGACGTCGGCCAGCGCCTCGGACACGCGTCGCCTACGCTCCCTGGGCGCGACGCCGGCCAGGATCATCGGCATCTCGACGTTCTCGGCGGCGGTCAGGCGCGGGATCAGATGGAAGAACTGGAACACGAAGCCTATGTTCTCGCGCCGGACCTTGGCCAGCTCGTCGTCGCTGAGCTGGGTCACGTCGCGGCCGTTCAGCCGGTAGTGACCCGACGACGGCTGGTCAAGCAGCGCGATGACATTCAACAGCGTTGATTTGCCGGAACCCGACGGCCCCATGACCGAGACATATTCGCCCTTGTCGATGCTCAGGTTGATACCGTCGAGGGCGTGGACGGTCTGTTCGCCGACCTGGAAATAGCGGTGGATGTTTTCCAGCTCGATCATGGCTGTTCGCGCGCATAAGCGCCGGAAACGACGCCCTCCTGGCCTACCGACAGCACAACTTTGTCTCCGATAGCGAGACCGGACAGCACTTCGACATAATTCCAGTTGGACAGGCCGGGTTCGAAGGTCCGCTCCTCGAGCAGGCCGTCGTCCCGCAACAGCAGGACACGATTGGTTTCCAGCACCGCTTCGGCCGGCACCCTGAGTGCCTGATGCTTGTCGGCCAGCAGCACCTCGATGTCGGCGCTATAGCCGGGCAGCAAGTCTCTGATGTCCTGCGGGTCGGTCAGTTTCACCTCGACCTCTACCGTGCGCGCCTGTTTTTCCTTTTCCTGCACATACGGCGCGATGCGGCTGACCGTGCCCGAACAGCGCTTTTCGCTGAAGGCGTCGAGCGAGACGCAGGCGCTCATGCCGGTCTTGATCTGCGGCGCATCGACCTCATCGATGGGCGCCGAGACAAAAAGACAGCTGACGTCGAGCAGGTCGATGGCCGGCAGGGTCGGAATGCCGGGCGGCGAGGGCGTGACGAATTCGCCCAGTTCGGCATTGATTTCGGCGACGACGCCGTCGAACGGCGCCCGCAGTAGCGTGCGGTCTATGGATGCGCGCGTGAAATCAAGATTGGCGCGACTGACGGCGATGGCTTCGTGGGCGGCGGTGCAGGCGGCGCGTCTGGCTTTGGCGTCGGTGGCTTTGATGTCGACCTGTTCCTCCGACACAAACTGGTTTTTTTGCAGCAAGCGCGCCAGGCGATCGGCTTCGCGCTGGGCGCTGGCGGCCAGCAGGCAGGTCTGCTCGGCGGTCGCCTGGTTTGCCTTGATCTGGGCTTTCTGCAGTTTAACCTGTTCTTTCAGGTCCTGGTTCCAGACCTCCAGCAGCAGTTGATCCTGCTTGACGCGGTCGCCTTCCCTGACATGCAGCTCGGCGACCTGGCCGCCGGTCGCGGGCGCCAGGTAGGCGCGCCGGCAGGCCTTGACCGTGCCGACCCGGGTGTTGGCGACCGTGGCACTGACTTCGCCTCGCTCGACGAGCGCTGTTTTAACGGTGACGGGCTCGGGGGCCCGCAGGACGAAATAGGCGATGCCGATGGCGATGGCAAGCAGGATGAAGATAAGGGTTTTTTTGTTCATTAATTTGGTGATATCAACCGTAGGAGCGACGCCTTCGTCGCGATTTCAAAGACCGCTATCGCGATGAAGGCGTCGCTCCCACCAATTTCTTATTATTTTGCGTTGAGACTCATAGAGCATGCCCCGGATAAAGTATAACCGTGTTCATTGTCCCAGGCTGTTCTCCAGATTGCGTCTTAATGTATCGAGAAAAGCCTCGGTGCTCAGGTAATGGGATTCATCGAGCCGGTCGCCGTGGATGCACAGCGCCAGGTCCTTGGTCATGTGCCCCGACTCGACCGTCTCGACGCAGACGTTTTCCAGCGTCTGGCAGAAATCGATCAGTGGCTGGTTGCCGTCGAGTTTGCCCCGGAATGCCAGGCCGCGCGTCCAGGCGAAAATCGACGCGATGGGATTGGTCGAGGTCGGCCGGCCTTGCTGGTGCAGGCGGTAGTGGCGTGTGACGGTGCCGTGCGCGGCTTCGGCTTCCAGGGTTTTGCCATCCGGCGTGACCAGCGTCGAGGTCATCAGGCCCAATGAGCCGAAGCCCTGAGCCACGGTATCGGACTGCACGTCGCCATCGTAATTCTTGCAGGCCCAGACAAAGGCGCAGCTCCATTTCAGCGCCGAGGCGACCATGTCGTCGATCAGTTTGTGCTCGTAGGTAATGCCCTGTTCGGCGAAGCGCTCCCGGTATTCGGCCTGATAGATGGCCTCAAAAATGTCCTTGAAACGGCCGTCGTATTTTTTCAGGATCGTGTTCTTGGTCGACAGGTACAGCGGCCAGCCGCGGTCGAGCGCGACGTTGAAGCAGCTGCGCGCGAAGCCCGCGATCGACTCGTCGGTGTTGAACATGGCCAGCGCCACGCCGTCGCCCTCGAAGTGGTAGACCTCGTGGGACTGTCCGGCGCTGCCGTCGTCGGGCGTGAACGTGATCGTGAGCCGGCCGGGGCCGTGGGTGGCGAAATCGGTGGCGCGGTACTGGTCGCCGAAGGCGTGACGGCCGATGCAGATGGGCTGCGTCCAGTTCGGCACCAGGCGCGGCACGTTTTTGCAGATGATCGGCTCGCGGAAAACGGTGCCGTCCAGGATGTTGCGGATCGTGCCGTTCGGCGACTTGTACATCTTCTTGAGGTTGAACTCCCTGACACGCGCCTCGTCGGGCGTGATCGTCGCGCATTTGACGCCGACGCCGTGCCGCTTGATCGCCTGCGCGGCCTCGATGGTGACCTGGTCGTCGGTCTGGTCGCGGTTTTCGATGCCGAGGTCGTAATATTCGATCGGCACGTCCAGATAGGGCAGAATCAGCTGCTCCTTGATGAAATGCCAGATGATGCGCGTCATTTCATCGCCGTCCAGTTCTACTATCGGATGGTCTACGGTTATTTTTTTCATCGGACTGTCCTCGCGCTGGGAAGTAATGATCTGATCAATATAATCGATCCCTGGGAATTTGTATCTATAAGCATGGCAGGCTGGGTTGGCAATTGCTACGGATTGATGCCCTGATACCGTAAAATGAACAGACACGTAGGGGCGAACCTGTGTGTTCGCCCTTGCCCAACGGTTCGCCTTTGGCTGGCGGTTCTCCGATAACCCGTTGTGCACCCGAAACAGGTGCGGACACATAGGTCCGCCCCTGCAATGCGTCCATATGATACAGACGCCCCCCTTTGATCTGAACATTTTAAAAATGATACGCGATGCGTACCTGCCTGGATCGGCTGCATCTATAAGATTATTGCCGCGCAAAAGTGTTAAAATCCGAACTTTCCGCTTCCCTTATCCTGTCTTTTAATTGACTGACATGACTTATACCGAAGAATTTCTCGCCCGGGCCAACGAACTGATTGACGCCGGGCGCTTTATCGACAACAAAGGCTGGGTGCCGGCCACCAGCGGCAACTTTTCCGCGCGCCTGTCCGACGGCACGATTGCCGTGACTGTTTCGGGCAAGCACAAGGGCCGGTTGCAGATCGACGATATCATGCGGGTCGATAGCGAAGGCCGATCGCTGGACGGCAAGAAACCGTCGGCCGAAACCTTGTTGCACACATCATTATATAAACGCTTTCCCGAGGCCCGGGCCGTGCTGCATCCGCATTCGGTCAACGCGACGCTGGCGTCGCGCATTTTCGGCCAGGAAATCGTGTTGGAGGATTACGAGCTGCTGAAAGCCTTCAGCGGCATCGACACGCATGAGACCCGGATTGTGGTTCCGGTATTCGCCAATGACCAGGATATCGCCCGCCTGGCCGGCAAGGTGGAGCAATATCTCGATACCCACGGTAATATGCATGCCTATGTCATCGCCGGGCACGGCTTCTATACCTGGGGCGGCAGCGTCGCCGAGGCGCTGCGCCATCTGGAGGCGCTGGAATTTTTATTTGATTGTGAACTACGACTGCACGGAGTTAAAAAACCATGAGCGCATTGACTATCTATGCCGATAACGCCCCTGAACAAGGTTGGCTCTACACCGATTTCGCGGATATTAAAGACCAGCTGGACGCGATAGGCGTGCAATTCGAGCGCTGGACCGCCAACCGCGAACTGGCCGCCGATGCCAGCGCCGATGATGTGATCGCGGCTTATGAGGATTCCATCGAGCGCCTGAAGCGGCAATACGGTTTCCAGTCCGCCGACGTGATCAGTTTAAAACCGGATCATCCCGAGAAAGCCGCGTTCCGGCAGAAATTCCTGGCCGAGCACACGCACAGCGATTTTGAAGTGCGCTTCTTTATCGAGGGCAGCGGGCTTTTTTATCTGCATGTGGCCGGTAAAGTCTATGCCGTACTGTGCGAGCAGGGCGATCTGATCAGCGTTCCGGCCAACACCACGCACTGGTTCGACATGGGCGAAAACCCGAATTTCAAATGCATCCGCCTGTTCACGACGCCGGAAGGCTGGGTGGCCGACTTTACCGGCAGCGATATCGCCAAAACCTTTCCGACTTATGACCAATACCTGGCGGTGGTGCGGTCATGATCAAGGCTATCGTCACCGATATCGAGGGCACGACCTCATCGCTGTCCTTCGTCAAGGACGTACTGTTCCCGTATGCGCGCGCGCATCTGGCCGGGTTTGTGCGCGGCCATGCCGATGAGGCCGAGGTCAAGGCGCTGTTGGACGATGTGCGTGCCGAAGCCGGCGCCGATCTCGATACCGGGCAGGTGATCGAGCAATTGATCCGCTGGATCGACGAAGATAAAAAAATCACCCCTCTGAAATCTCTGCAGGGCCTGATCTGGGAGGCTGGCTACCGGCAGGGCGACTTTACCGGCCATGTGTACCGCGATGCGGTCGAGCACCTGAAGCAATGGCACGCCGACGGCATCGCCCTGTATGTTTATTCGTCGGGTTCGGTTTATGCGCAGAAGCTGCTGTTCGGGCACAGCGACTTCGGCGATCTGACGCCGCTGTTTTCCGGCTATTTCGACACCCATATCGGCGGCAAGCGCGAGCGGGCCGCGTACGAGAAAATAGCTGGGCAACTGGGCCTGCCGGCCGCTAGTATATTGTTCTTGTCCGATATCAAGGAAGAGCTCGATGCCGCGCGCGCGGCCGGTTTCAACACTATCTGGCTGACGCGCGACAGCACGCCGGACGCAGGGGCGGAACACCGGCAGGTCGGCAGTTTCGATCAGATTGATTTTAATCAGTCGACTGTAAATGTCGGGTTACGCTACCGCTAACCCGACCTACATTGAACACCAAGCGAAGGCGGCACGATGAAGCAACCACAAGTTAGCGCCAGGCTCGTCAATTCAGTAAATGTCGGGTTACGCTACCGCTAACCCGACCTACAATGAACACCAAGCGAAGGCGGCATGATGAAGCAACCACAAGTTAACGTCAGGCTCGTCAATTCAGTCTATTGGCTGTTGCTCATTGTCGTCGTTTTGGTTTTTCTCTACGCTGGGCGCAATCTGCTGATTCCGCTGGTGGTGGCCTTGTTTATCTGGTATCTGGTGAATGTTATCGCCATCAGCTACAGTTCCTTTTCGGTATTCGGCAAACGCTTGCCGAAATGGCTGGCTTTCATCTTGTCCGGTACCACGATCCTGCTATTGACGCAGGGGCTGGTCAACCTGATCACCGGCAATGTTTACCAAGTCGTTGAGGTGGCGCCCCAGTATCAGGAAAACCTGGTGCGGCAGTTCAGGGCGCTGCTGGAAAATTTCTCCATCGAACACAGTCAGGCCCTGACGGAGTATTTCGCCAACCTGGAACTGGGCGGCATGCTCGCCATGCTGGTCAAAAGCATGGCGAACCTCATCGGCAATCTCGGTCTGATCAGCATTTATCTGCTGCTTTTGTTCATCGAGCAGCCTTATTTCATGAAAAAAATCGAGCGTGCCCTGATGGGAAACCAGGGGCATGATGATGTACTCGCGGTTTTTCAGGCTATCGATGCCGATATCCGCACCTATATCGGCGTCAAGACTTTCACCAGCTTTCTGACCGCGGCCATTTCCTTCGTGATACTCTCGTGGACCGGCCTGGATTTCGCCGAGTTATGGGCGGTATTGATTTTCGTGCTCAATTTTATCCCCAACATCGGTTCCATTGTCGCCACCATACTGCCCAGTCTGCTGGCACTGGTACAGTTCGAGCCTCTGACGCCTTTTCTGGTGATATTCTTCGGTATCGGCGCTACCCAGATCGTCATCGGCAATATTTTGGACCCGAACCTGATGGGGCATCGGCTCAACATCAGCCCTTTGGTGATCGTGCTTTCCATGTTGCTCTGGGGGTATCTCTGGGGCGTCCCCGGCCTGTTTCTCGGCGTGCCCATGATGGTGATCCTCATGATTGTGCTCTATCATTTCGAAGACACGCGCTGGGTCGCGGTGCTGTTGTCTCGGGATGGGCGATTGCGGGAGTGAGGGCCGTTTGACTATCCAAGGGGCGCCCGGCAAAGGTATTCAAATGTCTTGGGCCGAAAAATCAGTTGCGGCGTATCAAATTCTTAAAGGCCTCGGCTTTCAGTGCAGCGCGAGCTCTTCCTATCTGACTGATTTTTTTAAGGATTTGTCAAATTTTACTGAATGATTATTTTGCCGCGATGTCTAATTTGTTAAGTTAATTCACTACTGGCGTCACAAGCGACGGCAGCGAGTTTTCTACACAAAAAGCGAGAAGTGACTCTGATGCTTGTTTATTTTTTAACCCAACTGATGGGAGGTGAAAAATGCATACACGAGATCTGAGGCTTGACAAATTTGCACTTTATTACGGTGCAGTATTCTTTATTGTTGGCATACTGGGCTTTATACCGGGGCTGGTGCAGGCACCGCCTATGAATGCGCCGGGCCTGGCTGTCGAGACCGGGTACGGCTGGCTGCTGGGTCTGTTTGCCGTTAACGTAATGCACAATCTCGTGCATCTGGCGATTGGCGCCTGGGGCATCATCAGTGCCAAAGACAATCGCAAAGCGCTGGTATTCGCGCGCGGCGTGACAATCTTCTATGGCGTGCTGACCGTTCTGGGGCTGATCCCGGCTACCAGCACCCTGTTCGGGCTGGCGCCGATTTTCGGCCATGACGTATGGCTGCATGCCCTGTCCGCGCTGGTTGCCGGTTATTTCGGTTATGGTCCGCCGGCTCATGTGTATCATCCAACGCTTCAGCACTGAGTGTATCTCGGAGTTGATCCCGGCTGATGTTTTAAAAGGGTACGAGGCTGTGAATGAATTAGTGAAAAACGTCATAAAAAAGCCTAATTCACCACGAAGATCACGAAGGACACGAAGTAAAAATTAAGTTAATCAAAAGCTTAAAACTTCGTGCTCTTCGTGTCCTTCGTGGTTAAATCCTTTAAATTGAATACTTTCACAGTCTCGTACGCGGTGCGTGCCCTGCAATATTAATAGGACTAGGCCGCTTCGGAGTTGATCTTCGAAGCGGCCTAGTTGCATTCAGGCGTCAGCGAACTGCGCCAGAACTGACCTTCCTTGTCGAACAGGCGGCGGCTCTCCGGCGGTCCCCAGGAACCGGCCGGATAGGTGGCGATATAATCACGCTCAACGGCCCAGGTCTGCAGGATCGGGTCGATGATGCGCCAGGCGTATTCGACTTCATCAAAGCGCAAAAACAACGACCGGTCGCCGGTCAGTACATCCAGCAACAGGTCTTCATAAGCGTCATGGGATGTTTCGTGCTGCTGCCGGAGGCTGGCATCGAGCGTGCTCATGCGCGTGCGCATTTCCAGTCCCGGTTCCTTGATCGTCATCTCGATGCGGATGCATTCCTCGGGCTGTATCCCCAGCAATATCCAGTTCGGATTCATGCAGCTCACTTCGGTGCCGCGAAAAAACTGCAGCGGCGGGTGGCGAAAGCAGATCGAGATGACCGATTGCGCCCTGGCCATGCGCTTGCCGGTGCGCAGATAAAACGGCACGCCGCGCCAGCGCCAGTTGTCGACATACAGTTTCATCGCGGCGTAGGTTTCGGTAACGCTGTCGGGCGGGATATGGGCTTCCTGCAGGTAGCCGGGGACTTTTTCGCCGTTGATGCTGCCTTTGGCGTACTGGGCGCGGAACGCATGCGCGTGCACGGCTTCTTTCGGTATCGGCCGGATCGATTTCAGCACTTTGACTTTTTCGTCTCGCAGGGATTCGGCTTCCATGGAGGCGGGCGGTTCCATCGCGACCAGCGTCAGCAACTGCAGCAGGTGACTTTGCAGCATGTCGCGCATGGCGCCGGCGGTATTGTAATAGTCGCCGCGGTTGCCGATGCCGATGTCTTCGGAATGCGTGATCTGGATATGATCGATGAAGTTACGGTTCCACAGCGGCTCCAGCAGGAGATTGGCGAACCGGAACACCAGCACGTTTTGCACGGTGCCTTTGCCCAGATAGTGGTCGATGCGGTAAATCTGTTCCTCGCTCAGATAGTGGCTGATGCGTCTTTGCAGCGACCGGGCGCTGTCCAGGTCGTAGCCGAACGGCTTTTCGATGATCGCGCGCCGCCAGCCGTCTTCTTCGTCGAACAGGCGGTTGCGGCTCAGCAGTTCCATGACGAAGCCGAAGTCGGACGGGCTGACGGCCAGATAAAACGCTACATTATTCGGGAACTGGCTGGATGCGAGCGTCGAGGCCAGCCCTTCATAGCAGGCTTCCTGCCGGATATCGCCCTGATGAAAATGCAGGCGCGCGCTGAAGCGCTGGAACACGGCTTCGTCGATGCCTTCGCGCGCCTTGGCCTCTATCATGCCCCGGGCTTCGGCTTGCCACTGGGCCTGATCCCAGTCCCTGCGCCCGATGGCCAGGATGCGCGTGCCTTCGGGCAGGCGCTGTTCGGCATCGAGATGATAGAGGGCCGGCATCAGTTTGGTCCGCGACAGGTTGCCGGTGGCTCCGAAAATAACGTAGGTGCAGGGGTCGGCGCTCATGATGAAAGTTCCAGGGACAATGATTAGACAGTATAGGTGGATGCCGAGGTTTTGCCGCCGCGTCCGGTCCAGTCGGTATGAAAGAATTGCCCGCGCGGCTTATCCACGCGCTCATAGGTATGGGCGCCGAAATAATCGCGCTGTGCCTGCAGCAGGTTGGCCGGCAGTCTTTCCGTGCGATAGCCGTCGTAATACGCCAGCGCGGCCGAAAATGCCGGCGTCGGAATGCCCAGCTCTATGCCCAGCATGACCGCTTTGCGCCAGCCCTGATCGGCCTGTTGGATGGCATCGACGAAGAAATCGGCCAGCAGCAGGCTTTGCAGGTCAGGGTCGGCATCGTAGGCTTGCTTGATGTCATTCAAAAACCGGCTGCGGATGATGCAGCCGCCGCGCCACATCAGGGCTATCTCGCCATAGTTCAGCGCCATGTTGTATTCACTGGAGGCTTCGCGCATCAGGCGAAAACCCTGGGCGTAGGAAATGATCTTGGAGGCGTATAGCGCATTGCGGATGGTGTTGATCATGGTATGCCGGTCGCCGCCGAAGGTATGCGTGTGCTTGGGCAGCAGTTGCGCGGCCTTGAGGCGTTCCTCCTTTTGCGCCGATAGCGAGCGCGCGAACACCGATTCGACGATCAGCGTCAGCGGAATGCCGAGCTCCAGGGCGTTGATGCCGGTCCATTTGCCGGTACCTTTCTGGCCGGCCGCATCGAGAATGCTGTCCAGCAGCGGCTGGCCGTTCTCATCCTTGAAAGCGAAAATATCGGCGGTGATCTCGATCAGATAAGAGCTGAGCTCGCCCTGATTCCATATGGCAAACAGCGTGTGCAGTTCGTCGGCTGTCAGGCCCAGCCCCTCGGACAGCAGCTGGTAGGCTTCGCCGATCAGCTGCATATCGCCGTACTCGATGCCGTTATGCACCATTTTGACATAATGGCCGGCGCCGTTATCGCCGACCCAATCGCAGCAGGGCTTGCCTTCCACCTGCGCGCTGATGGCTTGCAGGATCGGTTTGACGGTGGGCCAGGCGGCCTTGTTGCCGCCGGGCATGATGGACGGACCGTGCCGGGCGCCTTCCTCGCCGCCGGAGACGCCCGTGCCGATGTAAAGAATGCCTTTTTCTTTCAGGGCCTGCGTGCGCCGGTGCGTGTCCGTAAACAGCGAATTGCCGCCGTCGATGAGGATGTCGCCGTGTGACAGCAGCGGCAGCAGGTCGTTGATATACTGATCGACCACGCTGCCGGCCTTGACCATCAACATGATGATACGGGGCGTCTCGAGGCTGTTGACCAGTTCCTGCAGTGAATGCGTGCCGATAACCGCGGTATTGCTGGCCGGACCGGTCAAAAACTCATCCACTTTGCTGGTCGTGCGGTTATAGACCGCGACTTTGAAACCGTGATCGTTCATGTTGAGGACCAGGTTTTGTCCCATGACCGCCAGGCCGATTAAACCGATATTTGCTTTCATATAGCCTCCGTAAGCATCAGGACTTGAGGAGCAATTTATGAGCTTAGCGCTCTTACTCTTTTCTGTGACTTGAGATGCCGGCAAGGGTTCACGGCATGTCATGCCATTATAACCGTTCGGTAAGGCGCCTGGTCCTTGAGACGCGCTGTGATCGGTAATGCGGTGTCGACTGCGGCGGTTGTTCCGGAAAAAATGAGCAAAACCGCTTTGACACGCGGCGGGCGGTTTGGGGAAAGCAAGGCCGGCGCGGAAAACCCTCGGCCCGTAAGACCAAGGGGGCACGAGGCGATAAAATATCGAAACCCAGCTCGAAACCGCCGTAAGCAAACAAAGGCATGCCGGGGCGAGGGCCGTGCGGCTGTCTGGAGACCAGATATTCCTCGTCGCCGATATTTTGCACGCCTCCCAGAATTTTCACGCCTTTGGCGACCTGATAATAGGCCGAGACGTCGGCGACGATATAGCTGTCGGTCTTGCCGAACCGGGAGTCAGGCTCACCGGCACCGTTGAGCTGAACGTCGGTGTTGTTGGCGCTGGTATAGGTTTCATCGACGTAGCTGGCGGCGACATCGATGCCCCAGCGGTCGAAATGCAGGCCGCTGCCGAAGCTGACCGCATACTCGGGAATATAGGGGATGCGATTGCCTTTTTTGCCGAAGCTGAAAATCGATTCCGCATCGGTCGAGGTGGCGTCGTTCATCTGTTCGGTGTCGGTGTAGGTGAACGCCAGGTAGTAAGGATTGCTAAAACCCCATCCGAAAGCCTCGCCGGCATCGAAGTTTAACCCCAGCTCGACGCCGCGGCTGTCGACCTGGCCGAAGTTTTCGCTTTCTCCGGTACCGGCGCCGCCGATGTTGTCGACCACCAGCAAGTTATCGAACTGCGTATAGAAGCCGGTGACTTCGGCTGAAAAAGCGCCGTGCGTATAGCGCCCGCCCAATTCGAAGGCATTGCTGGTTTCTTCTCCCAGCTTGTCAACCACGGCGTTTTGCGGGCTGGGCGGCGAAAATCCACGGTGCGCGCTGCCGAACATCATGAAGTCCTCGTTGAAGCGGTAATCCAGGCTGGCCCCGCCGGCATACATGTCCAGCGAGCTTCTGCCGTTCAGGCTTGGATTGAGATTGTTGACATAGACATGATTCAGATGCTCATAGCGGATACCCGGCGTAAAGCCCCAATTGCCGAATTCGATCCGGTCTTTCAGGAAGAACGCATAGGCATTGGTGAGGCCGGAACGATTATCCTGGCTGCCCGGCGCGCCGACGACGCTGCTTGAAATCGTGCCGCCCGCGGCTTGCATGTAAGTCGTATCGTGCTGGAACCGGGTTTCCTTATCTTCGTGGTAGCGGAAGCCGCCGTTGAGTTCATGGTGCGTGGCGCCCAGATCAAAGCGGTAATCCGCGACAGTTTCAACGCCCCCCATGTAGTAACTGCGATTATTGTCACGCACGCGCAGGCGGCAACCGAGATCGCCTTTCAGGCACGCAAGGCCATTGCCGCCATTGGCCCCCGCCAATGCGGCGGACAACGTCATGTTTACGCCAGATCCGCCAAGCGCGTCGGGCACATTGCGAATATCGTTCAATTTACTCCAGTTACGATTAAACTCGCTGTAATACGCGGTGGTCACGATATCGAGGTTATCGGTCGGCGAAATGAAATAACGGGCAAAACCGCCGGAGCGGTCGGAGTCCATGTTGTCGAAACGCGACGCGGAATAGCGCCGGAACGGATCATTCCTGAAATCAACCTCGCTCAAGCCCAGATAGGATTCGTCCGCGTCCATGCTGGAGTAGCCGAATTTGACTTCCAGCTTCTGGTAAATATCCGTGTTCGGCTCCCAGGACAAGCGCACCATCGGTTCAACCTGCTGGAAGCCGGTTTGGTCGCCGTTGTGGAAATCGGCGGTTTCATCAATGGATTTGAAGCCGTCCGAGCCGCGATAAAAGCCTTCGACCAGGTAACCGAAACGGCCGTGTTCCGTTTCCAGGGTATCGCCGACGAAGCCGTGTGATCTGAATTCACCGTAGCTGCCGTAGATCGCTTTCAGGTAAGCCTTGCCGCTGTCCGGAATCGGGGTTGACAAGTAGTTGAGCACGCCGCCGGTGATATGAGGGCCGTATTCGATCTGGCTGGAGCCTTTCAGGACTTCCACGCCGCTCATGCGCCCGCCAGCCGGGTTATAGTAGGCGGGCGGCGCCGAATAAGCGGCCGGCGCGGTCAATACGCCATCTTCCATGACCGTGATCTTGGCGCTGCGCGTGGTGTCGACGCCGCGAAAACTGATATTGGGGAATAAGCCGAAACCGTCTTCCTCCCGGATGTTGACGCCGGGCGCCCGGCGCAAGATGCGGTTGATGTCGCTGTAGCTTTGATCGCGGATTTCCGAGGTATCGATGTATTGCGCCGAAGCCGGCAGGTCCTTGACCTGCTCCGGATCACCGATGATCGTTACCGTGCCCAGGACGGCCGGCGGCGCCTCTTTATCGACAGCCTCGGTATCAGCCTGCGCTGTCATGCTCACCGAAAGACAGGCCAATGATAATGGCCCTATGAGTTGTTTTGGTTTCAACATATAACCCCCTAAAGTTTTAATTCTTGTACAGTGCCGGTTTGAAGCATTCCGGTGTATGTGCACGGCAACACCTGTGGCTTAACAACAAAACGTTGGGAACAAAAATACTATAATTCTTAATGATAATCAATCTTATTTGCAAAGGCATTAATATCACGTTCTCTTGTGCGGGGGAGGGGTAACACACTTCAGTTTGGCCGGGCTAAGGATTAGCGTGAAAAAATACCGGACAATACAATAAGGAGTTGGTCGTCAATAATTTTCCTGTTTAGGCATAGGATGTGCCGGCGTAAGCAGGCGCATGGTTCGCGAGCGATGCGCTTCACTGCGTCGCGCTGGAGCGCCTGCTTTTGGTCGATGGCATTTAAGGTTAAGGCGCGGCTATTGAGAGTGTCGCGTAGCGCCCGGATAGATGCTTAAAATGAAAAAAAGCCGGGCGGTAAATTCCGGCCCGGCGTAAACCTATTTGACTGGCCCGGCCTGTCTTCTTCGGTAACTACCGTATCGATGCTCAACACCCCGAGCGGCCGCCTTCTCAAGTCAGCCGACTGGAGGATGGCGCTGTAATAAAACTGTAATAAAACTGTCACTAAATCGTCACCTTAATCCCCTATTCTTGCTGGACATTTTCTAATAATAATTGTGAGCAAGAAATGAAATTCTCCGAAGTTACTCTGGCAGTGGCGGGCGTTCTGGGGGCGAGCCTGTCATCCTCTGCTTTTGCTATTGATCTGTATGTCGACAGCACGACGCAACAAATCTACGCTCAACCCGGCCCCAACCGGATCAAGCTGGGAACTTTCGAAAAAGTGGAAGAGACCGCCAGCCAAAAGGCCGAGCTGGAGGCGATTCGCAATGACCTGGCGCTGAAGACCAACGAACTGAAGGCGCTGGACGAGCATATGAAGGAAGCCGAGCAAGTCAAGGTCAAGCTGGATAAGAAAGGCGTACAGTTTGAAACGGCGGATAAAAATTTTCAGTTCAAGCTGGGCGGCCGTATTCATGCCGATGCCTCATACAGCAGCGGTGACGATTATCTGGATAGCAAAGGCAATCATGTTGAAGCCAATGACGGCACGGAAATCCGCCGTGCGCGTATGGAATTCACCGGTGTTTTCTTCAAGGATTGGGAATTTAAAAGCCAAGTGGACTTCGCCGATAACTCGGTCGGGGTCAAGGACATGTTCCTGCAATATCATGGGCTAAAAGCGCTGGAAATTCCTTTGGCGATCACTGTCGGGCAACAAAAGCAGGCCTTCAGCCGCGAGTTGCAGGAAAGTTCAAACGACCTGATGTTTATGGAGCGGTCGTTGATGGATGTGTTGAACGCGCCTACCGTGGATCGTGCCATCGGTCTTAATGTCGCAAGCCTGAACAAAGACTGGACCGGACAAGTCGGTATCTACGGCGATACCGTCACGCCGAACAAAGAAAAAAATATGGCGGATGAAGGTTGGGGGATCAGCTCTCGCTGGACCTATGCGCCGATCAATGAAAAAACCAAGGTGATTCATTTGGGCGTTGCCGGCAACTACCGGGTTCCGGATCATAAAGACGATGTCAATGACAAGGATTTGCGGTTTTCCTATGAGACTTCTCACATGTCCAATCTTAATCTGATCGATACGGGGCATATCGAGGACGTCAATAACATCAAGATGGTGGGACTGGAAGCAAACGCGCTGTATGGTCCTTTCACGGTGGGCGGCGAATATACCCATATGTGGCTGGATCGGAAAGACGGTTCCGACAATCTGGAATTTGATGGCTGGTATGGCGAGGCTTCATGGACCTTGACCGGCGAATCGCGCAAGTACAAGAAAGGCAAGTTCTATCATGTGGACCCGAAAAAACCATTCAGTCTGGCCAATGGCGGATTGGGCGCCTGGGAGCTCGCGGCTCGTTACGCGGAAGTCGATTTAACGGATTATTCGAAGGGCGGGCAGATGTCCAACATTACGGTCGCGTTGAACTGGTATGTCAACAACAATATCCGTTTTATGGCGGACTACAACAGAGCATTGGAGGTTGAGAATTCGCCTTTGACTACGGTCGGCGGCGGCCAGCCTGACAACCTGGACACCTTCATGCTGCGCGGACAATTGTATTTTTAGAGTCCGCCGGCAATGCCAGGCCATTTACAAAGCCGCATCGATTTAGATGCGGCTTTTCTCTATAAAAATTTCATCTGTTGGGAATAAGCCGGACGGACGGTTAGAATACCCGCCGTTTAACTCTGCTTGTCTCATGAGGTTGTCGTTGAAAATTTTTTGCATTATCACCCTGGTTTCAACTCTTTTATTACCGGCTTGCGTGTCGACACCGGTCGAGCCGGTCAAGTGGGATTTAAAGCCCGTTTCCCTTTATTACTCGGGCTATGAAAAAGGCACGGAAATCGTCAGTGTGCAAACGCTTACACTGCGGGCGGTGCTGAGCAATTTCGGCACTGGCGAGGTCGATGTGCTCGATGTCAGTCAGCCCGAGAGGCTGCGTCGGTTGGCCCGTTTTTCATTAGGACTGGGCCAGGGCGAGGAACTGACGTCCGTGGCCTTTCATCCGTCGCTCGACCTGTTCGCGGCGGTCGTCGACACGGGCGTCAAGCGCGGCCGGCTGGAAATCCGTTCGGCGTCGACCGGCGCGCTGATCGATCAGGTTGAGGCCGGTTTTGGGTCGGATGCGGTGGTTTTTTCGCCGGACGGCCGTCTGGCCATGGTCGCCAATGAGGGCGAGGATTTCTGGTTTGATCAGCAAAAGCGGCAATTTTTCAAGGCCAAGGGCGGCATTTCGATCGTGCACCTGGACCGGGACGGTCTGATCGAAGCCAATAATAACCTGAGGTTGGCCGACGTAACCGCGCGCAAGGGCTTTGTCATTGAAGAGAAGGGGCATTATCTGGAAGTCGGGATCGACTGGAACGGCGATGGAAACATCAGCAAGCAAATGGATTTCGACGGCAATGGCCTGATCGAGGACAAAAAAGTCCATCTGGGGCGTTTTGAAGAGTCCGAGGTTTTTGGCAATGAAACCAAAGGCGAGCGCAAAATAATGATTCCGGTAAGCCGGCACTCGTCTACTTTGCTGGAGCCCGAATACATCGCCATTTCGCCGGATGCAAGCCGGGCTTACGTGACCTTGCAGGAAACCAACGAAGTCGCCGTCGTCAACTTGATCAGCGAGAAGGTCATGGGCTATTACGGCATGGGATCCACGGAGCACATGGCGGATTTGACCAATGACGGCTGGGTGAGCTTCGATCAGTCCATTGTCGCCTTGCGGGAGCCCGATGGCATCGCCTTGACCGCGGACGGACGCTATTTTGTGACCGCCGATGAAGGCGATACGGAAACCGAGGGCCAGACCTTGAGCGGCGGCCGGACCATCAGCGTATTCAATGCCAGGACGGGCAAGTTTGTCGGCGATACGGGCAATCAGCTTGATGAGGTGACTTTTGCGCATCATCTCTATCTCGACAGCCAAAGCGGCCGCAAAGGCGCCGAGCCGGAAATGCTGGTTTCCTTTGATCTTGAAGGGGTGCCCTGGGTTGCCGTCGGCATGGAAAGAGCGGGCGCGGTCATGCTGATTTCCCTGGCCGATCCCGAACGCCCGAAAGTGGAGGCATTAGGCAAGATTCCCGGGGAAGACGTCAAGTCGCCGGAAGGTATCGCGCATTTTATGGTGGGCGCGGACCATTATTTGCTGACCGCCAATGAAATGAACGGCACGGTTGCGTGCTTTAAAATCATCAAAAAAGAGCCCGAGGCTTAAACGGATCAGCGCCGGTCGCCGTTCGGCCATCGGGGCGAACGGTTTCCTGGCCGCCTGTCGATTGGTGTGCCAGGCATGGCCTTACTTGAAAAATAACGTTAATGGATTACCACCTGGATCTGCAGTCGAACAGTTTTCGCTCACTCGGTTTGTTTGCGCTGGCGCTGGCTAATTACGGCCTGATGTATTCGGCCAATATCTTGCTGGCGCGAAGGCTGAGTATCGGTGACTTCGACGATTACAGCGTGGCCGTGTCGGTGGTAACGATGTTGTCGACGCTGGCGACCCTGGGTCTTGAAAAATACGCCTTGCGAACTGTCGCGCTGCTGCGTGACCGCGAGGACTGGCAACGATTCCGCGGCTTCTGGCTGTTTGCCCTGCGCGGTATCAGCGCTTTCAGTCTGCTGCTGGTGGCGATTTTGAGTATCAGTCTTGAAGCCGTTCTGGCGTTGCGTCAGGCCGATGCGCATATCGCCATTGTGATTTTCGCCGGTTTTTTGCCGGTCATTGCCGTGACGCTGTTTCTGGTTGAAGTCATTGCCGCGCATGGCGCTCAATTGCTCAGCGTCACGATTTACAGACTGTTTCTGCCGGCGGTTTATCTGGCGCTGTTGCTTGGTTTGTCCGCCAGTCCCGTGAAAGCATCGGCTTTGACCGCCGTGCTCTGTTTCGGCGGCGCATGGACGATGACGCTGATCATTATGTGGACAATCGCCAAACTGTTGATGCCGGCAGGCCTTAACAAAACGGTGCCGGTCATGCACGGTAAAAAATGGCTCAGCGGGTCGCTGCCGCTGGTTCTGAGCAGCCTGATGCTGACCGTCATGACCAGCGGCGGCGTCATCATTCTGGAAATCCTTTTTCCTTCGGGGCTGGAAGTGGGCGTCTATGCCGTCGCCGCCCAGACTGGCGGTTTTATTTCGCTGATAGGGACCTCAACCAATCGTTATTATCTGCCCATGATGGTCGTAATGATAGGCCGGGGCGATAAACGGGCGATAAGGACGCTTATGGAGCAGAGGGCTCTGGCGGTCGGCGGTCTGATCCTGGCCTTGCTGGTTATTCTGATCTTCGCGGGTCGATTCATACTGGGCCTGTTCGGCGCGCATTTCGGCGATGGCTACCACCCCATGCTGATTATTGCTTCCGGCGCCTGTTTCAGCGCCTTGTTTGCCGATGTGCCTTATTATCTGCAATTCATGGGCTTGCACCGCATCGTATTAAGCCTGACCCTGGTGGCCATGAGCATCATGGTGACGTTGAGTTTTGTGCTGGGCGCCGAATTCGGCTCGCTCGGTGTGGCGACGGCTTATATGACAGCGGTCATGCTGCTGTTCGTCAGTCTACGGGTTGTGGCAAATGTTCATTTTCGCCGGCTGGGCGGATAACTCCTGGTCAGGTTACATCGTGTGCCAGTAGACCAGGAAACTGATGAGGGCCAGGCTAACCGCCACGATCCCGGTTTTTCTGAGCCAGGAGGCTTCCTGCCAATAAAGCCGCGCATTCGATTTTTGCCGGGTCCATGCGCCCTTGATTGTATCAAACCAGCGCAGCGAGAGGCGCCACAGCCTGTAAAGCCCATAACCGATCAGTGCCAGCAGCAGATAAAACACGATGATTTGCGTTTCATGGGTGCCGGTATCAAAAAGGTGCTCGATCAGCACATCGAACACTTCTTCAAGCACTTCATACAAGCCATGCAGCACTTCATACACAAATCCGAACACGACATCGGGTATCAGAAGAACAGTGCCGAGCGCGACTGAGGCGAAGATGATTTTTAGGTTATGGGATGAAATCATCGCTAACTCCTGTTCTGTTCATGCCAGCGCTTGGGCTTGATGAGGTTAAATGGCCGTCGGTGTTAAATTCGGAAATACGATAATAACGCGCGTGCCGCCCGCGGCGCTGATCCGGCTCAGTTCAAGGCGCGCCTTGTGCAGATCGGCAATTTCCTTGACAATCGCCAGCCCCAGGCCGCAACCGTTGCCGGAGCTGCCCGGGATGCGATAAAAGCGCTCGAAAATTTTCTCCCGTTCCTGGTCGGGGATGCCGGCCCCGTCGTCTTCGACAATCAGGCTGGGCGTGGGATTCCGTCTCAGCTTAACAATAATACTACCGTGCTCGTTGCCATATAAGATGGCGTTATCGAGCAGATTGGCCAGCAGTTCCCGCAGCAGGACCTCGTCGCCGCGCACGTAAACAGCCTGCTTCGGACCCTCGAAACCGAGATCCATTTTTCGCTGCAGGGCTTTAGGCGCCCAATCCATGCAGGTCTCCTTGACCAGTGTTTCCAGGTTGACCGGTTTGAGTTCGCTCATGCCGTCGACGGGGCCCGATTTCGCCAGCACCAGCAATTGCGTGATCGTATGGGACGCGCGGTCGGCGGAGCTCTGCATTTGCAGCAGAGCCGGCTTCATGGCCGACAGGTCCTGTTCCCGCAAGGCGCGTTCCGCCTGCAGTTTCAAGCCGGCCAGCGGCGTGCGCAATTGATGGGCGGCATTGGCAACGAACCGTTGCTGGGCGGCGATGGCCGCCGCCAGCCGTGCCAGCAAGTCATTAATGGTGTCGGTCAGTGTGCGGACTTCAAGAAACACATGCGTTTCGGCGATCGGGCTCAAATCGCGCGGCGAGCGCTGGGCGATTTCATCAGCCAGCACATGCAGCGGCTTCAAGCCGCGCTTTAAGCCCACTAGCAGATAAGTGCCGGCAAACAGGGTCAAAATAATCTGCGGGACCAGATCGGCCAATAAAATGTCGATCATCATGTCCCGGCGTTTATTCACCGTTTCGGCGACATGGACAAAAATCTTGTCCGGGGTTTCGTCGCGGATGACCAGCATGGACACGACCCGGACCGGTTCGCCGCGAATCTCGTCCTCAAAAAAGATCGGGCGCGACCAATCCACGCTCGGGTCGAAGGACTCCGGCACAAAACTGTCTCCGACGATCATGCCTTGCTCGGAGGAGATGATTTTGAAAAAGGTCTGATCTAACTCGTCCCATTTGAAAATCTCCAGCGCGGCGGGCGGCAGTTCCACGTGCACCTTACCGTCCTTGACCTTGATTTCCTGCGTCAGTGAGCGGGCCGAATCCAATAGCCACCGATCATAGGTTTCATTGACATAGTGCAGCGTGACAAAGTAGGAAAGCACGCTCTCGATCGCGATAAAACAAATGAGCGGGATGATCAGGCGAAACAGAATTTCGGTTCTAAGGCTTCTGACTTTAGCCATCGGCCGTCTCCAGCAGGTAACCCAGTCCACGCACGGTACGGATCACGGCATCGTACGATTCTATGCGCTTTCTGACGCGATGGATATAGACTTCGATGGCATTGTCGGCGAGCGCCTCGCCGTCAGCCGACAGGCGCTGAGCGATGCGGTCCTTGCTGACGACTTTGCCGGCCTGTATCAACAAGATTTCCAGGACGCCGTATTCACGCGCCGACAGTTGTATCGGCTGGCCGTCGGCCAGCACTTGATGGCTCTGAGTGTCCAGTGCCAGCCGTCCGATGACGATATCGTTGCTAAAGCCGCCGTAGCAGCGCCGAATCAGGGCACGGACGCGCGCTTCAAATTCCCGCAGTTCGAACGGCTTGGTCATATAGTCATCCGCGCCCTGTTCGATGCCCTCGATCCTGTCGCTGATGCCGTCGCGGGCGGTCAGGATCAAAATCGGCAGCGCTATTTTATGCTGCCTGAACCTGCGCAACAGTTGCAGGCCGTCAATATCCGGCAGGCACAGGTCCAGTACGATTAAATCGAAGCCTTGCGAGTCTAGCAGCTGCTCGGCATAACTGCCTTTGGTGGCGGAAGTCACCGAGTAGCCATTAGCGCTTAACGTATGCATCAAGCCATCCGCTAATACCGCATCGTCTTCTATTAATAAAATATTCATACATTCTTAATTTCATGTGAAAGGTTCTTGAAAGGTTACGCACATACAATCATTTCATACTGAAATGTCAAGATTGGTAACTCTTGTTATACAGCTGAAAAGCATAACATTAATCATTGGTCGGGCACTTACTGACAATACAAATTAAAAAGAGAGATCACTATGCACTCATTTGAAAAATTATTAAGTGACAATAAAACTTGGGCCAGGCAAAAAAAAGTTAGTAATCCTGAATTTTTCACCCAGTTGGCGAAAGAGCAAAAGCCTGAGTTTCTCTGGATCGGCTGTTCGGACAGCCGGGTACCGGCGGAAATTATCGTCAATGCCGAACCCGGCGAAATGTTTATTCATCGCAACATCGCCAACCAGATGATCGCGACCGACTTCAATTGCCTGAGCGTGCTGCAATATGCCGTTACCGTGCTGCAAGTCAAGCATATCATCGTGTGCGGACATTATAACTGCGGCGGTGTCAAGGCGGCGCTGGGCCGGCAAAGCTCCCAACTGGTCATCACCAATAAATGGCTCATGCATATCAAGGATATTTATCGCCTGAACAAGGCCGAAATAGATGCGCTGCCGACGGAAGAGCAACGCGTCAACCGACTGGTTGAATTGAATATTCTGGAGCAGGTGCAGACGCTGGCCCATACGTCGATCATTCAGCAAGCCTGGCATGAAGACAATCGTCCGACCTTGCACGGTTGGGTCTATGGCCTTAACGACGGGCTGCTGAAACCGCTGATTACGCTGTATCCCGATACCGAGATTGAGCCGATTTTCAAATACGATTACCACGAGACGGAAAGACCCTTGCCTGAGAAGAAATTGCGTTCAGCCTAAGATGATCGACGGTTTGGGTTGTTTATGTTCCAACCCCGACAACTGTCTGCCGCTTTTTGACCGGCAACACCGCAGGCACCATGAAAAAATCGTTCTCCTTAGTCATTGCCCCTCGTACTACCGGCGGCCGCCTGATCTGCACAGGCGGCCCATGAATATTGAATATGGCCCATATGCTGTGAATTATATGGCGTTGGTAGTACTTTTTTTCATAGATGGGCAGGAGATTACGGAGCACAAGTTTTATCCGCGGAGAGCCAGGCCGGTACAGTCTGTTACCGAGGGCGTTTCCGCATTTGACACGACCACCGGCGATAGCGCTCGATGCTTCCGGCTAAAGCCGATTTTTTTAGCATTATCAATTCTAACAATAGCTTTGGAGTTCAAGGCATGAACGAAGCACCAAACCCTTATAACATTCTTGTTCCCATCGATTTTTCCGGTTTTTGCCGTAAAGCCTTGCCGGTTGCGCAGGAATTGGCGCGTATCTATAAAGGCCGGATCTCGCCGCTTCATGTCTATGATTTGTATTCGGATATGGAGGGGTTTCACTATGATGTCGATAGTTTTCATGCCGATGGCGATCCCGCCTCCATCGCTCAGGCCATCAAGGAAAAACTTCGGCGATTTGTCTCGGAGGCTGTGGGAACCGATTTCCTGGCGGATAGCGTGACCGAACAAAATAGCAATACGGCCCAGGCTATCGCCGATGCATCCGAGCGGTTCGATCTGGTGGTCATGAGCAGTCACGGAAGAGCCGGTTTCATGCGCATGTTAATGGGGTCCACTACCGAGAAAGTGCTGCGCCTCGGCAACCGCCCGATTGTAATCGTCGAGGATGAAGAAGCTTTTACGCCTTTCCGTAAAATCCTGGTGCCTACGGATTTTTCCCTGAATTCCTTTGCCGCCTTACCGTACGCACACGACATCGCGCTTGCGACCGGTGCCGAAGTGCATCTGTTCCATGCGTTGTGCGGCGACTTCAGCAAGCCTGAACAATTCGAGCGGCAAAAACAGGAGCGGCTGGCAAAATTGCACGAAGTTGCCGAACAACACCTGCCCGGTCTTGCCGGCAACCTGAAGTTTTTTGTCGTTCACGGTGCCGACTCGGCTCACAATGCGATTCGTGAACATATCATCGAGCAGCATTACAACCTGGTCGTCATGGCGACGGCAGGGCGGACCGGGCTTGACCATTTGCGCATCGGCAGTACGACGGCGACGCTGATCAGGTCCGTGCATACGACATTCATGGCGATAAAGCCTTGAAACAAGGAATAGCGAGATTGCTGGTTTATTCGAATTAGGACTGGCTAATTGCGGATTAAGGTTCAACACAACAATTATTAGATCCAGATTTGGGACGGGCATATGATTCAAAAACATTTTAGTTACTATATAAAGCACCTGCATCATGACATCCCCGCCGGGTTGGTCGTGTTTCTGGTTGCTTTGCCGCTTTGCCTGGGCGTGGCGCTGGCCTCCGGCGCGCCATTGTTTTCCGGATTGATTGCGGGCATGGTCGGCGGATTGGTCGTCGCCTGGATGAGCGGTTCGCAACTCAGTGTTTCCGGTCCGGCCGCGGGTTTGACCGTGATCGTGCTCAATGCCATTGACCATCTGGGCAGTTTTCAGGGGTTTCTGGTCGCCGTGGTGCTGGCCGGCGTACTGCAACTGGTGCTCGGCTTCCTCCGGGCCGGTGCTATCGGCGCCTATTTTCCCTCGGCAGTGATCGAAGGCATGCTGGCCGCGATCGGTCTGATCCTGATCATGAAACAAATCCCCCATGCCGTCGGCTATGATTTCAATTTCGAAGGCGACGAAAGCTATATGCGGGAAACCGCGCTGGCAACCGTCCAAGCGTTAGGCGGGGCATTAAAAGCGATTTCGCCCGGCGCCACGGTCGTCAGTGTCGTGTCGCTGCTGATCCTGATGCTATGGGAAAGCAGTTTTATCAAGCGTGTGACTTTATTCCGGCTGATTCCCGGCGCGCTGTTGGTCGTCGCCTGGGGCATTGTCTACAATCTGGTGACCTTGCGCATGGCGCCGGAATGGGCGATTTCCAGCAAACATCTGGTATCGTTGCCGGTCACTGAAAAGCCGGCGGATTTTCTGCAGTTGTTTACCTTCCCCGATTTCAGTTTCCTGGCCAAGCCGGAGGTTTATACGGTTGCCTTCACGATAGCCATCATCGCCAGTCTTGAGACTCTGTTAAGCCTCGAAGCGGCTGATAAAATGGATCCGTTGAAACGCGTGGCGCCAACCAATCGCGAGCTGAAAGCCCAGGGCGTCGGCAACATGCTCAGCGGCCTGATCGGCGGTATTCCCATTACCGCGGTGATCGTGCGCAGTGCCGCCAATATCAATGCCGGCGGGCAGACCAAAGTGTCGAGCTTCGTGCATGGCTCGTTCCTGCTGCTCAGCGTGATGTTTCTCGCGCGTTTCCTTAACAATATCCCCTTGTCCTGCCTGGCGGCGATACTGTTGCAAACCGGTTATAAGCTCGCGAAGCCGAAAATTTTTGTCGAGTTTTTCCATAAAGGCTGGAGCCAGTTGATACCCTTTGTGGTCACAATCGTCGCGATTTTGCTGACCGACCTGTTAAAAGGCATTGCGGTCGGTATTGTCGTCGGCCTGTATTATGTGATTCGGGCGAATTACCATGCCGCCATTTCAATGACTCAAATCGGCGATCATTATGTCCTGAATTTGAACAAGGACGTTACCTTCCTCAATCGCGCCCGGCTGAGACAGTACTTCAACCAGATCGAAGAAAACAGCACGGTTCTGATTGACGGTTCAAAAACGCAGTTTATCGATCATGACATTCTCGAAACCATTCATGATTTCATGTTGAGCGCCCAGGACAATAACATCAAGGTAGAGGCCAGGGAACTGGAGGGCAAGGGAAAAATTCAGCCGGTACCCGATGACTTGAAGGAAGTTAAGGCGTTGAAGGAGAAAGGGAAAGTTAAAGCCTTGCTCGAACCGGAAACTGCCGGCCCCTTGGGTGGCGCCGGGAAAATTCAAGCCGCGCTCGATTCAAAGGCAGCCAGTTAATCGGCGCTGCGAAGAGAAGATAATGCTTGGTCGCGAGAAGGATTGCGCAATGGTCCGGCGAGTGAACAGCGCCGGCTGACCAGAAGAACTGAACGGCTGCAAAATTCAGCCCAAGCTCTGAAAGGTTATTGAAAGGTTACGCAAATACAATGACGCTGCACATGAGAGCGGCAAGGGTATGCATGCGCTTGATAACAGAGCCCATCGGGCCGTGTTATTTAGTGGAAATGCCATTGGCATCTCTTGCCAGGCCCAGGCAGGGAAAATTGTAGAAGACAGGTAATCGATGATCAGGGCGTTTTAGGGCTCGTTTCGGGATGTACGACATAAACCGGCAAAGTTCGGTTTTATTCCGATGTTTAACGAAATCCTGAGGATGACGCATGATGTTTAAAGCTCATCGAAAAACGATCGTTTGGACCGTCCTGATTGTTGTTGTGATCAGTACCTATGATGTGCTGTTGCATGCATTGCTCGCGTTCGGCCATATTGCCTTCGAGTGGTTCGAGCTTGGGCTTGAAGAACTCATTGAGCATGTATTTCATACAACGCGCCACCAGAGCCAGATTATCGTGTTCTATCTGTTGCTGTGCCTGGCGTTGTTCGGAATGTATCGGCTGTGGCGCGCGTTGCCCCGGTTTATCGGATATCTGCGCGCCAAGCGGGAGCGTTGCATGGCGGACATGAGCTGTTATTGGCGGGAATGCTCATCCCTTCAGAAAGCAAAATTGGTAACGACCTGCACAGTCGGTGTTACCGGATTGTATTTTTGGGTGTTCATGTGAAAGCCGGGTATGACAATCAAGGCACATTACTTGCTTATTAATATCGTTTTATTGGTATAGACTTAACCGGGGACTTTTTTAACATCAAGCTGAGTAGGCAACTCCCTCATTCTTACGGATAAAAGTGGATAGAAGGAGAAAGCAGACGGCTTGAAGGCATAATCGTCCGTTTGTAATACAGGCAACATCAGAGTATCCGATACTCCACAGGATAAATGTAAACATGGGGATTCTTAGCATACTACTCTGGACACCGGCTGTGGGCGCGCTTCTTTTGGCTTTAACGCCGGGTCAGAACACTCAGGTCATCCGTGGTATCGGCAATCTGTTCACCACTATGGTTTTTATACTGAGCTGCTGGCTGGCATACCAGTATGAACGGCATGATGCCGGCGTGCAGTTCAGTGAATATTTTCCACTCAATCCCAAATTCGGCAGCGCTTATGCATTAGGCCTGGACGGGTTATCCATGCCGATGCTGGTGCTGGCGACCCTGCTGACGTCCATCGCGATGCTGGCGTCTCTTAGCATTAACCGCCGCGTCAAGGGCTATCATATCTGCATGCTGTTGCTGGAGTTCGGCATGCTGGGCGTGTTTCTGGCTCAGGACTGGGCGGTTTTCTATATCTTCTGGGAAGTGACCCTGATTCCGCTGTTTTTTCTGATCGATCGCTGGGGCGGTAAAAGACGCCATGCGGCCAGCCTTAATTTCGTGCTGTATACCATGGGCGGTTCGGTATTCATGCTGATCAGCCTGATTGCGGTGTATGAGTATGTGCCTGAACATGTGTCCCTGATGAGCGCGATGGTGCACGTATCGCAAAACATGCCGAAAGATCAGCAGGTCTGGGCCTTGCTGGGCTTTTTAATCGGTTTCGGCGTCAAGATGCCGATTTTTCCGCTGCACGGCTGGCTGCCGCTGGCGCATGTCGAAGCGCCCAGCCCGGTCAGTATTCTGCTGTCCGGTATCTTGCTGAAAATGGGGGCCTACGGTCTGCTGCGAGCCGTCGTCATGTTGCCGGAAGCGGCTCAAACCTTGCAGCCGCTGTTGGTTTTCATGGCCTTGTTCGGCATGATCTACGGCGGTCTGCTGGCTTGGCGGCAAAGCGATCTGAAAGCCATGGTCGCCTATTCCTCGGTCAGTCATATGGGGATCATTTTGCTGGGTATCGCGGCCTTGAACGAAGCGGGTTTTACCGGCGCGGTCCTGCAAATGAACGCCCACGGCCTGATTGCCGGCGCCTTGTTCCTGCTGGTGGGGTTGCTGTATGAGCGCACGCATACGCGCAACATCCAGGATTACAGTTCGCTGGTTCAGGTGATGCCTCGTTTCGCCGTTTTTACTTCCTTGACATTGCTGGCCGCGATGGGCCTGCCGGGCTCGATCGGTTTTGTCGCCGAACTGCACGCACTGATCGGCGGCTTTGAGCGCTGGGGCAGTTTAATGGTATTTTTCAGCCTGAGCATGCTGATCAGCGCCGCCTATGCGATCCGCACTATCGGCATGCTGTTTACCGGGCCGGTAAAGCCTCACATGCAGCAGATAGAGGATCTGCGTCCTTCGGAGTTAATCGCTGCTGGTATACTGGTGGCGGGTATCGTGGTGTTCGGATTGCTGCCTGCACCGTTGATTGAACTGTCAACAGCAACCCTGTTCCAGATGAACAGCGTGATTAATCCCGTCCATTAGGAAATAAAACGAGTTCTGTAGTAATGCAAGTATCACCATTAAAATCCAGCGCCATAGCCGATTTGCGCGCGCAAGTGACCGAGGCTCTGGAGCACCTGGATCATGTGCTGCCCGGACAGGCGCCTATCCTAGATTTCGTGCATCACAATACCCTGCACGGTTTCCAGCATCTGCCCTTTGAAGAAGCTCTGGCGGCCTTCGAGGCGTTGACCGGCACTCATGGTTATCTGCCTGAAGCATGCAGCCGGGAGCATTATCGGACAGGGCGTATCAATGACCGGGATATCGAAGCCGCGCTGGGCGCCGAGCCCGGCTTGCAGGCCGAACAGATTATTTGTCACACGGGCGATAAAATCATCAGGCGCAAGGATATTTATCGCATCGCGCTGTTATATGATCTGCCGTCGATTACGGTCAGCCAATTGAACTGGCAGATAGAAGAAATGGCGGCCTTGGAGTCGGTGCAAGCCGATGTGCCGGAGCCGGTGCGCAATCAATTGCCGGCGAGCGCGATCAGGCCCTTGTGGGAAAGCATTCTGGCCAAGCTGGATATGGAGCAGGCCAGTCTGCATCCCGAGGACTTGCTCGAGTTATCCATGGAGCAGGCGGAAGACTGGCTGACCCGGGCACGCATCAGCATGAAAGATTCGCCTTTGCATCAGCAAATGCAGCAGCAGGCGCGCCAGAAGCTGGATGAGCTGCTGGCCGAGATGGGTGATGGCATGACCTTGCGCGGCTTCATCAAGCACTTGACCGGCATAGACATCCTCGATTCCGTGCGCCCGCAGCTGATCCGCATCTGCGCCTCGGGCCTGGATGAAGGCTTGGCGCCATGGCCTATCCCCGAGCGCAGTCAATTGGGTCTTTATGGTGCCTGGCGCGCAACGGCCGCTTATGATGCCAATCCGTTTTTGCATGAATTGCCGGACTGGCAACAGATTATGGCCGAACTGCCGGAGGATGCCGTCGATGCGATCATCCTGCAACTGAGCCATCTGGAAATACCGCAGGCCCAATGGGACGGGTATTTGCGCCGCCTGGCGCTGGAAGTGCCCGGCTGGTCTGGATTGATCAACTGGCGCCAGCATCATCCGCACTATCACACGGACAACGACGCCCACCCCAAGCTCGCCGACTATCTGGCGATCCGGCTGACGCTGGACAGGCTCTGGTTGAACCAGATTTGCCGCGAAACCTGGCTGATCGAGGCCAAATTGAGCAGCCTTAAGTCTTATTTCCATAAAAACCTGTCCGAATTCATCGTGCGCAGTAAGTTATACCAGGGCAATTTGCCGGAATACCTGGCCGACCGCGCGGAGTCATTGGCGTTTCTTGCCGGGTCTGAACGGCATGAGCGTCCCGACTGGCAGCAGCTTGCCGACCTGATCGGCATCTGGTGCTGCAGTCCGCTGGCGGTGCAGCAGGCGGAGCGCAATCACACCATCTATTGCAGCGGCTGGCGCTTGTTCCGGCTCTGTCAGCACTTGGGGATCAATGCGGCGCATATAAAAGCCCTGAAAAAGCAGGATTTGCTGCTGATGCTGTCCGTGCTGGACCAATTCAATGCAACAGAACGCGGCAAAGTCTGGCTATGCGCCTATGAACGTCATTATCGCGATATGCTGTTTCAGGCCTTGCACGTCAATCATAACCGGGGGCGTTGGGCCAGACGCACGACCCGGCCCGAAGCGCAAATCATCGTTTGCATGGATGAGCGCGAGGAAAGTTTCCGTCGCCATCTCGAAGAGCTGAACCCGGCTATTGAAACCCTGGGCGTGGCCGGATTTTTCGGCATTCCGATGAATTATAAAGGCCTCGATGCCACACATGTGACGCCGCTGTGCCCGGTCGTCGTCACGCCGGCCCATGAAGTCGATGAAATCGCCCGGCAGGGCCACGAAAAAACCTTGTCCGCGCGCCAGAAAGGCCGCAGCCTGAGCCGGGGCTTTGGCTATCTGTTGTATCAGAGCCTGCGCCGCAACCTGTTACTGTCGCACGCCGCGATCGATGTGCTGGCGCCGTTCACCCTGGCGGGGCTGCTCGGTAAAACCTTGCTGCCTCGCTATCATAAGACGGTTACCGACTGGCTGAGCCGGACTGTGGTGCCGCCGGTTGCCACCGAATTGCAGTTTACTTCCGAGGATACGTCCACGCCGGCCACGGCCGAACGGCCCAAACTGGGCTTTACCGATAGCGAGCAAGCCGAACGGGTTGCGGCGCTGCTGCGTATTTTGGGCCTGACCAGCGGCTTTGCGCCGATTGTCGCGCTGGCCGGGCATGGCTCGACCAGCCAGAACAATCCGCACGAGGCCGCGCATGATTGCGGCGCCTGCGGCGGGCGCCAGGGCGGGCCGAATGCGCGCGTGTTCGCGGCCATGGCTAACCGGCCGGAAGTGCGTGCGCTGCTGGCGCGGCAGAATATCGTCATTCCTGATGATTGCTGGTTCGTGGGCATGCAGCACGACACCTGCAGCGATGCGATGACCTGGTACGATCTGGACCTGATACCGGCATCGCTGCATGCGGAATTCGAGCGATTCAAGACCTGCATCGGCCGGGCGCAGGAATTGTCCGCGCATGAACGCTGCCGGCGGTTTGTCTCTGCCGGGCAGCCGGCATCGCCGGCCCGGGCTTTTCAGCACGTGACGTTGCGGGCGCATGATTTAAGCCAGGTTCGCCCCGAATTCGGTCATGCGACCAATGCCGCGGCCGTGGTCGGCCGGCGCGCCTTGTCCCAGGGCTTGTTCCTGGATCGGCGAGTGTTCCTGATTTCCTACGACCCGACGCAGGACCCGGACGGCAGCATCCTCGAGTCGATTCTGCTGACCGCCGGCCCGGTCGGCGCCGGCATCAATTTGGAATACTATTTTTCCACGATCGATAACGAACGTTTCGGCTGCGGCACCAAAGTCCCGCATAATGTGACCGGCCTGTTCGGCGTTATGGAAGGCACGGCCAGCGATTTGCGCACCGGTCTGCCCAAGCAGATGGTTGAAATTCACGAGCCGATGCGTCTGCAGATACTGGTTGAGGCGAAAACCTCGGTTCTGGAACAAATCTATGCGCGCCAGGAAGGCCTGCGCGAACTGATCGCCGGCGGCTGGGTGCATTTAAGCGCGAAAGATCCGGACAGCGGCGATATTTTTGTTTTCGAGCGCGGCGCGGGATTTGTGCCGTGGCAAGCCGAATCCCGGGACCTGCCGGTTTGTCCGAGTTCGCTGGATTGTTATCGGGGCAAATCCGAGCCGGTGGCACCCGTGTTGATCAAACAGCCTGAACTGTGGGGAGTTTAAGCGCGTGGATTTAATTGTTATTTTGATTCCTTTATTGCCGTTTACCGCCGCGGCAGCCATCGGGGTCGGCCATCTGTTCGGCTGGCTGGACGGTGAAGCAGGCGAAACCACGACGGTCGATATCGCGGTCTGGGCCATTATTCTGTCCAGCCTGCTGGCTTTGACGCTGCTGGGCGGCGACATGATGGGCAAGAACGCCGGTTCCTTCAGTGTCGGTCAATGGCTGGGCAGCGAGACGCTGGATATCCGGGTGAATTTTCTCACCACGGGCTTTGGCGTCGTGCTGGCGGCGCTGTTTACCATCCTGCTGTTTATCGTTATGCGCTTTTCGACCAACTATATGCATAAGGAGGCAGGCTTTCACCGGTTCTTTTTTATCTTGAGCCTGTTTTCCGCCGCCATGCTGTTGCTGGTGCTATCGGGCAACGCGGTCGGCACGTTTATCGGCTGGGAGATTGCCGGCCTCTGTTCCTATTTGCTGATCGCCTATTATTATGAGCGCCCCGTCGCCGCCCAGAATGCTACGCGGGTTTTCGTGACCAACCGTATCGGCGATGCGGCATTTTTGCTGGGCATTGGCCTGAGCTATGCCTGGGCCGGCGACGTAAACTGGGCTAGGCTGACGTCGGCATCGGCGCAATTATCGACGGGCCAGGCCACTGTCATCGCTCTTTGTTTCGCCGTGGCGGCCTGTGTCAAATCAGCGCAGATACCGTTTACGCCCTGGCTGGCGCGGGCAATGGAGGGGCCTACACCGTCCAGTGCCATATTTTACGGCGCGGTGATGGTGCATGCCGGCGTTTATCTGCTGATTCTGCTGGAGCCGATTTTTGAGCAGGCGCCGCTGGCGATGGCTCTGGTCGCGGTCGCGGGGCTGTTGACGGCGGTCTACGGCTTTGTCGTTGGCTTGACACAAACCGATGTCAAGAGTTCGCTGGTGTTTGCCACCTCGGGCCAACTGGGCTTGATGTTCATGGAATGCGGCCTGGGTTTTTGGCAGCTGGCCAGCTGGCATCTTTGCGCGCATGCCGTGGTTCGCGGCTATCAGGTATTGGTTGCGCCTTCGCTCGTGCATCATGTCCATGATAATCCGATAAAGCCGGTCGCGCCGGCCATTGCACGCATGCGCTGGGCCTATGTTGCTTCCTTGCAGCGGTTCTGGCTCGATCAGATCACCGATTGGACCCTGGTCAAGCCGATACGCCGCCTGGCGCACGATCTGACTTATTTTGACGATCATATCGTTGACCGCACCTTGGGCGTATCGGCGCCTGCCATCCGCGCGATATCGACGCTGGCTCAGCTCGAAGAGCAGAAGATCGGCGCCCGGCTCGATAATGAAGTCGACAGTTTCGCGCAGGGCAGCGGTCTGGCCGGCAAGATCACCGAATGGGCAGCCGCCATTATGCATTGGTTCGAAGACAGCTTCGTACTGCGGGGTATCGGCAAAAACGCGATCCGCTATGGACGTCAGTTGGGCTACGCGGCCAACAAGGTCGAGCTGCTGTTATTCAGTCCGCGCTATCTGGTGCTGTTTATTTTTATAACCTTGCTGATTGCATTTTGAGGACCCGATGGATATCAATGTAACTTTCTGGTCGGCATCGGCAGCGTTTCCGCTATTAAGCGCCCTGACTTTCGTGCCGGTCGCGGCGATGATCGCCGTCGCATGCTCGCGTTCAACGGCTGTCGCGTTACGCTTTGGCTTTGCCGGCACGCTGGTGAATTTATTGCTGAGTATCTATTTGCTGAAGGTTTTCGACGCCGGCCGGGCAGGGATTCAGCTGGCCGAGCAGGTGCATTTTTTCGGCTTCAGTTATAGTGTCGGCGTCGATGGCGTGAATGTGCTGTTTATTCCGCTGACGGCCGTGCTGACGCTGCTGACGCTGATCTATTCGATCATTAACCGGCATGTCATTGACCGTAAGTTCATCGCCTGCCTGCTCGGTTATGAAGCAATATTAATCGGCGCTTTTTCGGCATTGAATGTGATGCAGTTCTGGCTGTGGAGCCTGCTGGAACTGTTGCCCGTGGCCTTGCTGACCATGCATGCCGGTACCGGACGCAAAAGGCCCTGGATCGTCGCCGGTTTAATGCAATACTGGGGCTGCGGATTGCTGATGACGCTGGCCGGCTTTTTGCTGCTGGGCTTTGGCTTGATCGATTCAGAGCACCCGCTGACGTTTGACTGGCTGACCATCAAGCAGAACAACGCCTATTTACACGACGAGACGCTGATTTTCATTTTGCTGTTTTACGGTTTCGCCATTCGCATGCCGCTGTTTCCGTTTCACGGCTGGCTGCCGGCACTGGCCGAACAGGGCACGGTGGCCAGTATCACCATTTTCCTGGTCGGGTTGAAGCTGGGCATTTATGCCGTGGTCCGCTTCATCTTGCCGCTGGTTCCCGGTGTCGCCGAAGCCTGGGCCGATTATATCGTGACGCTGGGCCTGATCAGTATTTTTTACGGTGCATTGCTGGCGCTCATGCAAATCAATATCCGGCGCTTGCTGGCTTTTGCCGTTATCAGTCACACCGGCATGCTGGTGATCGGCCTGTTCTGTTTCAATACCCAGGGCCTGGAAGGCAGTATTCTGCTGTCGCTGGCTTACGGTCTGGCGACGGCCGGCATGCTGTTCAGCGTCGGCTTGATTTATGAGCGTACCCGCACGGCCTTTATTCCGCGTCTGGGCGCCTTGTTCGATACTAATGCCACGATCGCGCTGCTGTTTCTGATTGCCGCGCTGAGTACGATGGTCATGCCCGGCACACCGGGCTTCGATGCCGCGCATTTGCTGATAGAGGGGGCGATTCAGGAACGCGGCTGGCTGGTGGCAATCGCTATTTTGACCGGCAACGTGCTGGCCGCGGCTTTTCTGCTCTGGGCGTTCCAACGTATGTTCATGAGCAGTTCCAAGCGTGCTGTACAACCCTATCGCAGTATTCATCATCCGGTAATCAAGGAGCGGATTATTACCATCACGATCAGTGCGCTGCTGATCGGTACCGGCTTTGATACAACACCCATACTGAATTTCATAGACGATGAGGTCGCCATCATGAGCCAGGCTTATCCCATGCATAGCGAGCAGCGGGCGGCCGATGCGCTGATAGAACCTACCGAAAGCGGCAATACCCATATAAAGAGTGTCCACCATGATTGAAGCCGGTTTTCCGATAATAACGCTGCTTATTGTGCTGCCTTTACTGGGGGCGCTTGTCACCGGCACCGCCGGCGATAGCCATCTGGCCAAGAGGATCGCGCTATCGATCGCAGGGGCGGAACTGATTGCCACGCTGGTCACCGTGTATCTGTTTAATGCCGATGAAAGCGCTTTTCAGCTAGTCGAGCATCATGCCTGGCTGCCGAATCTGAATATTCAGTATCTGGTCGGTATCGATGGGATTTCCGTGCTGTTTCTGCCGATGTCGGCGCTGCTGACACTGGTGGCGATTATCGCCTCGTGGAATTCGGTGCAATACCTGCCGCGATTTCATTTCGCTCTGCTGCTGGCTTTGGAAGGCGTCACGATCGGAGTATTCGTGGCGCTGGATATGGTGTTGTTCTTTTTGTTCTGGGAACTGACATTGCCGCCGCTTTTCTTCCTCATCGGGCTGTGGGGCATCGGTCCCCAGCGCCGCACCGCGGCAATGAAATACACGCTGTTCATGCTGTTCGGCGGCGTGCCTTTATTATTCGCCATTATCATGCTGGCCGTTAATCATGCGATTCAAATGCATGGCAGCATTCCTCAGGACTTGGCTTTCAGCTTGCCTATCCTGCTGGATACGCCGATCCCGGCTGATTGGCAGACCATTATTTTTCTGTTGCTGCTAGCGGGTTTCGCAGTGAAGGCTCCGTTAGTGCCGTTTCATACCTGGCTGCCGACGACAGCCATGGAAGCGCCGGCGCATACGACGGCCTTGTTAACCGGCCTGAAACTGGGCGCATTCGGTTTGTTGCGCTATACCATGCCGTTGACGCCTGCCGCCTCGGTCGAATATAGCTGGGTATTGGGGATTCTGGGCGCCATCACGCTGATTTATGGCGCCATGATTGCCTTGCAGCAAACCAATCTGCGCCGCTTGCTGGCCTATGCCAGTATCAGTCATGTCGGCCTGGTCATCGTCGGTATCTCCACGCTGAATATGCAAGGTCTTCAGGGAGCGATTTTTCAGTTGCTTAATTTTACCCTGATTGCCGGCTGTCTGATGCTGATAGCGGGATTTATCCAGCATCGCCTGGGCAGTACCGAAGCGATTCATCTTGGCGGCCTGGCGAAAGCCGTGCCCCGGTTGACCGCTTTCTTCTTTTTGTTTGCCATAGCCAGCATTGGCGTACCCGGAGGCAGCGGTTTTCCGGCGGAATTGCTGTTGATTATCGGCGCGCTGAATGCGCATCCCAGCCTTGGCATTGCCGCTTTAATGGGGGCTATTTTGGGGGCGGGCTATATGTTATCCTTCATCCGTCGCGCATTTTACGGTCCGGTCGTGCATGCCAGCATCAGTCAACTGCAGGATCTGCGAACACGCGAATTGGGCTTGTTATGCCTGCCGGCCCTGTTGGTATTATTGTTCGGATTCTTTCCTAACCTGATATTGAACACCAATAAGCCGACAGCGGAGGCCTGGTTGAACCGTCTGACCAATTCATCGTTCGTGAGCAACGGCGATTATGTTCAGCAAAGCCAGGATCAGCATGAAACGGAACTTGTCTCCAGGCGTGTTCAATAGCAAGATCGGTTACAATCCCTGATTTACTTTGAATAAATTCATCATGAAGCCAGACAGCGCAGCCATCAAGAAACGTTATGACCGGATTGCCCCGTATTTTGACGGCATGGAGGCGGTCGTGGAAGGATTGTTGTTCAAAAGTTGGCGCAAAAGGTTATGGGACAAAGTGGATGGCCATCATATTCTTGAAATCGGCGTCGGCACGGGCAAGAATTTTGATTACTATCCCAAGGACGCGCGCATAACCGGCATTGATTTCAGTGAAAAGATGCTAACTCAGGCAAAACGCAAGCGGGACAGAAAACAGGTCAACGTGGACCTGGAATTAATGGATGTGCAGTCCTTGTGTTTCGCCGATAACAGTTTTGATACGGTTATCGGCTCTTTTGTTTTTTGTTCGGTACCCTCGCCGGTAAAAGGTTTGAAAGAGCTGTACCGCGTTTGCAAACCGGGCGGGCAGGTTTTGCTGCTGGAACATGTCCTGAGTTCAAAACCCGTCATCGCCGGCGCCATGAATTTGCTTAATCCGCTGGTGGTCGCTCTGGTCGGAGCCAATATCAACCGGCAGACCGTTAAAAACGTGCAGGCCTGTGCCTTTGGCTCCGTGCGTGTTGATGAGCGCAGTAGCGATATTATTAAATTGATCGAGGCGAAAAAATAACAGCCGGAAGACCGGTTTTAAATTAGTGTCTCGTGATCTTGAGCTGATAAATCCCCTGTTCCAGCTTCTCAAAATAATGCTCAATCCAGGGATGATAGACAGGCGTGAGAAGTTTACTCGGTTCCATATTGCTTTCGGCGACATAGGTGTGATGCGTGGCATTGTCCACCAGCACATGATACCAGGGCTGGTTTTTAGGCGGTCGGCTTCGGGCGATTTTGTTATACCAGACATGGCTGCCCAGAAATTCAAAATCAACATCAAAAATCACGCCACGATAATTAAAGAGTTTATGGTGGATAATCTGTCCGATAAAAAATTTTGCCCTGCGCATCAGAAATGCTCCTGCCAGATGGCCTTTTGCCCGTCCTGATCGATATCCCAGAATGAGGTGCTGCTGATAAAATCATCGATAAAAGGCTGGCCAAAAACAGAGCAGCCGCTAAGACACAGGTTTAGGTAATGGGCCTGTGCCTTTGATGATGATAAATAGCGGTAAGGCTCAAAATCGCGGGCTTTAAAATAATAAGCGTTAATAATCTCGGCCTCGTCATAATAGCCGAAGGCCGTGATCGGGCAGAAATCATAGCCGCTTTCGCGCGCCAGCAGCCGATCCAGTGATTGCTCATCCATTTCGAAGCAGGTGCCGTTCATGACGTGTGCCGGATCGGCGGTTTCGGCATTCAATACACAGACGGGGGCCTGGTGTTGTTCATCATAGCGGTAAGTCGAAGCCAGATTGAAAACCCGTTTCAATCCGCGCGTTTTTACCGGCATGATATTACGTGCCTCGGGCACGGTTCGGGTTAATGAGTTTTGGTTGATTAAACTGCCGTAAGCGAATATTTTATAAGTCCTGGACATGATGCGGAGCTGATCGGGTAGACGCTATTAAGGGTAGCACAAGCTGTGGCGTAATGAAAAAGGCGCCGGCCTTTTTGCGGCAAGGCAATTTAAGTATTAGATATTTATGATGTTCTAATTTTAAAATAGGGGCGTCAAACCGGTGACATGGCCGAAGCTCATCAGGGAGCCGAGTTCGGCGGATAAAAAACAGGGCGGGACAGTCGGCAAAACTTTTTCGCTCAATAGCAGATGAATTGGGTAAAATACAGCCTATTATTCAGATTAGTCATATACGTGAAATTACAACTAGACAACTTAGTACAAACCCGTATCCCGACCCGTCACGGCGAGTTTATTCTGCATTATTACAGTAATAACATCGATAACAAAGAGCATGTCGCTCTCATTAAAGGCAATGTCGCGGATAAAGAAAATGTGCCGGTGCGCATTCATTCCGAGTGTTTTACTGGCGATGTCCTAGGCTCAAGGCGTTGCGATTGCGGCGAGCAGCTCGATATGGCGCTGCAACTGATTAATGAAGCCGGTTTCGGTATTCTGATTTATCTGCGTCAGGAAGGCCGTGGCATTGGCTTGCTGAAAAAACTGCAGGCCTATAACCTGCAGGATCAGGGGATGGATACCGTGGATGCCAATATCCACCTGGGTCATCTGGCCGATGAACGGGAATACAGCATCGCGGCATTAATGTTGCAGAGCCTGAAAGTAAAATCGATCGAATTGATTACCAATAATCCTAATAAAATTACTGAACTTAAGAAGCTTGGTATCAACGTTGCCGGCCGTATTCCGATTGAAGCCGTCGCGCATGATGACAATTTGGAATATTTAAAAACCAAAGTGAAAAAAATGGCGCACATGCTATCGATGTCGAAAAAGGATGAGCAGAAGTAATAATTGATATTGCGCGGACAATTGATTCAGGCACCTGAGGATTCGGCTAAAAATAACCTCCGGTAACCCTTCAGGTAAAGCCCGTCCCCGTGGGAGCGATGCCCACATCGCGACTTGCCAGGCGATTTTCAATTGCGATGTATACCCAAAGGGCATAAGCATCGCTCCCTTATTGTTACCCGTATTTAAAACAATGCCATGATTCAATGCCGAATCCTGAACGGGCGGCTTTGAAAGGCCGGATTAGGCAAAAACCGGACGGCCAGGGTGAGCAACGCCCATGCCCGGCTCGGTAGACGGCATGACAAACTATCAAAAACCAGCTCGGTTTTAACAATATCGGTTAAGGTCGTGTCACGCCGAATCATATTAATAATGACATTTACTGTATTTATTCGGATGAATCCAAGGAATGGAGGCGAACCTCTATTTCAATGAATATGGAAAATCGACATTCGGATAAACGACCCGAAAACAAATCGCATCATTGACTATTAAAACGGGCTTCCTGATAAAGCCCGTTTTAGCGTCGATGAAATTGAAATCATCCCTTCTTGAGCTTACGTCTGTGCTCAGTTGATACCAAAAACCCCTTCGTACTATTGCAAAGCGATCAATCGAGACTTGACAGCTTTAATCCACAAAAAATCCGCTGTGCTCTGTTTTGAAATATTCATACTCCATCACAGATTCCCCTATAAGTTTTTGGTTAAATCTCAGCACCGGCAAGAGTAGTGCCTCCAGCCTAAATTCAACAGCGCATACTGTCATTGCGTTTTTTGCCGCCTAATCTGGGCGTTAGTTTTGTACTGTGCTTTGCAGAGCCAAACAAGATGGCGGATGAATCTGGACAGGTATTTCTTGCACAATTCTATGGATATAAAAGGGCATTAAATGATTAAGCGTCTGATACAAAACCGACGAACGGCAATATTAGCGGCTGCTTTTTTAACCTTACCCAACCACGCCTATAGCGATGCCGATGTCGGCAATCTGGCTTCGATAGAACAGGTCGGGCATGCCTATCAAGCCGACATCAGCCAATCCGGCGACGGCAATGTCGCCCGCATTCGGCAGGTGGCCGCAAATGCCGAGCTTAATGCGGTTTCAAGCGACGTCAATGGGGTCGCCGAAATCCTGCAAACAGGGTATCAGCATAATGCTGAAATCAATGACTTCGGTGAACGCAATGCCATAACGATTCAGCAGTGGCAAAGCGGCAATAATGCCCTGGTTAATCTATACGGTCAGGACAATCGGGTTGACATTAGCCAGGATGGCGAAGCCCAGAGCATTGCGGCTTCGATCTCTGGCAGCAGCAATCTGATCAGTGCCTATCAGAGCGGTTTCAATAATCTTGCCATGATCGATATTACCGGAGACAGGAACGAGGTCGTGCAATTACAGCAAGGCCAGTGGAACAGCGCCGGCATTATGATTGATGGCGATGAAAATACCGTGATCCACCAACAGTTGGGCGACGGCATGAGTTTTAATCTGGAGATTAGAGGTAACGGCAACAACATGACCGTTACACAGGGACTGTGAGGGGAAGCGCACTGAAATATGGCGTATTTGGCAAATTTTTTAACAGTACACTTAAGGAATAATTATGAAAAAAACACTATTGACTACGGCAATTACGGTGATTCTTTATGGGGTTGCGGGTGCGTCACTGGCGGGGAACAGCGCGACGACCTCCCAGACCGGTTCCTTTAATGATCTGACGGTGACTCAAACAGGCGACTTAAATACCACCAATGCCAGTCAGTACGGCGGTAACAATATCGGCACCATCACGCAGTCCAATGAAGGAAACAGCGCGACATTAAATCAAGGTAATGCAGGAAACGCCGTCGGCATGGGCAACGATAGTCTGGCGACTATCGACCAAATCGGGGCCTATAATACGGCATCGGTCGAACAAGGCGAATCCGATGAGGCATCGGTGCTGCAAACTGGAAACGACAATCAGGCTTCCATAGACCAAGCCATAGATGTTTTCAGTGAAGGCAATGTTGCAACCATTGACCAGTCCGGTAATAACAATACGGCAATCGTCGAACAAGACGTGCAAAACGTGGCTTCGATCAATCAGTCCGGCAATAATAATACCGCGACAATCGATCAGAATAATAACGGCACGAATGCCTTCGTGGAACAAAACACGGCGAGCATCGATCAGTCAGGCAATGATAATATTGCCAGTGTCATTCAATCAGGCGACAGCAATCTGGCAACCGTTAACCAGCTAGGCGATTCCAGCGTGGCGACGGTTGATCAATCAGGCAACGGCAATGTTGTCTCCATCGAGCAAGGTCATTCCGATCAGGCAACCGTACTGCAGTCCGGAAACAATAATACAGCCACAGTTGATCAACGGATCGACTCGCTCAGCGGTGAAAATAAAGTGGCCAGCATTGATCAATCGGGCGATAACAATACGGCAACCGTCGAGCAGGATCTGCAGAATACCGCATCGATCGATCAGTCCGGCAACAACAATACCGCCATAATCGATCAAAATAATATCGGTGATAATGTCTTTGTGGAACAAAACACAGCGGCCGTAAATCAGTCTGGCGATTATAATTTAGCGACGGTAACCCAATCCGGTAATCTTAACTCAGCAACCGTTGATCAGTCAGGCGACGGCACACTGGCGTTGAACACGGTGACCATTGACCAGACCGCCATCGGTGATGTCGCTTTCGCCATGCAAGCCGGAGGCGAGGGCAATATGATCGAGATCATGCAAAATGCCGGCGGCGATTTTGCCAGCGCCGCGCAAAACGGCTCATTTAACTCAGTGACGATTTTGCAGAATCCTTAATAAATATGTCTACATCCAACAGATGACATAAGCCAGCGGAAAAGGTTATGAGCCTTTTCCGCTTTTTTGCTAAGGATTTGGCTAAAAATGACTTCCTGAAACTGGAATCTTGCATAGGATGTGCTGACCAAAAGTAGGTGCTCCAGGCGGCACAGCTAAGCGCATCGCTCGCAAATGATGCGCCTCCTGTCGTCGGCACATCCTATGTTTAAACAGGGAAATTATTGACGACCAAATCCTAAGTTGTCTTTGGACTGGAAAATGTTAGACAAGACTCATCATGCGCAATGATCAATGCACTGGAAAGCCAGCTATCGTTTATTTAATGCTGGGTTTTTTTATCCGCCAGTCCATGCCGATACGTGCGCGTCCGAAATAAAAACCCGGGAGATATCCATGATGCGGCCATCCCATCCCAGTAACAAACAGACTATCGTGCAGCATGGCAAACGCAACGAGAAGGTGATTGAACAAACCGGCATCGATAACGAACTGACTGTGATTCAGGTCGGCGAGGATAATCATGCCGGTCTTCAGCAAGCAGGCGAGCAAAATAATACGACAGTGGAACAGTCCGGTGATTGCAATGACAGCTCCGTATCACAGAAAGGCAGCAATAATCAGGCGACGGTCCGGCAAAATGGCGGCAACAATCGTGTTGTGATACGTCAGGGTGAGCGGTGAAATATTACGTCTTCAGTGTCTTATTGTTAATGCTGTCGCCAGCCGTAGCTGTCGAGCCGCAGTTTGAAATCGGCGGCCTGGTTGTCGATCAAACCTTGTCGCGTGTCGGTCATTTATTTTACGAGGAACTGATGAATGGCTGGGAAGTACCCGATTATGCCGGGACCATTACCGTGCGCGAGCGCCCTGATATTTTCGCCGGCAATATCATCTGGATAGAAATCAATGACAATATCGTGTTTCAGGATCGTATCGGCACCCGCACGAGCGGAATTGAAGAAAAGGCCCGGGCGGCGCGGGCTTCATTGGAATTGTATATTCGGCAGCATAAGGATGCGTTGCGTGGATTGGAGATTTACTAATTATGCGAATTTGGATTTATCCCTTGTTACTGACTGTGTTTGCAACTCCGTTGTCAGCCACCGAACTGGTTCACCGCTTTGTTAACCCCAATTTTGGCGGCAGCCCCCTGAACGGCCCTTTTTTACTGAATCAGGCGGCGGAGCAGAACAAACACAAAGATCCCGCTGTCGCCAGCAAGACAGCGGCGGCACAAAAATCCGAGATCGAGCGTTTTAAAGAAAATTTGCAGCGCGCCATTCTCAATCAGGTTTCACGCGCCACGACGGAAAATCTGTTTGATGAGAACGGCAATATCCAACTGGGTTCCGACCTTAATTTTGACCTGGATGGCGATGGCCAAAGCGATTTTGCGGTAATCGTTGATGACCAATTGGTCAACGGCAGCGTCAGCATCAGCATTTCTGATGGTATTTCCGATACCGTATTGACTGTTCCCTATATTACTACCATGCCATGATTCCTGTTTTTCACCGACTGTTGTGCGGCTTACTGGCCGCGACAGCGCTATCTTCATGCTCCAGTGTTTTTCAGCCGGTCAGCTCCGGCAAGGCGACTACCGATTATCGCTCGGGCCTTTCGGATATGCTGCGCTCGTTGCCGCCGCCGGAGGAGCCGGTCGTCGTCGCGGTGTATAAATTTCGCGACCAGACCGGCCAGTACAAAAGCAGCGAAAACCTCGTGCAGTATTCCACGGCGGTGACGCAGGGCGCTACTTCCATGTTGATACGCGCCTTGATGGAAGCCGGTAATGGCAAGTGGTTTACCGTGCTGGAAAGAGAAGGCCTGACTGACCTGATGAATGAGCGCAAAATTATCCATCAAACCCGGGAAATGTATACCAATGGCAACAATAAGGCCGAATCGCGCGGCCCGAGCCTGCCGCCGCTGCTGTACGCGCCTATCCTGCTGGAGGGCGGTATTGTCGCCTATGAGACCAACTTATTGACTGGCGGCGTCGGCGCGCATTATTTCGGCCTGGGCGGTTCTACAGAATTCAGGCGCGATACGGTGACCAGCATGCTGAGAGCCGTTTCTGTAAAAAACGGTTCGGTACTGAGCCATGTCGACGCCAGAAAAACCGTGTTCTCCATGCAACTGGATTCCGGCTTGTTTCGCTATGTGGCTTTCAAGCGGCTGCTGGAGGTCGAGGCGGGCGTAACCAGCAACGAGCCGCCGCAAATGGCGGTCATGGAAACCATAGAGGCTTGCGTTTATGCGCTGGTAATGGAAGGGCTGGTCAACAAGTTATGGCGTTTCAAGGACCCGCATCTGGTCAAGCCGCTAATCGAGGACTACTTGAAGCAGCGCGACACGGAAATGCTCGCGGAATTTGATAAGCAAGGCCGTGTCATCAGCATGACGCCTAAAAACATCGAACTGCCTGAGTCCATTTCACAAGAAAACTAAAATCAGTTAACTGGATGGTGGCAATGCAAGGCATGCTCGTTGAATAACGGTTTGAAGTTTAACGAGGTGACAGCAATAACGCGGTTGTCCAGCATGGAAGTTGAGGCGGAACATGAACGGTTTACGGTTTCGGACTGGTTAGGCAATGGGGCAGGATTTCTGCTGTTAGCGATTCATCTTTTTATGTTAAAGGAATACCACATGCTGTTTACGCAGAGTGACTTTTTTATGCTGATTGGTATTGTCAATAAGTCGGAGTTTTAAGAATCAACATGTTGGCCAAGCCGTAAATCGGACACTATTGGGGCAATACCGTTTCCACCAGCCTGACCCAATACGCCGCGCCTATCGGCAGGATCGCATCGTTAAAATCATAGTGGGGGTTATGCAGTAAACAACTATTCTCGGATGAACCGTTGCCAAGCCACAGATAACAGCCCGGTTTTTCCTGCAGCATAAAGGCAAAGTCTTCAGAGCCCATACAGGGCGTCGGTTGCCGGTTGATGCTATCGTCGCCGACTACCACGATGGCGGCGTTTAGCGCCATCCGCGTTTCTTCTTCCGTGTTGAAGGTGACCGGATAGCCCGGATTTTCCGGATTGAATTTAATTTCCGCCGTGACATCGAAACCCTGGCAGACAGCATGGGACAGCTGGCTGATTTTGTCGGCGATGGTTTGTTGCACCGTATTGCTGAAACATCGGAAGGTACCTCGCAACACCACGGATTCCGGCAGTGCATTCCAGGTCTGGCCGGCGTGAACCTGGGTAATGCTGACGACGGCCGGATCGGCCGGATTGACGGTTCTGCTGACGATCGTCTGCAAGGCACTGATCAACTGGGCGGCCGCGACGATGGCGTCATTGCCCAGATGCGGCATCGCGGCATGCGTGGCCTGGCCCGTCAGCACAATCTCGAAACAGTCGAACGACGCCATCATCGGCCCCGGTCTGACGGCAAAATGACCGAGCGGAATATCGGGGAAATTATGCATGCCGAAGACGCGATCGGCCGGAAATTTTTTGAACAGGCCATCGAGAATCATTTGCCTGGCGCCCGCGCGCCCTTCCTCAGCGGGTTGAAAAATAAAATACACAGTGCCGTCAAAATTGCGATGATTGGCCAGGTAGCTGGCCGCGCCCAATAACATGGCGCTGTGCCCGTCATGGCCGCAGGCATGCATTTTTCCTTCATGCCGTGATTTATGGTCAAAATTGTTCTGTTCCTGTATGAACAGCGCATCCATGTCGGCGCGCAGGGCGATTTTACCGGCACCGCTGCCGGCCGATAAGGTGGCGACGATGCCGGTTCTGCCCAGCCCCTGATGCACATCCAGGCCGAAATCGGACAGTTTGTCGGCAATGAACCGGGCCGTTTCGGTTTCCTCGAACGCGGTTTCGGGAAACTGGTGCAGATGCCGGCGCCATTGGCGCATTTCAGCGTGCAGTTGCTGTATATCGGTGGGTATGGTCATAGCAGTGGTTAAATCAGAGTTATCCAGGAATTTAATAACGTTCATTGCTGCTGCGCAGGCGACTCGCGCCTGTACTCGCGGATAATACGCCGGATATCGCCCATTTCAAACCCGTAAGTCCTCTTCAGCACGCCGATGCGCTGGTTTTCACTGGTTGAGTCCGGCAGATTCAATGTCTCAATAACATGCGCGGCCGGCACACCGGTTTCCTGTTCCAGTTCCGCCAGCGTCATGGAACCCCTGATCTGGATGCCCTTGCCTCTGGTCAGGGCGCCTTCAGCCTGTTCAACAGGACTTATGACCGGTGCGAAAGACAGTGCGATCAGCGCCAGCAGGCCAACGATACCGAGACCGGCTCTCAGCCCGGATTGTTCGCTCGGGCGGCCTGTAATCGCATGAATAATCCAGCGCCAGTGCAACAGCAGGTGGACGATCAGTACACTAAAAAAGGCAACCGATATCCAAAAGTGTATCGCGCCCCATTCATGCCGGCTCAGGCCCCAGATGCTGGAAAAACGGCCGCTGCCCGGCGGCAGGATATAGCGCATCAACACGCCGGTCATGGTCAGAAAAAGAAACCCGATAAAGGCGATGATATCGATGACAAAATTTAAAGTGGCTTTCATTGAAATCTCCATGTTGCACAGTTCATAATTCTTGCACATTCGCCGACAATAATACCTTGAATAGCTTATCGGGTATCTTTGTGCATAAATCCATCCGCTTCAAACTCTTTTTAACGTTTCTGCTGACGACCAGTCTTGTCGTCTCGGGCATGTATGTATTCATGCGCTGGTCCCTGGATCGCGGATTTTCCGATTTCATCGAAAAACGCCAGCAGGAGCGTATCAGTGCGCTGATCGAGGGTCTGAGTGAATACTATGCGGACGACCCGGGCTGGCGTGAACTGACCGGTAACAAGCGCAAATGGATGGAACTGCTGGGGCAGGCTTACGAACACCGGTATTACCGGCCCGCGCCCTGGTTCAAGCAGGCGTTGAACGAGCCGCCCGACGTCTGGCCGCCGGCGCTGCCCGAATCGCATAAGAGCTGGCGTTTCAAGCCGCTGGAATTGAGCGTGATGCTGTTGCGAGCCGACAAGTCGATCATCTTCGGACGCAGGGAGGCGCTATCGCAACTGACATTGCATGCCATCCGTTATCAGGGCCAAACTGTCGGCTTCCTGGGCGTGCTGCCCGGCAAGCCGGTCAATCAGCCGCTTGAACTCCAGTTTATGGAGCGCCAGTCCCAGGCATTCGTCTGGATCGCCATTTTCATGGTGCTGCTGTCGGCAGGACTGGCCCTGCTATTGGCGTACACGCTGGTTCGGCCGCTCAAGCGCATTACCGCCGCCGCCAAAGCGCTGGCGGTAGGCAGCTACGACATGCGCCTGCCGGTCGAGTCAGGCGATGAGTTGGGCCAATTGGCGCGGGACTTCAACGAGATGGCCGCGGCGCTGGAACAATCGGAACAGACGCGGCGGCGCTGGGTGGCCGATATCTCGCACGAATTGCGCACGCCATTGGCCGTTCTGCGCGGCGAGCTGGAAGCGCTGCAGGACGGCATACGGCCGCTGACGCGGGACGCGGTCGATTCACTGATGAACGACGTCATGCGGCTGCATCGGTTGACCGACGACCTGTATCAGTTATCGCTGTCCGACCAGGGCGCGTTAAGCTATCGCAAAACCGAGGTCGATCCGGTCGAGGTGCTCAAACAGGATCTTGCCGCGCTGGCGCCTGAATTCGACAGCAAACAACTGCGCGTGCATCTGATCAATAAGCTGACGGCGGCCATCAGCATCCACGCCGACCCCGACCGCCTGTCGCAGCTTTACCGGAACCTGCTGAACAACAGTATCAACTACACCGATCGCGGCGGCCGGCTCGATATTACGGTTAGCCAGCAGGCGAATATGCTGATCATGGTTTTTGCCGACAGTGCGCCGGGTGTGCCGTCGCAGGAACTGCCGCGCCTGCTCGACCGTTTTTACCGTGTGGAAAGCTCACGCAGCCGCCATCATGGCGGTGCGGGGCTGGGGCTGGCGATTTGCAGTAATATCGTGCAGGCGCATAACGGCGCGTTACAGGCGCAGCCCTCTCGGCTGGGGGGCCTTGCCATTCACATTGAACTTCCGATTAAGTCATGAACCGTATCCTGATTGTAGAAGATGAAGAAAAACTGGCCCGGCTGGAGGCCGACTACCTGCAAAATGCCGGCTTTGAAACCGTTTGTCTGGCCGATGGGCTGGCTGTCGTGCCCTGGCTGAAGGACAATACGGCCGACCTGGTTCTGCTGGACTTGATGTTGCCGGGCCGCGATGGTCTGGATTTGTGCCGGGAGATCCGCCAATTCAGCAGCATCCCGATCATCATGGTGACCGCGCGCATCGAGGAGGTCGACCGGCTTCTGGGGCTGGAGCTTGGCGCTGATGATTATATTTGCAAGCCGTTCAGCCCGCGCGAAATGATCGCACGGGTCAAAGCCGTATTGCGGAGGATGCAACCTTTGGCCATGGAGCAGGTCTCTACTATGTTAAAACTGGACCCGCGGAGTTTCCGTGTTTCTGTCGGTAAACTGGAAACCGAATTAACAGCGGTCGAATTCCAACTGCTGCAAACGTTGTACCAACAGCCGGGGCGTATCTTTTCACGCGCCAGGCTCATGGATCTGATGTATCAGGATCAGCGTATCGTCTCCGACCGGACCATAGACAGCCACATTAAAAAGTTGCGCAAAAAACTGGCCGACCTGTTGCCCGGCCAGGAATTGATCCACTCGGTTTACGGTGCCGGTTATCGCTATGAAGCGCCAAGCCACAGCGGCGATTAAATTTCCTTATTCTTTACACAATCGCTGCGAATTATTTGCGCTTTTGGCCAATATAGTAAGAACCAAGAACGGAAACAAACCGTTCTAAATTCACAATCTTACAGAATGAGAGAATACTATGAACAAGAAAATCCTAACAATCGCAATGGCCCTGGCTCTTCCTTTAACCGTGGCCGCCATGCCCGGCGCAGAGAAAGAGGGTTATGAAGGCGGCTATCGCCATGGCAATAAAATGGAGCGTCTGACCAAGGAACTGGATTTAACTGAAGAACAAAAAACCAAAATGGAGACCTTGTTCAAGGAACAGCACGAGAAATATAAAACCATTCATGAAGAAACCCGCACACGCATGAAGGAAATCCTGACGCCAGAGCAGATGACAAAAATGGACGAAATGAAAAAACGTCATCACGAAAAATGGAAACAGAAAAAAGGTGCCCAAAAACAGGAGAAAGGCGCCGAAACACAGGAATAACAGTTTACATGGACAACAGACCCCGTTCCGGTCCAGGGAAGGATCGGGCAACAATGACCGCCTTCGGGCGGTTTTTTGTTTTAAAATTGCTCATCGACAGCAATCTATTTTACTAATCGGCATAATCGGCCTATATTTCCAATCAGTTATTTCATTTGATCGCTACACCGATCCTATCCGTGACATAACAGGAGGCTCTTATGCGATATTTACTATTGCTAGTGTTGACTACGGCAGCATCCCTCATTTATGCCCAGCCCGCCGACGACAATCTGTTAGGATTGCCTCCGGTGCCTATTCCGGCCGACAATCCCCAGACACCGGCCAAAATTCAGTTAGGCGATAAACTGTTCCACGACAAGCGTTTCTCCGTCGACGGCACTGTCAGTTGTGCCAATTGTCACAGTGATGATCTGGCGTTTACCGACGGCTTGCAATTCTCGGTAGGTCATCATGGCCTGACCGGCACGCGCAATGCTCCGACCGTATTGAATGCCGCGTATTATAAGCACCAGTTCTGGGACGGCCGTGAGCCGGATCTGGAAAATCAATCCCTGCAGCCGCCGGTCAATCCGGTGGAGGGCGGCCTGGAAAATCACGATCCCATTCTCGAGATAGTTCGCACCGATCCCGAATATCAATCGGCTTTCAAGGCCGTGTTCGATGTCAGCGGCGATCAGGTTGCCATTACGCATGTCGCCAAGGCGATAGCCAGTTTCGAGCGAACACTCGTGGCCGGTAACTCGCCTTTCGACCGATACCGGTTCAAAGGCGAGACCGACGCCATGACCGAAGCCCAGGTGAGAGGATTCATGCTGTTTATCGGACAAGGCCGCTGCGTATCCTGTCACACCATCGAACAGGATCACGCGCTGTTTACGGACAACCGCTTTCACAATATCGGCATCGGCATCAATCACGTCCAGGAGGACGTGCCGCGTTTGACCAAAGCCTTTCTGGAAGCCAAATACAAAGGCGGCGATGTCGACAAAATGGTGCTCAGCGACAAGAAATCGTCCGAGCTGGGCCGGTTTGCCGTGACTGACGAACTCGATGACATCGGCGCTTTCAAGACGCCGACCTTGCGCAATATCGATCTGACGGCGCCTTATATGCATGACGGCAGCCTCAAAACCCTGAAAGACGTAATAATTCACTACAACAACGGCGGCGTGTCGCAGCCGCGCGAACGGGTCAATGACTTTTTGAGCGGCGGTATACGGCCGCTGAACCTGACCGACGAGCAAATGGACGATCTGGTCGTTTTTATGAAAGCACTGACCAGTTCGAAATTCGCCCAACCCGCTCCGGATCAAGCGGCTAACTGAAGGAGAGCATCCATGAATACGATCAATCGCAGTCGCCGGCAATTTATCAAAAACGCCGGCGCTTTAGCCTTGGGCAGCGCGCTACCTGTCAGTCTGGTCGAACTGGCGTTCGCCGAAAGCAGTCAGAATTTCAGCTTCGCTTATATTTCCGATGCCCATATCCAGCATATCAAGGACAACCGTTTTGTCAGAAACTGGGATCGCGGGCTGATTCGCGCTGTCGCCGAAACCAATCTGTTAGTGCCCAAGCCGGATTTTGTCGTTTTCGGCGGCGATCTGGCCCAACTCGGCAACAAGCCAGAGCTGGATCATGGCGCCGAGATTCTGTCGGGGCTAAAATACAAAATCCATTATGTGATGGGCGAGCATGATTATTACCTGGATCTGGGCGAATACTGGCAGGAACTGTTCGGCCCGCAATACTACAGTTTCGATCATAAAGGCGTGCACTTCATCGCGCTCAACAGCATCCTGACCTATGACGAATGGACGCATAACCGCTGGCCCACCGACGAGCAGCGCATGCTCGAGATGGCCATGCTCGACAATCCGAACGGCTCGCCGTTCATGGTCGGTGCCGAACAACTGCTATGGCTGAAAAAAGATCTGGCCAGGATTGACAGCGCTACACCGATCGTGGTGTTCTCGCATTCGCCGTTGCAGAAAATTTTCAAAAACTGGAATTTCTGGACCGAAGACGCCGAGCAAGTCCAGGCATTGCTGCAGCCGTTCAATAAGGTCTCGGTGATCTACGGCCATGTGCATCAAATCCAGTACAATCAGGTCGGCAATATCAGTTTTAATTCGGTCATGGCAACAGCCTGGCCCTGGCCGTATCCACCCACCTACGCCCATGCCGAGCAGTATTTGCCAAAACTGATCGTGCCGATGAACCGGGCCGATCCGTTTTTCGAACGCGACGGCACCGGCTGGCAATTGATCAATCTGGGTAATGGCAATGTGGACATGGAATACCTGCTTTATAACAACCGCGGCCGCAGCGTACGTTACCACCGTGAACAAAATCGTCCGGAAGATGTTGATTTTCAGCATGAAAGCGCGCGCATACCGCCACAAATTCATTACTAATCCCCGCACAGGAGCAAACTATGTCTCACTATCAGAAAAAAACGAAGGTATTGGGTTTGGCTTTGCTGGTTCTGGCCGTGGCGGGACCAAGACCAACGCAGGCCGATGAATTCACCGAGGCCGACGTACAGCGTTGGCAGCGGCAGTTTATGAGTGTCGCGAATGAAGGTCGCCGGTTATGGACCAGTGCCGAACTGGGCAACAACGGCGTGGCCTGCGTGCAATGCCATCCCAACGCCTCCAATACGCATCCCGAGACCTACCCGAAATTTCAGCAGCAGCTCGGTAAAGTCGTGCCGGTCTGGGAAATGATCAACTGGTGCATCAGAAACCCGCTGGAAGGCCAGCCGCTCGCCGCCGACGATCCGAAGATGACGGCGCTGCAGGCGTATATAACGTATGAGCGGCGCGGCGTCAAACTGGAACCGGGCAAGCATTGAGCCTGTGAAGGCAGCGGCGACCGTTGCCCGGATTTGCCGCCGCCGGAGAACCCGCAATAAAATTCGGCTATTTTGTCCGGACGCCATCGCTTACAATGCCAGGTCGTATCAATTAACCGGAGCAGGCAGCTCCCTATACCTGAGGGCATTATGATAAAAATTTTTCACCTGGCCTTTGTGGCAATGTCAATTCTCAGCTTTGTCGGCAGAGTCGTCCTATCAGAAGTCAACCCGGACATGCTGAAGCAGAAAGTCCTTAAAATCGCGCCCCATGTCATCGACACACTGTTGCTGCTCAGCGGTATCGCATTGGTTTTTCAAGGGGCATGGTTGTCGGTGGAACACGGCTGGATTATCGGTAAGATAATAGGACTGCTGGGCTATATCGGCTTAGGTATCATGGCGATGCGCAATCAGGGCGCCGCCCGCTGGCTGGCTTTTGCCGGAGCGTTGGCCTGTTTTGCCTATATCGGCATGGTTGCGGTGGCCAAGGATGCGTGGTTCTTTTTATAAATCAGTATAAAAAAGCACAAAAAATGCGGACGATTGCATGGACATGATGGCATCATCTGTCCATGCAGTCATTGCACATAATCCGGATATTTCATGAAACCACAGAGAACACAAAGAACACGAAGAAAAATCAAGGTATTGTCTTTTCTTCCCGTCACTTCATGACTTCATTCGGAAACATGGGCAAGCATTTGAATTGAAAAGCGTTCGTGCCCTTCGTGGTGAAATATTCAGGTTAGTTGTTTCGCAACATCGGTTATAGGCAAAAGTCTATTTGACTGATCTGCCGATCCAGCCAGTGCAAGACGTCCTTACCTCGCTGCATGCCGGTTGCGTCGAAGGCCGGTTCCTTATTATCGGTCAATACCTGCCAGCGGCATAGCTGCGTTTTTAACCGGCCGCGTTCGCTGGCGGTAAAGTGGTATTGTTGAACCAGTTGTTTGAACAGGCGCGGCTCGGACGGCGTGATCAGTTGGGCCAGGGCGGTCATGTCAGCAAGCAGGCCCTCGATCGCCGGGATATGAGCCGCCATTAAGGCGGAAACCTGGTCAGGCGCAATATTTTCCGCCGGCGTCTGTCGATTGTCCGAGATCACTTTCAGACACTGGATCAACTCTGCCGAAGAAAAACGCACCGCCGTTTCATAAAAGGCCGAGGCTTCCATGTCGCAAAGATGGGGATGGTCATAACCAAGTTGAGGCTTTGAGGCGGTTTGCAGACTGCCGGTGGCGCAAGGCGGATGGCAGATCATTGGCGGATAATGAGTTCTGCCGCTGTCGAGATCGATGAGCTTGTCGATTAAGAACAATGATCCCAGGGCGTGATCCTTATGTCCGGCGATACCGATATTAAGCATGATCGGGTGCTCGGTTGCGGCAAACAGGGCTTGCGTGTAGGCGATGCCCGCGGCCATGGCGTTTTTTCCGGGGCCGGTCACGGTCAGGCGGATGGCCTGATTTGAATAGACGGCAAACGGCTGTACGGTGGTATCCTTCTTTAAATTGAAATGGGCGACCAGCGGTTTGGCCTCACAGGGCAGGGCGGTATAGATGAAAATATTGCAGGTGTTGGCTTGATTCATGGGTTGGTATGTTTTCATAACCGGCGGAAGAGGCTTAGCCTCTTCCGCCGGTTAACGATGGTCCGGGCTTTTACTCGGCGGCCGGCGCTTCCGGAGGTCTGGCGGTGCCGGTTCCGCCTACATCCCGGGTTTCTCTATAATAGAGGTTCTTCAGACGGCTAAAGGCCCCCCATAAGGTCGTATCCATGACGGTATGGTTACCGATCGAGACGATAACGCGGGCCAGTTCGGGTATGTGGTTGCGGGTGGACAGCATATATACCGGCTGTACATACAGCACGGTATTACCCATCGGCAGGATAACCATGCGACCCAGGGCAATCCTTGAGCCACGTTGATCCCATAAGGTAAATTGAGCTGCAATTTCGGGGTTTTGGCTAATCAAGGCCTCGACCTGCGCCGGCCCATTGACCTGGACATCCTTCAGAAACCTGTAAACGGTAACGTGGGGGGTATAGTCAAGACCGCATCCGACTGTATCGAGTATGCTGGCAACACCGATCATGCTCAGATTGGTTCTGTTGATAGGCGTCATCGGGTTGATCATGACAAACTCTTCCTTATTATTGCAGTGGCCAAAATCCATGGTCTGATAATACGGCATTACCGGTGCTTCTCGCACATTGGCGAACTGCCAGGTCTCGGCTTGCTCGTAGAATAGTTCGGGCGCGCGCTGGTGATATTTGGCAAAAATTTTCATTTGCGCATAGTACAGATCGCGCGGATAACGCAAATGCTGGCGTAAGTCGGTCGGCATTTCCTCGATATTCTTGAACAGGCTGGGATAAGCGCTGTTGTATGCCCTGATGAGAGCATCCGACGGGTCTGAAATGTAATAACTCACCTCGCCATCAAAGGCATCGACAACGATTTTGACCGAATTGCGGATATAGTTGAAGTCCTGCGTGCCATCGAGAAAATCATCGGCGGCCGGCTTGGAAACGGGATACCGGTTGGATAAGGTATAGGCATCTTGTATCCAGAAAAAACGGTCTTTACCGATCACCAGATAAGGATCCTTGTCCAGATGCAGGAACGGCGTCAGCCTGTTGAGGCGCTCAACGATATTACGGCGCATCAGGATTTTGCTCTGCCTGGTGATATTGGTAGAGAAAAATATTTTCTCGTCCTTGAAATAAAAGGCGAATAACGCTTTTCTGAACAGTGACGGAATCGGGATGCCGCCTTTCCCCCTGTATTCCGTCTCCACGCCCGGATCCGTCAGTGAACCGGAAATACCGACGACATTCAGCCTGTTAGGCGTGATGGCATAAGTGTAGTCTTCCTGCCCATAGTAAATGTCCGGATACTGGATGCTTAATCCGACCGGCGAAAACATATTCAGATCGCGCAAATACCAGACCAGGGGTTTGCCGGCATCTTGTGCGGCCGGTGAAACCACGGCGCCGTAGCCGTGCGTGTAACGCAAATGAATGTTTTCCCAGTTTTGCGCTTCGAGCGGCAACTTTGACGTATTGATCTCGCGTGCCGACAGGTTGACCTGCCGGGTGTGATCAAGAATAAAATAGCGGTCTTCATCGACGCTCAGAAAGCTGTAATAAGGCCTGATGCCCTGCAGTTGGCGGTAGCCGTCTATCAGCAGTTCGCGGTCCCAAACCGGAATATTCTCGAAAAATTTCTGCGTGCTCCAGGTTTCAATGTCGTCAGTCGCGTCCAGTTTAATCGGCAACTCAACCACCTCAATGCGCTTTAAATCATACGCGTCCAGCGTCGCGTCGATATTGTTCTGCATGAACGGTTTTTCAGTCCTGACCGGATTCGGATTGACAATGTATTTTTGTATGGCGGCCGGGATAAACTCAACCTTCGGCAGCAATACCACTATCAGAAACGCAGCGGACGAGATAAAGAACGGGGCTTTGATGCGGTATTTTTCTGAAAAAATAAACAGGCCGGCGGTAATGGCCGTTGCCAGAAATGTGATGATGCCGAGCCAGATAAACGGCAGTTTATAGCGGATTTCCACAAAGCCGGGGCCGTAAAACACAGGCTCGTGCGAATCGGTATAGAGCAGGGAAAACCGTTCCAGCATGAAGCCCCAGACAACGAATAACACCACAAACGTAATCAGAATGCTTAAGTGAATCTTGGCGCCCAGCGGAAATTCCTTGCTTTGATGAGGTACAAAAATATGTTCGAGCCAATACAGCACGCCGACCATAACAAAGATTAAACTGGCGGTTATCAGCAATTCTTTTTGAATCAGCAGGTAGATCGGGTAGGACAGCATGTAAAAGCTGACATCATTGCCGTATACCGGCTCGACCACCCCTGAGGCGCTGCCGAAAAAGTACAGTAACGCGGTCTCCCACTGCTGATAAAACGGTATCGCGATCAGAATAGCCAAAACCAGGGAGATCGGCGTGTATATTTTCACCGACCCGCTCATGAAGACATCGGCAAAGCGCTGGAAGCGGCGGCTTTTGTCTATATTATTAAAGATTTCATCGGGAGGATTCAGGCCCAGATAACGAGAGGCAATCCAGAAATGGAAAAAGAAAATCGCGAAGAAAGCCAGCGTGACAGCGCCGGACAGAAAGAACCTGTAGAGTAGTCTCAGCCAGAAGTAGGCCTCGAAATTCAATTCCCGGAACCACCAGAAATCGACGATCAGATCGAGAAAGATGAAATAAAAGGCGGCATACAGAATGCCGGCGACTACCAGTGTCGATCCTATCAAGACGAGTAAAAGCTTCCAGTTCCGCATAGTGTCCTCTTTATAGATTATGCTTTTAACGATGCTTAATATACAAGCATGGGCCATTGTCCGCGCGATGCCTGTATGAATGGTGCTATTCTAGCACTCAATACAGATTCGTAGCGATTCAGGCGCTTATTTATTGCCTCTTTTCGGCACAGCGTAACCTTTAGGTCTGATGGCGATGCGGGCCTTGATTTCCGTGCATAAAGTCCCGTCGCGCTGATAGAACGCGTAAGTGAATTCAGGGGTGCTGCGGCCCTTGCGCGCCAGCTCCTGCCGGATTTGATCCTCCTGATCGGCGGACAGGCTGAAACGCAGTTCCAGGTCGGTGCGGCCCTCATGCCTGAAGTCCAGATGCAGGGAGCGGGTCCAGACGGCATAGCCGGGAAATACCTTGACGCAGGACATGGCGGCAATCGGATCGGCCAGACAGGCCTGAAAGCCGCCGAACAGGCTGCCGCCGGCGTTGGTGGCGATCCAGCTGTGCGGCAGCAGAATTCTTACCGTGCGCCAGCACGGTGAAATTTCCAGCACTTTCAGGCGCATCAGCCAGAAGGCCGGATACCATTCTATACGTTGCTTATCGGTCAGCCAGCGGCTGTTCCAGATCAGACGGCGCAGGTTCATGATGGAGGGTTTGGGCAAGCACGTATTCAGCGGGAACGCGGGCCGCGCGAGTCCGCATTCCCGGCGTGAGAGCGTTTAAGCCAGGCTTTTGCTCGCTACTTCATAAACATCCCTGGAGATGGCTTCGGTGCCCATGATCCTTTCCAACTGCGCTTTCATGAGCGCCTGACGGCTTTCGTCAAAACGCCGCCATTGGGTCAAGGCGCCCAGCATGCGCGAGGCCACCTGCGGGTTGATCGTGTTCAGTGCGATGATCTGATCGGCCAGGAACTGATAACCCTGGCCGTCCGCGGCATGGAAATGCAGCGGATTGGCCTGGCTGAAGGCGCCGATCAGGGACCTGACGCGGTTCGGGTTTTTCAGATCAAAGGCATCATGGGCCAGCAAGGACTGAACCGTGGCGAAAGTGCCCGGCATGGGGCTGGTGGCCTGCAAGGTAAACCATTTATCGATCACCAGCGCCTCGTCCCGCCATTGCCGGTAAAAATCCGTCAGGCATTGCTCGGTAGCCGGGTGCGGGTTGTTGACGATAGCCGTAAGAGCGGCTATTTGATCGGTCATGTTGCCGGCGGTTTTGAATTGCTGTTCGGCCCAGTTCTGGATGTCGGCGTTTTCCAGTTTGCTCAAATAACCCAGGCAGGTGTTTTTGATGCGCCTGCGGCCTATGGCGCCGGCATCGAACTGGCCTGATTCGTCGCGGTGATTGGCCTGGTACAACGCCTGGAATTGCGGCTGTAACTGCCGCGCCAGCGTCCGTTTGACGAATTCCCGCGCCGTGTGGATGGCTTCCACATCGACTACCGGCATCTGCTCGGCCAGATAGGTTTCCGACGGCAGGTCCAGCAACAGCGAGAAATAGGACAGGTCGTCCCAGGATTGTTCCAGCACTTGCCTGAAAGCCTCGACGATCATCGGGTCAAGATGCAGGTCGCGGCCTTTCCGGGCGTCTTCTATGAGTCCGATGATAATGGTGCCTGCCAACTGTTGCCCGGCTTCCCAGCGGTTAAAGGTGTCGCTGTCGTGGCTCAATAAAAACGCCAGCTCTTCAAGGCTATAGTCCATGTCCAGTTTTACCGGAGCCGAGAACCCCCTGAGCAGGGAGACGACAGGCTGCTGCGCCAGTCCTTCGAAGGTAAACGACTGCTCGGCTTCGGTGACCGATAAAGTCACTTCATCGCTGGCCTGATCGCCGCCTGCCAGCCGGCACGGCGCGACAGAGCCGTCAGGATTGATCAGTCCGATCCTGACGGGAATATGCAGCGGTTCCTTGACGGGCTGGCCCGGCGTCGGCGGGCAGTTCTGGGCGATGGTCAACGTCAGCGTCTGATCGCCTGGTTCATAGTGCTGCCGTACCGTCAATACCGGCGTGCCGGCCTGGGAGTACCAGCGCCGGAACTGGGTCAGGTCGGCGCCGTTGGCGTCTTCCATGGCCTTGACGAAATCATCGCAGGTCACGGCCTGGCCGTCATGGCGCTGAAAATACAGATCGCTGCCTTTTCTGAAGCCTTCGGCGCCCAGCAGGGTGTGGATCATGCGCACGACTTCGGCGCCTTTTTCATACACGGTCAGGGTATAGAAATTGTTGATTTCCATATAGGCGTCGGGGCGGATCGGATGCGCCAGCGGGCCTGCGTCCTCGGCGAACTGGCGCGTGCGCAGCATGTTGACGTCCTCGATGCGCTTGACGGCTTTAGAAGTCCGGTCGCCGGTGAATTCCTGATCGCGGAACACCGTGAAGCCTTCCTTCAGGCTGAGCTGAAACCAGTCGCGGCAGGTGATGCGGTTGCCGGTCCAGTTGTGGAAATATTCATGGCCGATGACGCCTTCGATATGTTCGTAATCGGCGTCCGTGGCCGTGTCCGGGCGCGCCAGCACATATTTGGTGTTGAATACGTTGAGTCCCTTGTTTTCCATCGCGCCCATATTGAAGTGGCTGACCGCGACGATCATGTACAGGTCCAGATCGTACTCGCGGCCGTAGACTTCTTCGTCCCAGCGCATCGCGTTTTTCAGTGACTGCAGCGCGTGATCGCATTTATCCAGGTCATGCGCCTCGACAAAAACCTGCAGGCTGATGTCACGGCCCGATTGCGTGGTGAAGCGGCCTTCGACGCAATGCAGCTGGCCTGCGACCAGCGCGAACAAATAGCAGGGCTTGGCGAACGGGTCTTCCCAGGTGACCCAATGGCGATTTTCGGACAGCTCGCCATGACCGACCTTGTTGCCGTTCGACAGCAGCACCGGATAGCGGCTTTTGTCGGCGATGATGGTGGTCGTAAACCGCGCCATGACGTCGGGCCGGTCGAGGTAGTAAGTGATTTTCCTGAAACCTTCCGCCTCGCATTGCGTGCACAGCATGCCGTTGGAAAGATACAGCCCTTCCAGCGCGGTATTGGCTTGCGGATTAATCTGGTTTTCGATGGTCAGCACAAAGCTTTTATCTTGCGGTACTTCGGTGATGATTAACTCATCGGCGGTCTGCTGGTAGTCGGCCGTCGTCAGGTCATCGCCGTCATTCAGGTTGACGTGCGACAGTTTCAGGTTTTCGCCGACTAAGGTCAGGGACTTGCCGGCGGAGCGGCTGTCCGGGTTGCGGCGCATGGTAAGCCGGGAGATGACCTGGGTGTTTTCGTCGTCGAGCGTGAAATTCAGCTCAACGCTATCGATCAGGTACTCAGGAGCGGTGTAATCTTTTAAATAGACGGTTTGTGGGTTGGTATCACGCATAGTGTTGTTCGGGACTGTTTATGGATTAAATTCAGTAATGGGTTTTGACAGCGAAAATGACGATAAGTAACCATGCGCTCAGGAAAGCAACGCCGCCTATCGGCGTAATCATGCCCAACCATTTCAGATTCAGGATCGTCAGCAGATAGAGACTGCCGGAAAACAGCAGTATGCCGGCGAACATCAGCCAACCGGCCCAGTGTACCAGAGCTGACCCGGATGCTTGCGGTATAAAGGCGATGGCAACCAGTCCCAGCGCGTGCCACATCTGGTAGCTGACCGCGGTCTTGTAGACTTCGAGCATATCAGGGCTCAGGACGGTTTTGAGCGCGTGTGCGCCGAACGCGCCCATGCCGACACCCAGAAATGCGCTGGCAGCGCCAAGGCCTAAAAAAATTGAATGCATATTATTTTTCCATCAGTCTGGGCATGAGTTGCACAAGATTGCACGGGCGGGTGCGGAAATCGAGCTGCTCCTTGATGAGCTCGTCCCAGGCCGTGCGGCAGGCGCCCGACGAGCCGGGCAGGCAAAAAATATAAGTTGCATTGGCAACGCCGGCGACGGCCCGGGACTGGATGGTAGAGGTTTTAATATCCTGATACGACAACATTCTGAAAACCTCGCCGAAACCGTCCAGCACCTTGTCCAGCAAAGGTTCGACCGCTTCCGGCGTGCCATCCCTGCCGGTCACGCCGGTGCCGCCTGTAGTGATGATGACATTAATGTCATCAGCGGCAATCCAGGCAGAAACCGCGGCCCGGATCCGGTAAATATTGTCGGGCACTATTTGCTTTTCGATGACTTGGTGTCCGGCTGCCTGGGCGCGCTCCGCCAAGGCCTTGCCAGAGATATCATCGCTATCGGTACGGGTGTCCGAGACCGTCAGCACGACAATGTTTAACGGGATAAATTGTTTTTCAGTTTTCATAATTCAATGGGGTGGGCAGCCGGGCAGCCGCTCGGGCAATGCGCGCCTCCGCTTTTAGCCGCATAACAAAAAAAGGGGCGACCTTCCGATCGCCCTCCGGATTTCTGATTCTATATTACTTACTGTAATACAAGAAAGAAAGCTTCCGGCCCGCGCTGGATATTAATCAGCAGCGGGGAGTTCGGGTTAACGACCTGGGCCAGTTCGTCAAGATTATGAATGCGATAACGGTTTGCCGTCACAATCACGTCGCCAGGGCGCAATCCTGCGTGCCATGCTTTTGAAGCGGTGTTGATTTTTTCGATCAGGACACCTTCGACCTGTTCTTTTCGCGTGGCGCTTAATATCGTGCCCTGCAAGGTCGGGTGCAGCTTGTCGCCCGCCAATTGCAGTTTTTTTGGCTTGCCGATCGTCGCCGTCGTTTCCCTTTTCTCATCGCCGCGAAAGTATTGCAGTTCCACTTTATCGCCGATTTGCATCAAACCGATGATGTTGCGGATGTCATGGCTGTTTTTAACGGGGCGGCCGTTGACGGATACGATGATGTCGCCCGGTTCCAGGCCGGCTCTGGCTGCCGGCGAGTTGTTGTCGACCCGGCTGATGACCGCGCCGTTTTTATTTTTCAGATTAAACGCCTTGACCAGTTCGGCGCTCAGATCCTGTGTCGTGACGCCCAGCAGGCCCCGTCTGACCTCTCCGTGTTTGACCAGTGACTCCTTGATGGTCATGATCATATTGGCCGGAATCGCGAAACCGATGCCGACATTACCGCCGGTGGGCGCCAGAATGGCCGTATTCATGCCGACAAACTCGCCCCGCAGGTTAACCAGCGCGCCGCCTGAATTGCCGGGGTTGATGGAGGCGTCGGTCTGGATGAAATCCTCATAGCCTTCTATGCCCAGTCCTGATCGGCCCAGCGCGCTGACAATACCCGACGTGACAGTCTGGCCCAGACCGAACGGATTACCGATAGCCACGACGAAATCGCCGACTTTGAGCTGGTTGGAATCGGCAATGGGCAGTTCCGTCAGATTATCGGCCGGAATCTGGATGATGGCGACGTCGGCTTCCGGATCGGTGCCGATCAGTTCGGCATTGAGCTGGCGGCCGTCATTCAGCGTCACCATAATCTTGTCGGCTTTGTCGATCACATGGTTGTTGGTGAGTACAAAGCCTTGTTCGCTGTCGATGATAACGCCGGAGCCCAGGCTGTTCTTTTGCTGCTGGCGTGGAGGCTGATTAGGCAGTTGAAAGAAATGGCGGAAAAACGGATCCTGCATCAACGGATTTTCCCTGACCTGAATATTGGTAGTGGTGGAAATATTGACCACGGCCGGCATGCTGCGCTCAAGCATCGGCGCCAATGACGGTAAAGGCTGCCCTTCCGCGTAGGACGGCAACGCGGCATGTGTCATCGAGGGGGCGGTCAGGTAAACCGGTAATAAAGTCATCAATAAAAGCTGTTTTACTAATTTATTATTCATCATGGGGTTCCGCGAGTGATTAATCGTGTCCATAGACAATATGGGTGTGAAAATGTTTAATACAAGGCTGAGTTGTCCATAATAAATGAACTGATGGCGATTCGGCGAAAAACGGGTTATGCATTTGCTGATTTTGAGCGCCGGTTCATTTTTTGCCAGTCACTTAATTGCTAGAATCCAGCCTTTGATAAGGCAATCGATAAAAAATGGACTATTTTTAATATGAATCCCGCTTCAAGATACTTTGATGGCCATAGATATTAATTCCGAGGATGGACAGATTGTTCGCAAGCTGATCCCGTTGGGCACTTTGCCTGGTGCTCAATTCAACGTTTTATGCGAAAACATGAACATCGAGGAAGTTCAGGGCGGGACGCTGTTTAAAAAAGGAGACACGGATACGCGTCTCATTTATCTATTAAGTGGCGAAGTGACGCTTCAGGCGGAAGGACTCATTATCGAAGTCATTGCCGCCGAAAGCGAAGCCGCCCGATTTGCATTGGCACACCAGATACCGAGGAAAATCGATGCCGTCGCGAATGGCGCCGTGCGTTTTTTGCGTCTGGATGCCGGCATGGTTAATAATCCGGCGCCTTTGGTTTACAAAGAGGACAATAGTTATATGGTTAATGAAGAACCTGAAGATGATCCAAATGACTGGATGACCGCATTATTGAGGTCGCCTGTTTTTCAGCGCCTGCCGCCTGCCAATCTGCAGAAAGTTCTGATCACGCTGGAAGAAGTCAGCGTTGATGCGGGCGAACCCATTATCAAACAGGGGGACCAGGGCGATTATTATTATTTGATAAAAAGCGGGCACTGCCTGGTGTCGCGCAAACCCTCGCCGAATGCCAAAGAGATTAAATTGGCGCAACTTGGCAAAGGCGATGCTTTCGGAGAGGATGCGCTGCTTTCCGGCGCGCCGAGAAACGTTACCATCACAGCACTGACGAATATGGTCGTATTGCGTCTGGATAAATATCATTTTTTATCCTTGATCAAAGAGCCGTTGCTGAAGTTTATTACCCATGAGCAGATGCGGAAAGCCTTGAGCCAGGGCGCAACGTTGCTTGATGTTCGTTCGTTGGACGAGCATAGGGCGGGGCATTTGCCTGGCAGTATCAACGCGCCTTTTTTCTCGTTAAGGATGCAGCTTAAAACGTTCAATCGCGAGCAGCCCGTCATTGTGGTTTGCGCCGATGGCAAGGCCAGTGAGGCGGCGGCCTTTTTATTGCTCAGGCATAGATTTGATGCCTTGATCCTGGACGGCGGCATGAACGCTGTTACGGAGCCGAAAGCAAAGAAGGAAGCGGCGGAGCAGAAACGTGAGACCGCTCAATTTATTATTGATGACGGCACTGAGACCTTGACAAGCCATGCGGACGGCGTTCATTTGCAGCACCAGCCGCAACAACAAGCTGTTCAGGCCCCATCAATCTCAGCCAGCGATGATCTGGTCAAGGCTTTGAAGTCCGAGAATGAAGCGCTGAGAAAATTGAATCTGCAGCTCAGTGAAAAGTGCCAGAATCTGGAGATTGAGAAGGAAGAGGCGTTAAAACAAAGCCGCATGTTGCGCAGGCAGATGGAAAAGCTGACGCAGGTGCTGAATAAAGCATAGGAGGGGCGGAATATCGCCCGGAAGGCTAGCAAAACCACAGCTTTAATCAGCTGTGGTCAGCCAGGCGACTTAAAAGAAGTTGTCAAACCAACTGTTTACTTGATTTTTGCTTCTTTGTAGATAACGTGCTTGCGAACAACGGGATCAAATTTTTTGATCTCCATTTTTTCAGGCATTGTACGTTTGTTTTTGGTCGTGGTATAGAAGTGACCTGTGCCTTCGGAAGAAACCAGTTTGATTTTATCGCGCATTTTTTAACCCCTTAAGCGTTTTCGCCGCGTTTACGCAAATCAGCCAGAACAGCATCAATGCCTTTTTTATCGATGACACGCATGCCTTTGGCAGAAACTCTAAGACGAACCCAGCGATTCTCGCTTTCCACCCAGAATCTGTGATGTTGCAGGTTCGGGCTGAAGCGTCTTCTGGTTTTGTTGTGGGCGTGCGATACGTTATTTCCGGTAACCGGGCGTTTCCCTGTTACTTGACATACTCTGGACATGATTAACCTCTTAGTGTGCCTAAATTCAAAAGTTAGCCGTGCTTTATACCAAAAATTCTTTTCAAGGTAAATAACAATCGATAAAATGACCGCCCTAAAACCATCCGTTATTTTGTTTTTCAAGTAATTACATCAGGACCTCTCATGCCTATTAAGCTCGGTATGGTCATGGACTCCATCGACCATATCAACATAAAGAAAGACACCAGTTTTGCCATGCTGCTGGAAGCCCAGTCCCGGGGCTGGGAGTTGCATTATATGGAACTTAACGATCTGTTCCTGAGCAATGGCAGGGCGTATGCAAGAACGCGAACGCTGACCGTTCAGCGCGATGAACAGCAGTGGTACCAGTTCCTGGCGGAGCAGGATATTGCCCTGGATACGCTGGATGTCATCCTGATGCGCAAAGACCCGCCATTCGATCAGGAATACATCTATGCCACGTACCTGTTGGAGCGCGCGGAAAATGCGGGCGTTTATGTCGTCAACAAACCGCAGTCGCTACGCGATGCCAATGAGAAGCTGTTCACGGCCTGGTTTCCGCAATGTTGCGCACCGACACTGGTGGCGAGGGAACCCGCCAGAATCCGGCATTTTCTGCAGGAACAGGGCGAGATTATCTTAAAGCCGCTGGACGGCATGGGCGGGACGTCGATTTTTCATTTGCGCCAGAACGATCCCAATCTCAGCGTGATTCTGGAAACCATGACGCAGTACAACAGTCGTTATGTGATGGCGCAAAAATACCTGCCCGAGATCAAGGACGGCGACAAGCGTATTTTACTGGTCAACGGCGAGCCCGTGCCTTATGCGCTGGCGCGCATCCCCGCGCAGGGCGAGACGCGCGGCAATCTAGCGGCCGGCGGCACGGCCGAAGGACGCAAATTGACGGAAAGGGACTTGTGGATCGCCAACCAGGTTGGGCCGACCCTGCGCGAAAAAGGCCTTGTTTTTGCCGGCATCGATGTGATCGGTGATATGCTAACCGAGATCAATGTCACCAGCCCGACTTGCGTACAGGAACTGGACCGCCAGTTCGGGCTTAATATTGCCGGCCTGTTAATGGATCATATTGAAGGTAAAATTCAACGATGACGACTGAAGCTATGTTCGATCCCCCTCCCTCTTTATCCAGTAATGACTCATTATTGATAACGTTGTTTTTGGCGGCTGTCGTGCATATCGTCCTGGTCTTAGGCGTCAGCTTCAGCCTGCCTAAACCGGAGAAAGTGCATCGCTCCATTGACATCGTCCTGGTGAATACGCCGGCGAAAAAGGCCCCCAAGGAAGCAAAATTCCTGGCGCAGGAAAATCAGGTCGGTGCCGGTGACGAGACCCGCAAGCCCGAGCCGCCCAAGCAGCAGCTGCCCAGTCAAGGCGCAAGCCAGGCCAAGCCGGTTGCGAAAAAGTCAGCGGAGGTCGAAAGCAAGCCCAAGGCAATAGAAAAAGTGGTCGTGCAAAAGACAGCCGAGAAGAAAATAGTTGTGGCCAGCAAGCCCGAGGAGGGCAAACAGAAACCGCAACCGCGTCCGCACTTGTCAGCCGAAACCCTGCAGCGTCAAATTGCCCAGTTGGGCGCGGAAATAAGACGCAAGGAGCAAAGCGCCGACAATTCCCAGATAAAATTTGTTGAACAGCTGAGCGCTCATAAAGCGGTCGGCATGCAATACATGAAGGATTGGGAAAACAAAGTGGAGCGGACCGGCAATCTCAACTACCCGGAAGTGGCGGCCAAGAAAAATTTCTCGGCGACATTAATGATGGATGTCGGCATCAGTGCCGACGGCAGCATCTATAGCATTCGCATCAACCGGTCCTCGGGGAATCCCGCGCTCGATGAGGCCGCGAAAAACATTGTCAAAATGAGTGCGCCTTTTGCACCATTGCCGGCTGAAGTGCTCAAAGAGACCAAGGTGTTGGTGATTCCCAGAGTCTGGAAATTTACCGATGAATCCGGTATGACCTCGCAATAAATATTTGCAGAGCCAACCATAACCCCTGATACTACGGCACATGAACGGAGCGACTTATTTAACCAATCAATTTATTATCGCCATGCCCAATCTGGCGGACCCCAATTTTTTCCATACCGTCACCTATTTGTGTCAGCACAATGAAGAGGGTGCCTTGGGGATAGTCATCAATCGGTCGGCAGAGATGAAGCTGAGCGAGATTTTTAACCAGATGAACATCCGCGTGACCTCCATGGCCGCGGCCGATACGCCTGTTTTTGTCGGCGGCCCGGTGCAGATGGAGCGCGGCTTCGTGATCCATAGCGCCGGCGGCGGCTGGGATTCGAGCTTGGCGATTTCGGATTCCATTTCGTTGACGACGTCGCGAGACATACTTGAAGCCATCGCTGTCGGGGAAGGTCCTGGGCAGTTTCTGGTCGCTTTAGGCTACGCCGGCTGGGGCGAAGGCCAGCTGGAAAACGAAATGAGGAACAATGCCTGGCTGAATACGCCTTGCGGCAATACCGTGTTATTCGATACACCGGTGGAGCAGCGCTGGAGCGCAGCCGCCAGCCAGATCGGCATCAACATCAATTTGCTGACGGCACCGGCCGGACATGGTTAAACAAGATCCGCTGTTGGCGAAAGCGTCGACCGATACTTATCTGGGTTTCGATTTCGGCAATAAAAAGATCGGTGTCGCCGTCGGCCAAACGACCACGGGCACCGCGAGTCCGCTGCAAACCATTCGCTCCATCAACCAGGCGCCCAATTGGGACATCATCGGCAAGCTGATACAGCAATGGCGGCCGGCAGGGCTCGTGGTTGGCGTCTCCCGGCAGGCCGACGGCTCGGACAATCCGGTCACGCCTCGCATGCTAAAGTTTTGCCGGCAGCTGGAAGGACGTTATCAGCTGCCTGTCTATCAACAGGATGAAAGCTTGTCGACATTCGAAGCCAAGCAGATGCTGTTCGACGAAGTCGGCGTCAATGCGGCCAAGCTCTGGGAAGTTCAGGACCAACTGGCGGCCCAGCTTATCCTGCAAACCTGGCTCAATGATCATACAAACAAAACATGACTACGCATAACCTGGAAATACCCGTATTACTGAATAAACTGGAAGCCGAGCTGAAAAACGTAATTGTCGAGCGCCGGCTTGAAAATCCCTTGATGATCGGCATCCGTACCGGCGGCGTCTGGGTTGCCGAACAGATGCACCGGCGCCTGGGCCTGAGCGAACCGCTGGGGCTGCTGGACATCTCGTTTTATCGCGATGATTTCTCGCAAATCGGCGTCAATCCTAACGTCAAGCCCAGCCAGCTTCCGCTCAATGTCGAAGGCCGCGATATTATCCTGGTCGACGATGTCTTCTACACCGGACGCACGATTCGCGCCGCACTCAATGAGATCTTCGATTATGGACGGCCCAATCAGGTGGTCCTGGCGGTGCTGATCGAGCGCGACGGCCGGCAGATCCCGCTCAGTCCCGATTGCGTCGGCGCCGTTATCACGCTCAATGCCGATCAGCGCATTAAATTGACCGGTCCCGACCCTCTGGCCATCCATGTGCAAACGATTGAGGCGGCGGCATAACATCCATGGGCGATAACCTGCAATTAAATTCGGAAGGCAAACTCAAACATTTCCTGACCATTGAAGGACTGGACAAAAACCTGCTGACGGAAATTCTCGATACCGCCGAGTCCTTCGCCGGCATGTCCGAGCAACAGGTCAAAAAAGTCCCGTTGCTGCGCGGCAAGACCATCGTCAACCTGTTCTTTGAAAACAGCACGCGCACGCGCACGACCTTCGAACTGGCGGCCACGCGCCTGTCCGCCGACGTCCTTAGCATGAACATCGCCACCTCGGCGACCTCGAAGGGCGAAAGCCTGCTCGACACCATCCGCAACCTGGAATCGATGTTCGTCGATATGTTCGTCGTGCGCCATAACATCAGCGGCGCGGCCCACTTCATCGCCCAGCACACGGCGCCCCATATCAGCGTCATCAACGCCGGCGACGGCCAGCACGCGCATCCGACCCAGGCCATGCTGGACATGTTCACGATCCGCCAGATCAAACAGGATTTCTCCAATCTGCGCGTGGCGATCATCGGCGATATCCTGCATTCACGGGTCGCGCGCTCGCAGATTCTGGCCCTGAACACCCTGGGCGCGGCCGAAGTCCGCGTCATCGCGCCGAAAACGCTGCTGCCCGCGCATGTCGAGACCCTCGGCGTGACCGTGTCGCACAACCTGAAGGAAGGCCTGAAGGACATCGACGTCATCATCATGCTGCGCCTGCAGAAAGAGCGCATGACTTCGGCGCTGCTGCCCAGCGAGAGCGAGTACTTCAAATGCTTCGGACTGACCGAGGACAAGCTGAAAATCGCCAGGCCGGACGCCATCGTCATGCATCCAGGCCCTATCAACCGCGGCGTCGAAATCGATTCCAAAGTCGCCGACGGCCCGCGGTCCGTCATCCTGAAACAGGTCAGCAACGGCATCGCCGTGCGCATGGCGGTCATGTCCATGGCCATGCAAAGACAGGGAGCCTTATCATGAGCCGCATACAAATCAGCCAGGGACGCATCATCGATCCCGCCAATAAAATCGACCATGTCGGCTCCGTCTATATCGCCGACGGCAAGATCGTTTCCGTGCTCAGCGAGCCGGACGGCTTCAGGCCCGACCGGACCATCGATGCCAGCGACCGGATCATCTGCCCGGGTTTCATCGACCTGAGCACGCGCCTGCGCGAACCGGGACAAAGCCGCAAGGCGACGTTCGCCAGCGAAACGCGGGCCGCGGCCAGCGCCGGTATAACCGCCATGTGCCTGCAGCCCGACACCGTGCCGGTCATCGACACGCCGGCCGTCGCCGAACTGGTCAAGGACATTGCCGAAAAAGCCGGCTATGCGCAGATCTATCCGATCGCGGCGCTGAGCCAGAAACTGGAGGGCACCGAACTGAGCAACATGCTGTCATTGATGCAGGCCGGCTGCATCGCGGTCGGCAACGCCAATCAGCCGGTCAGAAACCTGCTGATTCTGCGCCGCGCCATGGAATACGCAGCCAGTCACGATCTGTTGCTGATGTTCCGGCCCAACGATTACTGGCTGGGCAATAACGGCTGCGCGCACGAAGGCGTGTTCGCGACGCGTTACGGCCTGCCGAGCATTCCGGAAGCGGCCGAAACCATCGCCGTGGCGCAGTGCCTGGAGCTGGCCGAGCTGACCGGCTGCCGCGTGCATTTCGGCCAGCTCAGCGGCAAGCGTTCGGTCATCCGCATCCACCAGGCGAAAAAATACGGTCTCGATGTCAGCGCCGACGTGGCCATGCACCAGCTGCACCTGACCGAAAACGACATCGCGCCGTTCGACAGCGCCTATCATGTCCTGCCGCCGCTGCGCACCGAAGAGGACAAGGAGTACCTGCGGCAGGGCCTGGCCGGCGGCACGATCAACAGCATCTGCTCCGACCACCAGCCGCACGATATCGACGCCAAGCTCGGCGCGTTTCCTGAGACCGAGCCGGGCATGTCGACGCTGGAAACCCTGCTGCCTTTGATGCTGAGTCTGGTCGCCCACCGGGCTATCACGCTGACCCAGGGCATCGCAGCCCTGACCGAGAAGCCGGCCCAGATTCTGCGCCTGAGAAGCGGCGCGCTGACCCCGGGCTTTTCCGCCGATGTCTGCGTGTTTGATCCGGAGCTGACCTGGCAGGTCAACCAGGACAACTGGCAAAGCCAGGGCGTCAACACGCCGTTCTGGGGCCAGACCCTGAAAGGCCGCGTGACGCATACCCTGCAGGGCGGCCGGATCATTCATGAACTGGAGCAGGGCGCCGGGCATATGCCGGGCCACGGCTTGAGGGCTTGAAGCGATGGATTGCTGGAAGAACCATTATGACGCCTCGGGCATTATCGAGGACATGAAAGGCGACCAGTCCTGGCGCATCTTCAGAATCATCAGCGAATTCACCGAAGGCTTCGACAGGCTGTCGGGCCTGTGCGATGCCGTGTCGATTTTCGGCTCGGCCCGTCTTGACCGGCATCATGCCTATTATCAAAAAACGGTCGAAATCGCCGAACTGCTGGCCAAGAACGATTTCGCCATTATCAGCGGCGGCGGCCCCGGCATCATGGAGGCGGCCAACAAGGGCGCGCATCTGCAAAAGCGCCACTCCATCGGCCTGAACATCAACCTGCCGATGGAGCAAAAACCGAATCCCTATCAGAACGTCGCGCTGGATTTCCGCTATTTTTTTGTGCGAAAAGTCATGTTCGTGCGCTATTCGATGGGTTACATCTGCATGCCCGGCGGTTTCGGCACGCTCGATGAGCTTTTTGAAGCGCTGACGCTGATGCAGACGCACAAAATATACCCGATGCCGCTGGTGCTGTTCGGCAGCGATTTCTGGGCCGGCCTGATCGACTGGATCAAAACGACGATGATCCAGTACGAGACCATTTCGCCGGAAGACCTGGACCTGATCAAGGTTACCGACGATCCGCAGGAAGTGCTGCAGGTCATGATCGAGCATCGGGCATGGAAAAGCCGGCAGCGCACGCTGTCCACGGAATCCAGGCTGGAGCCTGAAGAAGCGCTTTAACTGCCGTCGGTTCTACCGCCGGACGGGCAGGTCACCCGTTCCCAATGTTCGGCATGACTACAAACTCCGTTCCGCTGCCGCCGGTCAGTGAATCCGGTCTGGCGGCTGAAACGCATTAACGCTCGCCGGTTTCCAGCCCCGCCTGTTCGGTAATGCTTTTGGCAAACGGCTTTTTGACCTTAACGCCCAGATCGACGAAGCTGCCGGCCTGGCGGATCAGATTGCCGTTGCCGCGCGTCAATTTGTTCATGACGCTGTCATAGGTCGTGTTGACGGTGCTCAACTGCCGGCCCAGCTTATCCAGTTCTTCGACGAAGCCGCGGATCTTGTCATAAAGGATGCCGGCCTTGTCGGCGATGGCCCGGGCATTCTCGTTCTGGCGCTCGTAGCGCCAGATATTCTCGATCGTGCGCAAGGTTGCCAGCAGCGTGGTCGGCGTGATGATCACGATCTTGTGCTCAAGGGCGTCGGTGAACAGGCGCTCGTCGGCCTGGACCGCGGCAATGAAGGCCGGCTCGATCGGCATGAACAGCAGGACGAAATCCAGCGACCGCAGGCCTTTCAGGCCGGCGTAGTCTTTCCGACTCAGGCTTTTGATATGCTCGCGCACGGCTTCCGTGTGCTGTTTCAAGGCCTGCGTCCTTTCCTGCTCGTCCTCGCTGGCGCAGTAGCGCTCATAGGCCAGCAGCGATACCTTGGAGTCAATGATGATGTCCTTGTCCTCGGGCAGGCGGATGATGACATCGGGCTTGAACAGCCGGTTGTCCCCGTCCCGGAACGCGGCCTGGGTCTCATACTCGATGCCCTTGCGCAGCCCCGACTGTTCCAGCACCTTTTCCAGAATCATCTCACCCCAGTTGCCCTGGGCTTTCTTGTCGCCTTTCAGGGCGCGCGTCAGGTTCAATGCTTCCTGGTTCATCTGCGCCGTATCGCGCCGCAGCGAGACGATCTCTTCGCGCAGGGAAATGCGGTCCCTGTTTTCATTGTCGTAAACCGTTTCGATGCGCTGCCTGAATTCGCCCAGTTGCTCGCGCAGCGGCATCACGATGTGATCGAGACTGGCTTTATTGTGTTCGGAAAACTGTCGGCTGCGCTCGTCGAAGATTTTGCCGGCCAGGTTTTCGAACTGGGTTTTCAACCGGACTTCGGCATCCTGCAACAGCGCCAGTTTCTCGGCCGCATGCCGGGCCTGCTCGTCCATGCGCGCCTGCAACTGGGCATTTTGGGCCTGGGCCTGCATCAGGCGCTGCTGATACTGTTTCAATTCGGCGTCGCAGGCTTGGAGCTGCCTTAATTTTTCCCCGGCGACGGCGAGATCGGTCGACAGCCGTGTAACAAGCGCCTTGCTACGGCTATTGAACAGGTGCATCAGTAATGCGCCGATTAAAGCGCCGATCAAGGCAAATGCCCAGGCGGGTGTGTTAATTAACAGGTCCATCGTTCAGTTGTGGGAAAAACTATCATTCTTCTGAAGATAAGAGAAAAGCGGTGTGCCGATTCTATCGATGTGCTCAATCAGTGTCTGGTTCTCAATAGTTTCATAATGCACGACGTCAAAAAAATACGGCAAAGGCAATTCTTCGTTCAACAGAAAACTCAATCGGTGAATCGTTTCGCTGGAGACAGCCTTGCCTTTGATGGCCAGATCGATGTCGGATCCTTTTTTGTACGTTCCTTTGGCGCGAGAGCCGAAGATCAGCGCTTCATGAATTTCAGGAAACTGCTTGATCGCGCCCAGGATGAGCCGGATATCGGCTTGAGTCAGTCCTGCGTCCATCATTGCATTTCGGCTTTCATATAACGATACAATTGCTGCAAGGCCGGAAAATAAGATGACCTGATTTTGGCGACAACCGCCAGGGCCCTGTTTTCGTCATAAGTATGCGTGGCCAGATTCCTGTCGACCAAAACCTCCAGCCATAAATGGCCGTCATCGAGAATATTGGCCTGAAAAGCCTGCTTGATCGCTTCTCTGGGCGACACACAGGTAAAGCCTTGATATTCGAGATAATCCTTCATCAGCTTCCATGCCAGTTCGAAAGCCATTTCGCAGAACTGGATGATACCGCCGCGCTCGACTTCAGAAGGCGTTTTTATAACCAGAGCCCGCTCCAGCAACAAGAATGCTTTTTCATAATTCTGAAAGCGTTGCCGCCAGCGAATATCATCCGTCATGTTTATTTCCTGAACCGGTTTATAAGCGCCTGAAGATGGCCTCGGCGGTATCGAGCGTCTGGCTCAGGTCGTCGTCCGTATGCGCGATGGATACAAACCCAGCTTCAAACGCCGACGGCGCCAGATAAACGCCTTGCTCCAGCATGGCATGGAAGAAGCGTTTGAACAGGTTCTGGTCGCATTCCGTGGCCTGGGCGAAGCTCGTGACCTGCCCGGCTGCGGTGAAAAACAGCCCGAACATGCCGCCGACCGTATTGGTGGTCAGCGCGATGCCGGCCTGCTGCGCGCGCTGCTGAATGCCCGCCGTCAGTGTTTCGGTTTTGGCCGCCAGCTCCTCGAAGAAGCCGGGGCGCGAGATCAGCTCCAGCGTCTTCAGGCCGGCGGCCATCGCGACCGGGTTGCCGGACAAGGTGCCGGCCTGATAGACGGGGCCCAGCGGCGCCAGGCATTCCATGATCTTGCGCTTGCCGCCGAAGGCGCCGACCGGCATGCCGCCGCCGATGACCTTGCCCAGCGTCGTCAGGTCGGGGGTAATGCCGTACAGACCTTGCGCGCCGTGCAGGCCGACCCGGAAGCCGGTCATGACCTCATCGAAGATCAGCACGCTGCCGTACTGGTCGCAGACCTCGCGCAAAGTTTCCAGGAAGCCCGGCACCGGCGGGATGCAGTTCATGTTGCCGGCGACCGGCTCGACGATGATGCAGGCGATCTGCTCGCCGATATCGGCAAACAGTGTCTTGACCGCCTCGATGTTGTTATAGGCCAGGGTAATGGTGTTTTCGGCGAAGGCGGCCGGCACGCCCGGCGAGCTCGGTACGCCCAGCGTCAATGCGCCGGAGCCGGCCTTGACCAGCAGGGAGTCGGAATGGCCGTGATAGCAGCCCTCGAATTTGACGATCTTGTCGCGGCCGGTATAGCCGCGCGCCAGGCGGATCGCGCTCATGGTCGCTTCGGTGCCGGAGCTGACCATTCTGACCAGATCGATGGACGGCACCAGCTCGGTCACGCGCTGGGCCATAATTGTTTCGATTTCGGTCGGCGCGCCGAAGCTCAGGCCTTTCTCGACAGTCGTTTTGACCGCCGCAATCACTTCAGGATGGGCATGGCCCAGAATCATGGGGCCCCAGGAGCCGACGTAGTCGATATAGCGGTTGCCCTGGCTATCGTAAATATAAGCGCCACTGGCATGGTCGATGAATACGGGCGTGCCGCCTACGCCGCTGAAAGAGCGGACCGGCGAGTTCACGCCGCCCGGAATGACGCGTTTGGCATCGGAAAATAAAACAGCTGCTTCAGTCATAATTTTTTTGGTTAAGGTTAATTTTCAGTGCCGTACAGGATAGGGGAACTTGGCCTTGATGGGAAGAGGGAGGGCGGTTCACTGGCTAAATGCCTGAGCTTGTCTATGCTTAGGAACGTGAATTTTATAATTCCCGCAATCGGTCCATTAACCCGGATATTTGATGAAACCACAGAGAACACGAAGAACACGAAGAAAATCATGGCGTTATCATTTATCACCGATAACTTCATAAGCTCATCATGAAATATTTCTAAGTATTTGAATTGAAAAGCCTTCGTGTGCTCGATTGCTGTTCCAGACGCAATTCTACCGCCTCCATCCTTGGAGGCGTTCGTGTCCTTCGTGGTGAAATATTCAGGTTAAGGTAAGACTATCCCCACAGGTAACGTACTGATGATCAGATTTAACCGGGCCATGTGCGTCGCGCTATGGCTGGCGACTTGCGCGTGGCCCATACTGCCGGCTGAAGCCGTGGAGCTGGAACTTGAGCCGCCGGTCACGCGGCGTCTGCTGAGCGAAGGCGCCAAACTGGCGGAACACGCTTTCAAGCCGCTGGATTTGTGGCGGGCGGCAGGGCGTTATTGCCAGGCGGCAAGACTGGGCAGTACCGAGGCGCAGTATCAGCTGGGCATGTTGTACGCATTCGGCGAAGGCGTGCCCGAAAACCGCGCGCTGGCCGCCGCGCTGTTTTCCCTGGCCGGCCGGCAGGGTCATTATGAGGCGCAAGCCATGCTCGAAACCGTGCATCTGGTTTCATCCGAATTGCCCGCATGCATGACCGTTGAAGGCCGCCTGCCGGAGAAGCCTCGCGGTTACGGCTTATCGGCCGGTCAGCTCCTGGACCTTGAGAAAACCATCCGGCGCTTGCCGGCCGGCAAAAAATGGATAGTCAAACTGGTCAAAACGATGTCACCCTGGTACCAGATCGACGCGCGCCTGGCCTTGTCCATCATCAGCGTCGAATCCAACTTCGAACCGAAGGCGCGCTCGGCAAAAAACGCCATGGGGCTCATGCAGCTGATCCCCGGCACGGCGAACCGCTTCAATGTCAAGGACGCTTTCAACGCCACGCAAAATATCCGCGGTGGCCTGGCCTACTTGCGCTGGCTGCTGGCGCGCTATGAAGGCAATGTGGCGCTGGTCGCCGCCGGTTACAATGCCGGCGAGGGCGCGGTCGACCGCTACCGGGGCGTGCCGCCTTATCCTGAAACGCAGCAATATGTGAAAAAAGTATTGAGGCTTTACCGCCGTACGGAACACCCGTTCGATCCGAAATACGCCGAGTAACCGGCGGGGTATGCCGCGGTTAACGCGATACGTACGCTACCGCACAGACTGAACTATTCATTCCCTATAAGTTTCTGATAAACACCGAGTTAAGCCTGTTCAGCTCCGGAGCTGGCGGAGATGGGCTGCGATAATGGAAAGGGGAGGGATTGTGGTTTGGCTTTTGCTGTTACATATCTCCGCTGTTTTATGCTGGTGCGGCTCACTGCTCTATTTGCCCGCGCTGATCGCCGGCACGGCTTCCCGGCAGACGGCCATTGACGTGCAACGCCATCAGGCTGTGACCATCATGGTGTTCAGCCTGTTCGCGACGCCGGCCGCCTTAATCGCCATTGCTTCCGGCACAGCCGTTTTTATCACGGGCCGCATCGTTGAACCGTGGCTCATTCTAAAGCTCACGCTGGTCGCTGTACTGGTCGTGTGCCATGCCGTTGTCGGCTGGATGCTGCTGCGCACGCAGACGGCGCCCTACAAAACCGTGACGCTCCCTTGCGTGCTGCTGGGCGCCGCGGTTGCCCTGCTGATCCCGGCGATTGTCTGGATTGTATTGACTAAACCCTTTTAGGAGTCGGCGTTGCGATATCTGAAACTGAACCGGCAAAGCAGAGGATCAATGCTTGACATCGACCCCGACGGCATGTCCGTACACCATTTGCCCGCCCAGCAGGCTGGTAACGGTGATCAGCGCTGCCGTCAGCAACGACAGATACAAGCCCCAGGGATTGAAGCCGTTCGCGTCGTTAAAACGCAGCAGCCAGTTGAGCGAAGCCAGCGACAGTGTCATGACGGCCATCAACGCATGGCTCCAGGCGATGATCAGGTTGCGGATGCGCCGCACCAAGACCAGGTCGCCCAGTCCCGCCAGTCCCGCCAGCCAGCCGCCCAGGCTGCCCAGGCCTGCCAGCCACAGGCCGACGCGCGCCCAGAACGGGTCGGTGGTATAGACATAGGCCAGATCGGCGCCGACCAGTCCGAGCAGGAAGGCCACGGGAAAATGAATCAGCATCGGGTGAACCGGGTGTCCGGCGATGGACATGAGACTGCGGATAGGTTCATTCGTCATGACGGCCTCCCTTCGCGGTTGAAAGCGGAATCGTTAACGGTTAGTCTCAGTTTAGCTTTGCCAGTGCCCATCGGCATCATTTTTTTTCTGGGCGGCTGCAGCGGTCCGCAATCCTCGCTGGATCCGGCGGGACCGTCAGCGCTTGCCATAGCCGGGCTCTGGTGGGGCATGTTCGGTTTTTTCACGCTGGTGCTGGTGGCGGTCACGGCATTATGGCTGTATGCGATGTGGCGTCAGCCGAAGACGTATAGCGAAGGGCAGACCCGCCGGCTTTATCATCAATGGATCGTCGGCGGCGGCCTGATCCTGCCGATTATCACTATTGCCGTGCTGATCGGCTTCGGCATACCCCTGGGCTACCGCATGTTGCCGTTGCCGCTGGAAGAGCCGCCGCTGCGTATCGATGTAACAGGGCATCAGTGGTGGTGGGAAGTACGCTATCCCGAGTCCGGCGTCGCGGCAAAGAACGAACTGCACCTGCCGGCCGGCGTGCCGGTCGATATCCACGTGACCAGCAGCGATGTGATTCATTCGTTCTGGGTGCCGAGACTGGCCGGCAAAATCGACATGATTCCTGGCCACATCAATATCCTGCGTATTCAAGCCGACGCGCCGGGCCGTTTTCGCGGGCAGTGCGCGGAATTCTGCGGCAAGGGGCATGCCCGTATGGTGCTGGCGGTGGAGGCGCATACGCCGGAAGCATTCAAGGCCTGGCTGGAGGCACATCAGCATGAATGAATCTCACGGAAAAGACCGCGCCGCGCTCCATGACGAGTTCATGGCGGTCTGGGGCAATCCGAGCGGCTGGCGGGCATTGACGATCGTCAACCATACCGCGATCGGCATCCGCTTCATGGTCACGGGCGGGGTGTTCTTCCTGATCGGCGGACTGATGGCGATGCTGATGCGCACACAGCTGGCCTTGCCGGAGCAGACACTGATCGCCCCGAAACTCTATGATCAATTGTTTACCATGCACGGCACGGTCATGATGTTTTTGTTCGCGGTGCCGATATTGGAGGGGATGGCGCTCTATCTGGTGCCGAAAATGCTCGGCGCGCGCGACCTGCTGTTTCCGCGGCTCAGCGCTTTCGGCTACTTTTGTTATCTGTTCGGCAGCCTTATCCTGATGTCCAGCCTGGTGCTGGGCATCGCGCCGGCGGCCGGCTGGTTCATGTACACGCCGTTGAGCAATGCCGTTTACTCGCCAGGGCCGAACGCCGACTTCTGGCTGCTGGGAGTGACCTTTATCGAGATCTCGGCGGTGTCGGCCGGAGTCGAGCTGGTCGTGTCGATCCTGCGCAGCCGCACGTCCGGCATGGGGCTGCTGCACATGCCGCTGTATTGCTGGTACATACTGGTCATGGCGCTGATGATCGTGTTCGGCTTTCCGCCGCTGATCCTGGGCAGTATCCTGCTGGAGCTGGAACGCTCGGCCGGCCTGCCGTTCTTCGATGTCGCGCGCGGCGGCGATTCCATTCTCTGGCAGCATCTGTTCTGGCTGTTCGGCCATCCCGAGGTCTACATCATCTTCCTGCCGGCCGCGGGCATCGTGTCGACGCTGCTGCCGGTGTTCGCGCGCCGGTCTATCGTCGCTTACCAGTGGATCGTGCTGGCCGTCATCGCGACCGGCTTCATCAGCTTCGGTCTGTGGGTGCATCACATGTTTGCCATCGGCATTCCGAAACTGGCGCAGGCGTTCTTTTCGATGGCCAGCATGCTGATCGCGATTCCCACCGGCATCCAGATTTTCGCCTGGCTGGCGACGCTATGGACCGGGCGGCCGGTCTATCATGTGCCGATGCTCTGGCTGGTCGGGTTTCTGATTATCTTCGTGGCCGGCGGATTGACCGGCGTCATGCTGGCGCTGGTGCCGTTCAACTGGCAGGTGCACGACACCCATTTCGTGGTGGCGCACATGCATTATGTGTTGTTTGGCGGCATGCTGTTTCCGGTCATCGCGGGCCTGTACTACTGGCTGCCGCATTTTTCCGGACGCATGCCGTCCGACAAGCTTGCGCGCTGGGGGTTCTGGCTGACCTTTATCGGGTTCAATACCACGTTTCTGGTCATGCATCTGACCGGGCTGCTGGGCATGCCGCGGCGCGTTTACACCTATCCGGCGGGCTTGGGCTGGGACCTGCCCAACAGCCTCTCGTCGATAGGCGGCTTCATTACCGCCATGGGCATCGCGATGGTGCTGCTCGATATCGCCTTGCATTTCCGCTTCGGCCGGCCGGCCGGGACGAATCCGTGGCAGGCCGACACGCTGGAGTGGGCCACCGACATACCGCCCGAACCGTACAATTTCATCAGCCTGCCGGCCTATCCGATGCGGCATCCGATGTGGGATCAGCCGGACCTGCAGGCGACCGTTGCCGAAGGCCGCCATACCCTGCCGGAGATCGAACACGGCAGGCGCGAGACCTGGGGGTCGGACGCGGTGACCGGCAGGGTGCGGGACATCATCCATCTGCCCGGCAATTCCTGGCTGCCATTTTACGCGGCGCTGGCGTTGTCGGTGCTGTGCATCAGTCTGTTGATCCGGACCTATAGCCTGGCGCTGGTTGCGGTCGGAGTCAGCCTGGTGCTGCTGCTGCGCTGGTCCTGGGTAAACGGCGCGCATCCTCTGGCGGCGCCCGATGCCGAGGTCATGCCCGGCTACCCGCCCTTGCATTCCCGAACATTTGACAGCCCCGGTTTGTGGGGCATGGTCGTGACATTGCTGGCCGATGGCGCGCTGTTTCTGTCCCTGCTGTTCGGCTGGCTGTATCTGTGGACCGTGGCGCCGCACTGGCAGGTGCCCGAGACGGCGCCGCTGGCCTGGATGCCGTTGCTGATCAGCGGCGTCCTGTTGACCGTCGCCGTGATCTGTTACATCCGTGTCGTGCAGCGGCTGCGCGAGGGACTGGACAGTCATCTGCGCGGCTGGCTGTGGGGCATATCGGTGCTTGGCTTGCTGCACTGCGGCATGCTGATCTGGGCCTGGGCGGATTCGACGCTGGTCCCCACGCAAACCGCCCATGACGCCGTTATTTCGGTGATGCTGATGAACCAGCTGTTCCACAGCGGGCTTGCCGTGATCATGACCGTGCTGCAGGCCTGGCGCGTGGCTTGCGGTTATGTCGGCAAAGCCGCGCCCTACGAACTGGCGGTCGTGGAGCCCTGGTGGTTTTACACGGTCGTCATCTTCTGGGTCAGTTTCGCAGCCATCGTGCTGTTGCCTATCGCCTGGGGAGGTGCCTGATGATATCGCCTTACAATCCATTTCAGTTGGCTTTGGGGTTGGCTGTCTGGATCATCTGGTTTGCCTTGATGTACGGCGCCTTGTCGTATGCCTGCGAGGTGGCGCCGCCGCCGGCCGAGCATGGTCCTTTCACCTGGATCAATGTCGCGTTGCTGTTCAGTACCCTGGCGGTTACCGGGTTTCTGCTGTACTGGGCCTACGACTGCTGGCGCGCGGCCAGCGCCGGCGACAGGCGAAACGGTTCGTCACACCGGTTCATCGCCAGGCTGGGCATGGGCATCAATCTGATAGGCGCCATCGCGACGCTGAGCCTGGGGCTGATGGCGGTGCTGTTGCCGCCATGCCTGTGAATTGGCGCGGGCACATTTTTCAGATCCGGCAATCAGGACAGGTACGATAATGAATGAAACGAGATGCGCCTTATGTTCGACATCGAACTGACGGTGGCTGGTTTGGAGGCTAATGTTGTTATACAGCTGGATGATGCCCAATCTTTAAGCCAGAGCCTGTCTTCTGCCGTAATACCTGATCCTTCGGGGTTCGGTTGGTTTTTACGTCTGGAGGATGCTGTCAGCCAAGCCAGAGTGGCGCACGCTTGCCCGGCGACATAATACCGTTTCGCCTCATAAGCATGTGCTTTTCGATATCCGGGTATCCATCATGCTAGACCGTTGTCATTTAATCATTACATCAGGAGGTTCGTTATGAAATCATTCAAACATTGCCCTGCTTTTTTCCTGGCGCTGGTATTGACCTCAACAGTCGGTTACGGAACCGCGATAGCCGGGGAAAGGCTGGATATCGCGGCCGGAGGCGGCGAATATACTGCCGGCGAATATGTTGACGATGCCATGATCACCACCAAGGTCAAGGCGGCCATAGTCAATGATGCCAGACTGAGTGCCTTTGACATCAATGTCGAAACCAATCAGGGCGTCGTGCAATTAAACGGCTTCGTGGACTCTCAGGCGGATATCAATGAAGCGGCCGAGGTTGCCCAGCGCGTCGAAGGCGTCAAGTCCGTGGAAAATAACCTGCAACTTAAAAGTGCGCAGTAAAAACAGGCCCGATGGCGAATAAGGTGATGCCGTTGCGGCTGAAGGCGGGGACGGCAGTATGACGGAAGAACAAGACTGTCGTTCCCCTTACGCGCCTATCCGCGATTACGCGCTGATCGGCGACTGCCATGGCTCGGCCCTGGTGGCGCGCGACGGCAGCATCGACTGGTGCTCGCTGGTCAGGTTTGACGCCGATCCGGTTTTTTGCCGGATACTGGATGCAGGCAAGGGCGGATATTTTCAAATCAGCGCCGACGAACCGGCCGAAAGCACACGGGCCTATATCTATGATACGGCTATTTTGCAGACCTGCTTTACAGCCGCATCCGGGTCGGTGCGGGTCACGGACTTCATGCCCGTGGGTCGCCGGCCCGATGCCGGCGAGCACGATTATGTTTCGCTCAGGGCGCCATACTGGCTCGTCCGCCTGCTGGACTGTGTGGACGGCGCGGTTGACGTCCGGGTCCGCTATCGACCTTCGGTGGAGTTCGCCAGAGCGCCGGCCCGGCTGGTAAAAACCGGCAGCGGGATCAGCGTGCCGGAAGGGCCGGCCCTGTTTGCCCCGGATGTGGCGTTTTCCCTGAAAGGCGACGTGGCGGAAGCCGGGTTTCCGGTACAGCAAGGGGAGCGGTACTGCTTTGTGGTCATGGCCGAACCGGACGAGGACGGGCCTTTCATGACGAAAACCCTGGTTGATGACGTTTTCCGGACCACCCAGGCGTTCTGGCGGGAGTGGGCGCTGGACTGCCATTACCGTGGCCCTTATCAGGAGGCCGTGCTCAGAAGCGCGCTGACCCTGAAACTGTTGACCTATGCGCCCACCGGCGCCATCGTGGCCGCGCCGACCTGTTCGCTGCCCGAAGCGATCGGCGGCGAGCGCAACTGGGACTATCGTTACTGCTGGCTCCGTGACGCGACCTTCACGCTTTATGCCTTGACCGTGCTCGGTTACAGTGGCGAGGCGCGGCGCTTCTCGGACTTTCTCTACGAGGAATGCAAGGGCGCCGGCGCCGGCAACGTCATCCAGATCATGTACGGCATCAACGGCGAGACGACGCTGACCGAAACGCTGTTCGACCATCTGGAAGGCTACCGCAAGAGCCGGCCCGTGCGCAACGGCAACGCGGCCTACGATCAGGAGCAGCTCGATGCCTACGGCGAGGTGATCGCGTGGGCCTATCTGTACCAGTCGCTGGGCGGGCAGTTTGGCCGGCGGGAACGGGAAACGCTGGTGCTTTTGGCCGATTACATCAAGGATCATTGGCAGGAAGGCGGCCAGAGCATTTGGGAGATACGCGGACCTCCGCGGCATTATGTCTACGGCAAAATCATGTGCTGGGTGGCGCTGGACAATGCCGAACGCCTGTTCGGGGTTCGCGAGGGCTGGACTTCGGCACGCGAGCAGATCCTGGAAGCCATCGAAGCGCATGGCTTGGAACCCGGCAAGCGCTACCTTCGGCAAGCGTTTGACCATCCGGCGACCGATGCCTCGTTGCTGCTGGCGTCGCTGGTCGGCTTCCCGCTCGGCGAGAACGTGCTGCAAGCGACGATCGAGCAGATCCGGCAGGAACTGGGGCGGGGCGATTTCCTGCACCGCTATAAGCGGCATGACTATCTGGCCGGCCAGGAAGGGGCTTTTTTAATCTGCAGTTTCTGGCTGGTCGACGCGCTTCTGGTCGCGGATCGGTACCCGGAAGCGAAGGCGCTGTATGAGCGTCTGTTGAATAAAGCCAATGATGTCGGACTGTTCTCGGAAGAGATTGATCCTGATACCGGCGAGTTCCTGGGCAATTTTTCCCAGGCCTTCACCCATCTGGCGCTGATCAACAATGCCGCCCATCTGGCGCTGTTCAGTAAAGAAGGCGCGCCCGCAATGCAAGGGACGCGCGCGGACCGCATCCATCGGGTTATCGAAATCATGACAGGTTTTCAGGCGCACTGGGCCATGCTGAAAGAGACTGGCCGGAAAGGCGCGTTCCGGCCGACTTCGGCATCGAAGCTGGAGTTAGGGCATCGGGATCGCCGCCCGGACGATTCAGGGGCGTAATCGAGCAAGCCGCCATTATCGCGGCTTGAGGTTGCCGGATTTTAGCGAGGCGGCCATGGCCTCGGCGCCGATAAGCCTCCGGTCATGCGAGCGACGCGCAGGCCGGCAGCAGCAGTGCCGCGCTGCCGGCCCATAACACGCCAAAAAAGGACAACAGCGCCAGCAAGCGCATGATACCTGTCAGAAACGCCTGCGCCCGTTTCGTTACCGCTCCGCGCCTTACCGTATGCCGCGCAATACCGGGCTTGACGATTAACAGCAGTAACGCCGGCAACGCCACGGCGGTTGCCGCGAAAACCGCCAGATACACCCAAAAAGCGGCGCGGCTGCCGGCGAGAGTGGCGCAGACGACATGCTGAGTCCCGTAGACCACGGCAAAATGCAGCGCCCAAATCAGCGGGCCGGCCATGGCGATCAGCAGGGCGCCAAGCGGTTTTCCGGCAAAAGGCGGTTTCGGTGCCGTCATAACGCAATCATTCTCGGGAAGCCATGAATCACCAGCAGACCGATCAGCGCCTGCGCCGCGATGTAGTAAGCCAGCAGGCTGGTGTTTTCCAGCGTGGCGGAACGCACGCGGTCGAGCTTGCCGGTAAAGTGCCGCGCGATCACAAACAGCGCCATAATCAGCATGGCAAAAACCAGCTGCCCGGTTAGAATGCCGGCCATGTATACCAAGGCCCCGTAGCTCGATGCCGCGGGCCTCAGGCCCGCCTGCCAGTGGCACCCGATCTCCAGGCCCACGGCTGCCACGCTCGACAGGGCGCCCGCCAGGATCAGCAGCGGCGTCCACGGATGCCGGCTGCCGGGTTCGGCCAAGGTTCTTTTCGCGATGGCAAAACATGCCGCGCCGGCAATGAACAACAGGGCGCTTATCACCGGCCACCGCAAGCCTGGCAGATGCTGTGCTTCGGACGGCCATAGCTCGGGCGATACCGTCCAGATATACAGATAGGAAAACAGATAGGCGAAATAAAGCGAGCCGGCGACCAGCATCAGGATCACCATGGCCCACCACCCATGCCCGATCGGGCCGGTGACATAGATGGGAAGCTCAAGCCCCGCGCCGATAGATACCGGTCCTTTGCCGGGGCCTTTGTCAAGCTCCCATACCCAGACCAGGAAGCAAACGACGGCCAGCGCGCCGCAAACCAGCGCCGGGGCAACCGCTTTGATGGTCAGCAGCAAAAAAAAGGCGGCGGTGAAGGCGGCGGCCAGGAAATGCCCCCAGCCCGGGCCCGGCATTTGGATGATGTATTGCGGCCGGGCGTCAACGGTCGATGTAATGATGGTCTCGCGCCCGCCGGTCGGGGCATTGGGCAGATAATGCCGCCCCGCCTCGACCTGTTCGGACAGGTCGGGTTGCATCCACAGAGGCTCGCGGCTGGTCACGTGCGGAATGGAGCGCGTGGAATACACATCCGAAGGCAGCCACTCCAGGGTCCCGGCTTGCCAGGGATTGGGCTCGCCGCCTTCCCCGACCCGGAAATTGCGCAGCAGGTCGATGATGAAAACCAACACGCCCGCCCCGATCAGGTAAGCGCCCAGCGTGGAGATCATATTATAGGTCCCCCAGCCCGACGCTTCCGAATACGTCCAGATGCGGCGGGGCATGCCCAGCAGACCGGAAACATGCATGGGCAGGAAAGCGACATTGAAGCCGATAAAGATCAGCCAGAAGGCCCATTTTCCCAGCCGCTCGGACAGCATGCGCGTGCTGAGCATCGGCGCCCAGTAATAGAAGGTCGCGAACAGCGGGAACACCATGCCGCCGATCAGCACATAATGCAGATGCGCGACGATGAAATAGGTATCGTGCGCCTGCCAGTCGAACGGCACCATGGCCACCATGACGCCGGTCAGCCCGCCGACGGTGAAAATAAACAGCATGCCCAGCACGAACAGCGCCGGTGTGGTCGACTGAAACCGGCCCTTGGCCGAAGCGATGGTGGCGATCCAGGAAAAAACCTGAATGCCGGACGGCACGGCTACGGCCATGCTCGCCGCCGAAAAAAAGGCCAGGCTGAGCGCGGGGATGCCGGTGGCGAACATGTGATGCACCCACAAGCCGAAACTGAAAAAACCGGTGGCGATCAGGGCCACGACGATCAGCTTGTAACCGATGATCGGCGTGCGCGCCATGGCCGGCACGATCATCGACACCAGTCCGGCCGCGGGCAGGAAAATAATGTAGACCTCGGGATGGCCGAAAAACCAGAACAGATGCTGCCAAAGCAGAGGATCGCCGCCCCGCGAGGCGGTAAAAAACGGCCAGCCGAAAGACCGTTCGATTTCCAGAAACATAGTTGCCAGAATGACGGCCGGGAACGCCACGACGATCATGCCGGCGAAAACCAGCATGGCCCAGCCGAAAATCGGCAGCTTATCGAGCGACATGCCGGGCGGACGCGTCTTCAGCGTGCCGACGATAATCTCAATGGCGCCCGCGATGGCGGAGATTTCAATAAACCCTATCCCTAACAGCCAGAAATCGGCATTGTCGCCGGGCGAATAGGCCGTCAGGGTCAAAGGCGGATACATGAACCAGCCGCCCTTAGGCGCCAGATCGTAAAAAACCGTAGAGAAAAACACCGAGCCGCCGATGATATAGGCCCAGACGGCGAAAGCGCTCAGACGCGGAAACGGCAGGTCGCGCGCGGCCAGCATTTGCGGCAGCAGCAGCACGCCCAGCGCTTCCATGGCCGGGACCGCAAACAGGAACATCATGGTCGTGCCGTGCACGGTAAAAACCTGGTTGTACAGATCCTGGCTGAGCAGATCGTTCTCGGGCACGGCCAGCTGCGTGCGCATGGCCAGCGCGAGCAGGCCGGCGAGCACGAAAAAAGCAAAAGCGGCGCCCAGATACAGCAGCCCTACGACCGTATTGTTGACGGCCGTAAGCCAGCGCCACCCGGTTGGCGTTTTCCAGATACGCAGCAATTCATCCTTTTCGCCGTCCGGGCGCGGCAGGCTGTTAGGTAACGTCGCTTTGTCCTCGTTCGCCACTATCCCCCCCTCATGGTATAAAGCAGAACCATGCCGCCGGCATACACGGCAAGCACCGCCGCCGAGTCGGTTCCCATGCGCCAGATCGTGCGGTCGGCGCGTTCGATGAGCCCCATCAGAAACAAGCCCGTGGCAGTCAGCCCCAGCAAGGCGCCAACCGCGGAAAAACGGCCGACGCGGGATAACACCGGCTGTCCGGCCGCGAGGGCGTCGACGCCAAACAGCAGCGTCACATTGAAAATGTTGGTGCCCAGGATGTCGGAGATGGCCATCGTATAAAGGCCGCGGCGCACGCTGGCAAACACGGTGCTGGCCTCCGGCAGCGATGTCGCGATAGCCACGAAGGCCACGCCGACAAAGGATGCGCCCAGGCCGGTCTGCCGCGCGATCACATCGCCGACGGTTGCGACGACATAGCCCGCGAACAGGATTGTCAGCGCGCCGATGGCCGCTTTAACGATGAGCCGGGCCAGACTGTCGTTTTTGAGAGGACGCGCTTTGTCATCTTCATCTTGACTGCCCTCTTGGCCGCGCACGTGATTTTTGGCATCGCCGACTACCCAGGGGCGGCGTTTATCGACTTCGCTGATTTTAACAAAACTGTAGATGGAGGCCGCGAACAAGCCCCATGACCAGGCGCCGGCGCCCAGAAACGGTACGTCGCCGACCAGCACGGCGACGGCTACAAAGGCCAGCAGGCAAATGTTCAGCGCCCCCTCCAGCATCACCACCGGATTGGGCACTACCGAGGTCAGCGCCCGCCTGCCGAACAAGATGTCGGCGATGGCCAGTAACGCCACCTGCATGGCGATACTGCCGAGCAAATTATTGACCGCCAGCGCGGCATTGTTGCTGCGCGCGGCGGTAAAGCTGGTGGCGATCTCCGGCAGCGAAGTCACGCCGGCGAGCAGCAACAGGCCGAGCAGCGCCTGGCTGAGGGCATAGCGCTTGGCCATCTCATCGGCGTAGGCGGCGATCTTGGTGCCGGAGATCCAGACCGCGCAGGCGGCCGCCACAAAGATCGACATGTTAATGGTCAGGCTGAGTTCATTAAAATCGACCATGGGGGTTATTCCAAGCTTTTAAGGTAAGCCGACAAAGCCTGAAGCTCGCTTTCGGTAAAGAAGTCGTAGGGTAGCATCAGATTCTCCGGCTTAAGCTGCTGGTGCCGGCTGATCCAGCGGCCAAAACTTTCCGGGGTGTTCGGCAGTATGCCGGCGCCGATCGACAATCTGCCGCCGACGTGTGTCAGGTCCGGTCCCTCTTTGCCGTCGGCCCGGGTGCCGCGTACGGTATGGCAGCCGCCGCAGCCGCTGGTTAAAAACAGCCGTTCGCCCGCGTGTCCGCGCGCCGGTTCCGCATCCGCCTTTTCCCTGGCGAGCCACGCGTCATAGTCGTCGGGGGGCATGGCCACGGCATAAAAAGCCATCAGCGCATGGGCGCCGCCACAGTATTCCGCGCATTGGCCGCGCACGATGCCGGGCTTGTCGGCGGAGAAATGCAGGCGATTGATGCGGCCGGGGATCATATCGACCTTGCCGGCATAGGCCGGCAGCCAGAAACTGTGAATCACGTCTGCCGTCGATAGCTCGATTTCGACAGGGCGTCCCGTGGGAATCCGTATCTCATTGGCGGCTTCCGTCGTATGGCCATCGTCGTGTCGATAAATAACCCGCCACCACCAGCGTTCGCCCACCACCGAGATACGCAGGGCATTTTCCGCCTGTATCAGGTTTTCCCCGACGCGCAATATTGAAAAGCCGTAAATCAGCAGGGCGCTCAAGGTCACGACCGGGAACACGATGCCGCCCAGCACCACGGTTTTGACCTGGGTCAGCTGGCGCCGCCAGTCGGCGGGACCGGCGATGGCGACAAACAGCAACAGACAGATGAAAACCGTTATCAGCGCGGCGGCGATGAACATGATCCAGGTCAGCAGCGTAATGCGCGACGAAACCGGCCCGAGCCCCGCAAATGCCGATTGCTCGCCGGCGCAGCCCGCCAGGGTCAGCAGCGTTAGGGCCACAAACGGCAGCAGGCGAGGGCGGGCCGTTTTCATGGCGCCGAAGCCTCTTCCTGAACGCGATCAGCCTGTGGCGGCCGACCCGCGAAGAACGATGCGGCGGCCTCGACCTGCTGGTCCGTCAGCCGCTTTGCGACAACCGACATCATGGCGCCGTGCGGGGTTTTATGACGGCCGCCTCGCCGCCAGACCTGCAATTGCCGCCGGATATACTGTTCCGACTGGCCGGCCAGGCGCGGATAGTCCGATCGCCCGTTCGCGCCGTGGCATGAGAGGCAGGCCGGAACCTTGCGTGCACGATCGCCCTGTTCCGCGAGCTGGCGGCCCTGCTCGCGCAGCTGCGGAGAGGAAGGCCGTGGACGCTGGCGGGGGGAAGGCGGCAGAGAGGCATAATAGGCGGCCAAACGATCGATTTGCTCGTCATCGAGGTCATCCGCGACAGGCTCCATAAAGCCGCTCTGCCGGGAATCGTCGCGATATTCATGCAGCGCCCTTCTCAGATAAGCCTCATTCTGGCCGCCAATATGTGGCACATAAGGACTGGGCGGCGCCGCTCCGGCCGTATCGTGGCAGCGGCTGCAGGCGGTCAGGTCAAGCCGGGGCCGCCCCTGACTGACGAACGCGCCGGCGGAATAGCCTTGCGTTTCGCTATGGCCGCCTGCATAGCGTCGGTAATCGGTCTCGGACATGGACGGCAGGGCTTCCAGAAAAGCCACGACCGCCCAGACTTCATCATCGCGGCCCGCGCCGCTCCAGGCCGGCATGCCGGTGAATTGAATGCCGTGGCGCGCGATCCAGAACAACTGCTCGCGCGTCCAGTGATGCGCGTGTTTTTGCAGATCGGGAGGCGAAGGCAGCATATGCCCGAAAACCGGGTTGAGCGGTTGGCCCGGCGCCCCGTGACAAGTGGCGCAGGTGCTTTGAAAGTGCGCGGCGCCAAGCGGCACCAGGTCGGCGGAATCCTGTTTCGGCGGCTTGACGGACCGGCTGTTGAATTTAACCGAACGCTCCTTGCCCAGCTGCAGAACCCATTCCATCCAGGCAGGATGGCCGGCGCTGGCCGCTATGTTGTAAATCCCCGAATAAGCGATCATCAGCGCCAGCAGGGTGAGCCCGGCAAAAAGCCCCAGCGTCCAGAGCAGCAGGGCACGCCAGTGCCTGGTTACCCACCCCGTCATGAGCCGCTTTCCAAAACTGGCACAATGGCGGCCGCCGTCGTCATTAGCCCGATAGGGATCATCATGTGGATCGAGGAAGTGCCTGCGATTTCAACAGGGTAAAGCGTCAAAGATGTCGGTAACGATAAGACCGCCAGTTCTGCAAACGTAAATAACTTTATGGGCTTAGCCTGCATTCGAGTCGCCTCCCTCTCAAAATTTTTCCGCCACAAGCGGATGCTGATAATTCCAGGGCCGCCGTTTACCAGTCCCGGAATCATTTATAAACAGCCTGGGCAGAGTTGTCAGGGCAATCGCGTTATTTTTCCTTCTGACAACGGCAATGAGCTAAAGTGCGTCAGATTGACCAGCAACTCGATAACGGTTATAGCCAAAGAGAGGGTTAGCCCGGATATTTCATAAACACCACAGCGTTCACGAACGACCCCAGGGATGGCGGCGTTCGTGTCCTTCATGGTGAAATATTCAGGTTAACCGTTTCGGGTTTCCCCATTTTGCATCGCCATGAGTATGACTTCCGCCATATGCAGCCCTCGCCGCGCGGTCAGCTGTCCGATCTGCTCGCGGCAACTGTAGCCGTCGGCCACGATCAGCGTGTCAGGCGGGGCGTTGCGTACCGCCGGCAATAAAACCAGCTCGCCGATCTGTGCCGACAGTTCGGCTTTGTCTGTTTCGAATCCGAACGAGCCGGCCATGCCGCAGCAGCCCGAGTCGAGATCCTGCCAGTCCAGCCCGAGCCTGTCGAGCAGGGCTTGCTCGTGCTCCAGGCCGGCCAGGGCCTTCTGGTGGCAATGTCCGTGCAACAAGGCTTTCCGCGCCAGCTTCGGAAACGGGAAATCCGGCGCCTCTTTGATCAGGAATTCGCTAAAGAAACAGGTTTGCCGGCTCAACCGTTGCGCCATTTCATCCTCAGGGAAGAGATTGACCAGTTCGTCACGGAAGACCGCGACGCAGGCAGGTTCCAGGCCGACAACAGGCATGCCGCTATCGATGGCCGGGCGCAGATCGGCAAGAATCCGCCGCAACTGGCGCCTGGCCTGATCGAGCATGCCGAAGTCATACAGCGGCCGGCCGCAGCAAATTTGCCGTTCGGGCACGTGCACCTGAAACCCCGCCGCTTCCAGCACCATGACGGCCGCTTTGGCGGTTGCCGGGTGAAAATGATTGTTGAACGTGTCCGGCCAGAGCATGACGGCCGGCTTGCCGGCATTGCCGGGTGCACGATGCTTGAACCAGTGCCGGAAGGTTTCCGGCGCAAAGCGCGGCAGGCGGCGTTGCGAGGACACGCCGGCCACGGTTTTGATGAGCCCGCCGATGCCGGGCGCCTGCGCCAGCCAGTTGACCGGCCCCGGCGCATGGGCCGCCAGCGCTGCCCATCGGTCGATCCAGCCGAACGCGTAAGCCTGGCGCGGACGGCGCTTGTGCTGGTAATAATGGGCCATGAACTCGGATTTGTAGGTCGCCATGTCGACCTTGACCGGGCAATCGCCCTTGCAGCCTTTGCAGGCCAGGCACAGATCGAGCGATTCTTTCATGGCCTCGCTCTGCCAGCGATCGGTAATGACCTCTCCGCGCAGGGTCTCGAACAGCAGCCGGGCCCGGCCGCGCGTGCAGTGTTTTTCCTCGCGCGTCACCCGGTAACTGGGGCACATGGTTTGACCATGGTGCTGGCGGCAGTTGCCGACGCCGACGCAACGCAGAACGACCTGGCTGAACTGGCCCTTGTCCTTCGGATAGCGGAAGTGCGTCAGCGGCTGGACCGGCTGGAAACCGGCCAGGCGCAGGTTTTCAGTCGGCGGATAGGCGTCGACGACCTTGCCCGGGTTCATTTTCCCGTCCGGGTCCCAGATCGATTTGAAGTCACGGAATGCCTGCACCAATTCCTCGCCGAATATTTTCGGCAGAAATTCCGCTCTGGCCTGCCCGTCGCCGTGCTCGCCGGACAGCGAGCCGCCATAGCTGACGACCAGGTCGGCCGCTTCGTGCAAAAAGGCATGAAAGGTCTGGATGCCGGCCTCCGTTTCCAGATCGAAATCGATGCGGGTATGGATGCAGCCCTGGCCGAAATGGCCATACAGGTCGCAGCCGTAGCCATATTGGTCCAGCAGCCGGCGTAAATCGCGCAGATAGGCGCCGACTTTGTCGGGCGGTACGGCGGCGTCCTCCCAGCCCGGCCAGGTGTTTTTCTTATCCGGGACATGGGCGGTCGCGCCCAGCCCCGACTCGCGCACTTTCCAGACTTTTTTCTGGGTCTTGGCATCGCTGAACAATTTCATTGCTGGCGGATTGTCCGACTGCCTTAACGCGTCCATGCAGGCTTTCGCCGCCGCATCGGCCTCGTGTTGATCATGGCCGCCGAATTCGGCGAGCAGCCAACCGCCGCCTTCGGGCAACAGTTCGACTTTTTCGGGATGCAGGCTGATAGCGTCCATATCCATTACCAGGCGGTCGTCCAGGCCTTCAAGGCCGATAGGCTGGTGCGCCAGTACCTCGGGCACGTGGTCGCCGGCGCTGAATACATCGGGATAGCCGAGCGCCAGCAGCGAGCGGACCGGCGGACTGTCAACCAGCCGCACCAGGGCGGCCAGCACCACGGCGCAGGTGCCTTCCGAGCCGACCAGGGCGCGGGCCACATTAAAGCCGTTTTCCGGCAGCAGCTCGTCCAGGTTATAGCCGGAGACGCGGCGCGGGATTTTCGGGTAGCGGCGGCGGATTCGGTCGGCCTCTTTGTCGGTCAGCGCTCTCAGCCGCGTATAGATGTCGGCGCGCCGTCCGCCCTCGGTGACAATAAGGTCGAATTCAACAGCATCGGTGCGGCCGACGGTCAGGCGCGTGCCGTCGTAGAGCAGTATGTCGAGCTCGATGATGTTGTCGACGGTCTTGCCGCCCATCAATGCATGGATGCCGCAGGAGTTATTGCCGATCATGCCGCCCAGCGTGTTGTGCGTGTGCGTGGCCGGATCGGGCGCAAAGGTTAAATGATGCTGTTCGGCGGCCTCGCGCAGGTCATCGAGCACGCAGCCGGGCTCGACCCGTGCGGTTTTGGCGTCGGGGTTGAGTTCAAGGATACGATTGAGGTATTTGGACAGGTCCATGACCACGGCGACATTGCAGCACTGGCCCGCCAGGCTGGTGCCGCCACCGCGCGAGACCACGGGCGCGCCGTGCCGACGGCAGGCCGCGATCGTGGCGACGACATCGTCGATCGATTTCGGTACGACCACGCCGATGGGCACCTGACGGTAATTGGAGGCATCGGTGGCGTATAGGGCGCGGCTGCCGTCATCGAAGCGCACTTCGCCCTCAATGTTCCGGCTTAGCTCGGCGGCGAGGGCGGCGATGTTAAGAGAAGGATTAATCATGACTTTGGCTCATGGATTAAACCACATAGGGCCGTGCATCGGCATGCTTGAACACTAGCCCCGAGCCCGGCCGGGAAAGGTCGGGCGCCAGCTCGCCGTTGACCGGTTCGAGCGCGCCGTCGAACAGCAGCGTCTCGATGCGCGCATGGTCGTAGAAATATTCCAGATGCCGTACCGGCGCGGCCGCGCGGCAGACGTGCGCATGCATGGCCGGCGCGCAGTGGCTGGACAGCGGCACATTGAAGGCCCGGCACAGGGCGGCGGCCTGCAGGAAGCCGGTTATCCCCGCGCAACGCGTCGCGTCGGCTTGCAGCACGTCGACGGCGCCGGCCTCCAGCATGCGCCGGAAGTACACGCTGTCGTAGCCGTATTCGCCGGCGCTGATGTCCATGCCCGGCGGTGCCCGGTCGCGGATCAAGCGCAGGCCTTCAAGATCATCGCTGGAGACAGGCTCCTCGAACCAGGACATCCCCGTTTCGGCAAAGGTCCGCGCCATGGCCAGGGCCTGCTTGCGCGAATAAGCGCCGTTGGCATCGACAAACAACTCATGGGCCGGCCCGATCGCGGCACGCGCGGCCGCGACGCGCGCCGGATCCTGTTCCGGTTCGCGGCCGACTTTCATCTTGACGCGGGTGATGCCCCGGTCCGTCCAGCCGGCCAGCTGTTCCTGCAACTTGGCAGTCGGGCAGGAGGTAAAGCCGCCGCTGCCGTAGACCGGCACCGCCGCGCGCGCCTGTCCAAGCAGGGACACCAGGGGCAGCTCGAGAAGCCGCGCCTTCAAGTCCCACAGCGCGTTATCGACGGCGGCAATGGCCATCGAGCAAATGCCCGGCCGCCCCTGATTGCGGATGACGGCTACCATGGCTTCCCAGCAGCAGGCCACCGCCAGCGCGTCGCAACCGATCACCACCGCCGCCAGCCGGTCGTTAATGAGCCTGGCCGCCGCGGCATCCGCATAGCTGAAGCCGATGCCGGTCTTGCCGCTCGCACGGGCTTCGGCCAGTATCAGCGTCGTTGCCGTCCATTCAAGCGTGCCGTCGGATTCCGGCGCGGCGGTCGGAATCCGAAAGGCTGAGCCTTGCAGACTGGCGATAGGTGCGCCGTTGTAGCCGGCATGGTTGGGTCGGGACATTGTCCAGGCTAAAAGATTTGTTTCATGGAAGCCTTGATAATGTCGACGGAATCCGGATCGCCCTGCAGGATCGCCGAGGCATAGGCTTTGGCCTGCTTGAAGGTGATATGCGGCGGCAAAGGCGGCACGTCGGGGTCGGCATAGGCTTCCAGCACCACCGGGCGGTCGGCGCCGAGCGCCCGGTCCCAGGCATCAGCGATCTGTTCCGGCTGGTCGACGCGGATGCCCATGAGGCCGACCAGTTCGGCGAAGCGCGCATAGGGGAAATCGGGCAGATCCTGCGAGGCATCGAATTTCGGGTCGCCGGCCATGGCGCGCTGTTCCCAGGTAACCTGGTTCAGGTCGCGATTGTTCAGCACCATGACGATCAGGCGCGGGTCGCTCCAGCGCCGCCAATACTTGCCGATCGTGAGCATTTCGTTCATGCCCAGCATCTGCATGGCACCGTCGCCGATCAGCGCGATAACCAGGCGTTCCGGATGGGCGAATTTGGCCGCCATTGCGTAAGGCACGCCGCCGCCCATGGTGGCCAGCCCGCCGGACAGCGAGGCCATCATGCCGCGCCGGATTTTCAGATTGCGCGCGTACCAGTTGGTGACGGAACCGGAGTCGCAGGTGATTATGCAATCATCGGGCAGGCGCGGCGACAGTTCCTGAACGACGCGTTGCGGATTGATCGGGTTGGCCGATTCCATGGCCCGGTCCTCCAGGGTTTCCCACCACTCGGCGACATTCTTTTCGATGCGCTGGCGCCAGCTGCGCTCCTCTTTTTTATGCAGCAGCGGTATCAGCAATCTGAGCGTTTCGGCGCTGTCGCCGACCAGATTCACTTCCATCGGGTAGCGGATGCTGAGCATGCGGCCGTTGATGTCGATCTGCACGCCGCGTGCCTGGCCTTCCTCGGGCAGGAATTCGGAATAGGGAAAACTCGAGCCGACCATCAGCAGCGTGTCGCAGTCGGTCATCATCTCGTAGCTGGGCCGGGTGCCCAGCAAGCCGATGGAGCCGGTTACATAGGAGATGTCGTCGGGCACGGCGGCTTTGCCCAGTAGCGCCTTGGCAATGCCGGCCCCGAGCAGGTCGGCCACTTCGAGAATTTCATCCGTGGCATGCAGCGCCCCGGCGCCGACCAGCATCGCAACTTTGTCTCCGGCATTGAGGATATCGGCGGCGCGCTGCAATTCTTCGGCGTGAGGCACGGTGCGAGGGGCTTCGTAGCCGATCCCGGAATGGATGGTGCCATGCTTGCGGGGCGGCTTTTCGGCCTCCATTTCCTGCACATCGTTAGGGATGATGATGCAGCACACATTATGCTCGGACTGGGCAATACGCATGGCCCGGTCGACAATATGACGCATTTGCGCAGGCGTTGAAACCATATGCACGTATTCATGCGCGACGTCCTTGAACAGCGAGATCAGGTCGACCTCCTGCTGGTAATTGCCGCCCAGGGCGGCGCGCTTTTGCTGGCCCACGATCGCGACCACGGGCTGATGGTCGAGCTTGGCGTCGTACAGGCCGTTCAACAGATGAATCGCACCGGGCCCCGAAGTGGCGACGCAGACACCGACTTCGCCGGTGAATTTGGCATGCGCGCAGGCCATGAAAGCGGCCGTCTCCTCGTGCCGCACCTGGACAAAATCAATCATGTCGGAGGCCCGGTTCAGAGCGCCGAACACGCCGTTGATGCCATCGCCCGGATAGCCGAAAATGCGTTTGACGCCCCATTCGGACAGGCGGTGCAGGAGAAAATCGCTGACATTATCTTTCATGATGATGTGCCCCCGTCTTGCCTTTGCATTCGGCATGTCCGCACGCGCACATGTCCGAGCCCACTAAGTTCTCGCAAAGATCGCTGCAGTATTTCTCGCCCGGCCGCGCCGGGCAGTTGCAGCCGGGATGAGCGCATTTGGGCGCGGTGCTTTTATTCGACTGACTTTTGTTGGTCGTGGTCATGGCCTTCTCCAGATCGCTTTTATTCACACCTAATCTTACATAGTGACGATCCCCGGTTATGTTCGCTAGCGAGCTTAAAGGCATATTTTTTCAAATAATCGCGCCGGTTGTATCGAGGCGGAGGCTAAATGGCTTGCTATGATGTGAACCGATGGGTCCCGCTTCCTTCGGAGAAAGGGCCTGGCGGTTTACCCGGATATTGGCGCTTCGCATTAACCGATGATCAGTAGAACGAAGCGGCATAAAATGATAAAGTTCTGCGTTTATCGCGGACGGCCTGCCAAGGTTTTTTCCTGTATAGCCGATTAAGACTCTAACTATTACGACCTGAATTTATGAAAACGATTACATTGACAAAGAATTTCTTTTTTGCGGCCTGTATCGGCACAATTCTGACACTGTCCGTGACAGGCTGCTCGGATGACAAGGAAGAGCAAAAGCAACAAAAGCCGGCCAGCACCGCCGCCGTGCATGATCCTTTCGATCATTCGCATGATGTGCCAGTGACCGATATTCAAAAACATACGTTCGAGCACCAGTTCGCCGATCAATGCGTGGCCAGGGAACTGCAAAATTCCGTCAATAAAGAGTACGACAAAAAACGGCTCTCCGAGGACTGCATGTGTATCGCGACTTTCCTGATGAAGGATCTGACGGCCGCGGAAGCCAAGAAATTCATCACCGAGCATAAAAACACGCGGTCTTTAGTGATCAAGTATGAAAACGCGGCTTATCACTGCCTGCAGCAGAAAGCCCAGCCCAAGGGACCTAAGTTGTTTGGCAGGTAGCAATAAGGCGTTGAGATTGAGAAGGGCGGATGTATTGATCTCTTGAGGGTATATCCGCCCATGGGCGACTTGAGTCGCCCCCTTAACGGTATTTCAGGCGATTACCGTAATAATCGCTTTTTCGGCCCATTCGTTTAATATCGCCAGGCCCGCTTCGATGATCCGGGACGGGTCGGGGTGCTGGGCCTCTGCCGCCACCTGGCTTAAGTAATCCTCCGCCTTCAGTCCTTCGTTTTCCTGGATCAGTTGCAGCAGTCTGTAGGTGATCGCCGTGATCTGGGAAAAATGCACCTGGTCATCGATATCGCGGTAAACGATCAGGAAGGTCGGCTGTTCCGGTGCCTCGAGCGGCAGATAATCGGGCGATATGCGCTGGACCGGGTATTGATAAGCCAGCGGCCAGGCCAGCGGTGACAGAATGATGCGTTTGTCCGGCAGGTTTTCGATGTCGGCGCGACTGTTTACCGCTACCTCGACTTTGGCGGTCGACAGCGCCATTTCCACCCATTCGTAATGCGCCAGTTCGAGCAGAAACGGCAAATCGTCGGGATTGTCGCGTTCGTTCTGCAGGTAATCGAGGAACTCTTCCGGGATTTCGGAAAAATAGGGCGACTGGCAGCGGTGGCTGGCAAAAAAATCCTGGGCCAGCCTGAACCATTGCCGGTCATCGAGAATCCTGCGCAGGACCGGAAAACTGCTGGACAGGAAGCTTTCGACATTGTTGAAGAACAGTTCGCGGTACATGGCCATGCGCTGGGCCTTGACATCGGCCGGCGCCGGATTGTTTTCAGGGTTCCGGATATAGGCCGCAAATTCACGCTGTTTGGCTTTGAAGTCGACGCGCTTGGCGGTTTCAGGCGGTCTGTTTTTCATGCTGGCTTTTCCAGGCGTTCTGTATCGTCCGGATGGTGCGGACTTCCTGCACCAGCTCCGCCAAAGAGGGAATGTTGAAGTCCCGCTCCAGCAGGGTCGGGAATACGCCGTAAAGCTCATAGGCCTTACCTAGCAGTTTCCAGACCGGATCGATAATGTCGGCGCCATGCGTGTCGACCAGGAAATCCTCGGCTTCCACATAATGCCCGGCAATATGCGCGTAAGCGATGCGCTCGGCCGGGATGGCTTTCAGGAAGGCCTCGGCATCGTAGCCGTGGTTGACGCTGTTCACGTAAATATTGTTGATGTCGATCAGCACGTCGCAGTCCGCTTCCTCGACGACGGCGTTGAAGAAGTCTATTTCGGCCATTTCCTGGCCCGGGGCGGCGTAATACGAGACGTTTTCGATAGCGATTCTGTGTTCGAGTATGTCCTGAACGCGCCTGATGCGGGCGGCCACGTGCGAGACGGCCTCCTGCGTGAACGGCATGGGCATCAGGTCATACAGATGACCTTCCTTGCTGCAATAGCTCAAGTGCTCACTGTAGAATTTGATTTGGTGTTCGGCCATGAAGTCTTTGACTTGCCGCACGAACTTTTCGTCGAGCGGATCGGTGCTGCCTATCGATAGGGACAGACCGTGGCAGACAAAGTCAAAGCGTTCGGTCATGGCCCGAAATTGCTTGCCCAGTTTGCCGCCTATCGTGATCCAGTTTTCCGGCGCGACTTCATAGAAGTCGACTTCTTTGGGCGGGTTTTCGACGATTTCACTGAGAAACGACCGACGCAGGCCCAGGCCGGCGCCGTGCACGAGATTTAGAGTTGTGTCCATAAGAACACCTGTGTATGGGGTTAAAGCGGGAGGGCATGATGTTCATGCCCTCTTTTGGTGGCTATAAGGAACGTGAATTTTATAACTCCCGCAACTGACTTGTCTTTCTGTCCCTCTTCGGCGTTGCGCAAACAGTTTCATAGCTTGCTATGCGCCTGTTTGCGCGCCTCGGCAACTGCTCCATGCGTTGCTCTACCTCCTGCATCCATGCAGTCGTTGAATATGAACAGAAATCCTGCCTCAATTGCGGGTCTTATTTCATTCCCGTTCCTAAACCTGCTTGAGGCTTATTCGCCGGCTGCGGCTTTAGGGCTGACTTTTTCCTGGCCCGCGCCTTTCTCGCCTTTTTGCATGGCGCCGCAAGCGCCTTCTTTACCTTTCATCATGGCGCCGCACATGTTTTCCATGCCTTTTTTCATTTTGCCGCCTTCCATCATGGCGCCGCACATGCCTTCGCCGCATTTGCCTTCTGTCGCCTTACCCGCCGCTTTAGGGGCAGGCTTGTTGCCAGCACAAGCACCTTCCACGGTTTTAGGCGCGGATTGCATGGCGCCGCCGCATTTGCCTTCGCCGCATGAGCCTTCTTTCATGCCGGGCATGGCTTCGCCGGATTTGCTGGCTTCAGCCACTTGCATATAACCGTTGTTCATGTCGGTCATGGCGAAGGGGTTGGCTTCGGCGTTGGCTGCGGTCGCGGCAAAGGTAGACAGAAACGCGGTTCCCATGGCCGCTGCGAAAGGTGTTTTGTTGGTTTTTTTCATATTGACTCCCGGGTATATAAACAATGATACATAAGCTGCATCGGGTGCGGCGTATGGTATCAAGCACAACTGAACAGCGGATGAATATCCGCTTGTTCAAATACTGAATTACACAGACTATACAGCCTTAGCCAAGTTCCTGCCACTGAGTTTTTCGCTAATCGACTGTTTTGTCCGGGTATTCGCACAAATCTTCAATGACGCAGCTCTGGCAGCGCGGCTTTCTGGCAATGCAGGTGTAACGGCCGTGCAATATCAATAAATGATGGGCATCTCTTTTATGCTGTTTGGGCACCCATTTCTCCAGCTTCCGCTCTACTTCCAGCACGTTTTTGCCGGGTGCGATGCCGGTACGGTTGGCGACGCGGAAGATGTGCGTGTCGACCGCAATCGTATGCTGGCCGAACGCGGTGTTCAACATGACATTGGCCGTTTTTCTGCCGACGCCGGCCAACGCTTCCAGTTCTTCCCGCGTCCGCGGCACCTGGCCCGCATGCCGGTCGAGCAGTTGCTGGCAGAGCGTCATGATATTGGCCGCCTTGCTGTTATACAAGCCGATCGTCCTGATATAGTCCTTCAGACCTTCCAGTCCCAGTGCCAGAATGGTTTCGGGCGTATTGGCGACAGGAAACAGTTTGGCCGTGGCTTTATTGACGCCTTTATCGGTGGCCTGGGCTGACAGCACGACCGCGATCAGCAGCTCAAACGGTGTCTCATACCGGAGCTCGGTCTTGGGCTCGGGGATGGCTTCGGCCAGGCGGTCAAAGATGATTCGGCGTTTCTCGGTGTTCATCGCTTGAACGATTTCAGTTTCAGCAAGGCTTCTTTTTTCTTGCGCGCGCGCTCGGCTTTTTCCGCTTCTGCCCGTGCCTGGCGCAGACAGCGCGCCTCGTAGCGGCGCATGGCTTTTTGCGCTTGTTCGGCCTTTTGCGCCGGCTGGGGAGCTGGTTTCATGACGATGCAGTCGACCGGACAGGGCGAGATGCACAGCTCGCAGCCCGTGCATTCCGAGGCGATGACCGTATGCATGCATTTGGACGCGCCCAAGATCGCATCGACAGGACAGGCGGCGATGCATTTCGTGCAGCCGATGCAGTCGTCTTCGATAATGAATGCGACCTGTTTGGGCTTGTGCCGGCCGAATCGCGTATTGAGCGGTTTGGACGGTACGCCCAGCAAACGTGCGATTTCAATAATGCCTTCATCACCGCCGGGCGGACACTGGTTGATGTCCGCCGTGCCGGCAGCGATGGCCTCGGCGTAGGGTTTGCAGCCTTTGAAGCCGCATTGGCCGCATTGGGTTTGCGGCAGTAAAGCGTTAATTCGATCGATCACGTCCAGGTCAATGTCCTTCCATTATCGCCGCGACATCGTTTTCAACCGTGTCTATGCCTTTCAAGGCAAATTGTTCGGTCAGCCTGTCCTTGACGGTGTCCGTGAAGAAAGGCGGCAGGGTCGGGCCCAGGCGCACGTGTTTAATGTTCAGCGCCAACAGCGCCAGGAGCATGAGAATGGTTTTCTGTTCATACCAGGCGATGCTGAAAGATACTGGCAGTGCGTTAAGGTCGTCAAGGCCCAGAGTCTGCTGCAGATCTTTCAGGAACACGAGTAACGAGTAAAAATCATTGCTCTGGCCGGCGTCCAGCAGGCGCGGAATGCCGTTGATGTCGCCGAGAGGCAGTGTATTGAAACGGTATTTGGTATCGCCCGCGGTCAGGATCAGCGTATCCTGAGGCAGCGCTTCGGCGAACTGCGTGTAGTATCGGCGCTCCTTGTGACGGCCGTCGGTGCCAGCCAGCACGATCAGGCGCCGGATGGCGCCGTTCTGAATGCCCGCGGCGATCTGGTTCAGATAGTTGTGCAGCGATTGATGGGCATAGCCGAGGGTCGTCGTATTGTCGCTGAGCTGGCTGGGCGGCTCGCATTGCCTGGCTTGCTCGATCAGCGGGGTGAAATCCTTGCGCCGGCCGGGGCGGCGGTCGGCGATATGGGGTATGTCGGGCCAACCTACCATGCCGGTCGTGTAAATCTTGTCTTTGTAGTTGCCTTTTTGCTGCTGAATACTGTTGGTGGTGATCAGAATCGGGCCGTTGAATTTTTGGAAATCGGTGCGCTGCTCCTGCCAGGCATCGCCGAAATTGCCGGCCAGATTGAAGTATTTTTTCAAGGCCGGATAGGCGTGCGCGGCAATGGCTTCGCCGTGCGTGTAAACGTCAATGCCGGTGCCGGCGGTCTGCTCCAGCAGGTCTTCGATGTCGCGCAGGTCATGGCCTGAAACCAGTATGCCCGGCTTGTCCCAGCTGTCGAAATAGACTTTGGTCGGAACCGGGGCGCCGAAGCGCGCGGTATTGGCCTTGTCGAGCTGGGCGAAAGCGGCTAAGCCGTGCTCGCCGCATTTCAAGGTCATGGCCATGAGTTCATCGAGCGGGCTGTCGGTTTTCATGCTGAAAGCCAGCGCCTCGTGCAGGAAGGCATACAATTCGGCATCGGAAAAATCCAACGCTTCGGCATGTTCGATCAGCGACGCCAGGCCTTTCAGGCCGTACACCAGTAATTCGCGCAGGGCATGGCAGTCGTCGTCCAGCGCCGGAATCTGCATGACGCCGGCCGTTTCGCCTTGTGCCACAAAGGCCGCTTCCGAGACATCGGTGTATTGCCAGGCGGCTTCATCGGGCACCGGTTCGCTGAAGGCAACGCCGTTCTGTGCTTCGAACGCGGCGGTAAACCGGTGGCACAGATGATTTTTACGTTGCACGGCTTCCTGTATCAGGGAAACGAACACGGTCGGGTCGAAATTGACATTGGTCACCGTGGAATACAATGCCCGAGCGGTAAACCGGTCGGTTCTGGCATCGCTTATGCCCAGTTGTCTGGCTTTATGCGCGTAAAAAGACAAACCTTTCAGAACATACACTAATAAATCCTGAAGACTGGCGACATCTTCTTTTTTGCCGCAGATACCGGCGGAATCACAGGCGATGTTTTTTTTGGCTTCCTGACAGTGGTAACAAAACATTTCTAACTCTCTACTACTAAATTACTTAACGCGCATACCCGGCTGCGCGCCATTATCAGGGTGCAGCACCCATAAATCCTTGCCGCCGGGGCCCGCCGCCAGCACCATGCCTTCCGAAACGCCGAAACGCATTTTGCGCGGAGCCAGATTGGCGACCACGACCGTCAATTTGCCTTCCAGATCTTCCGGTGCGTAAGCCGATTTGATGCCGGCGAAAATGTTGCGGGTTTCATCGCCGATATCAACGGTCAGTTGCAATAACTTGTCGGCGCCTTCGACGGGGGCGGCTTTGACTATGCGTGCAATGCGCAGGTCCAGTTTGGCGAAATCGTCGAATTCGATGGTATCGGCGATCGGGTCGCAGGTGCGGGCCTTGGCTTTGGGCGGTTCGGTCGTTTTTTCCAGATTCTCCCTGGAGGCCTCTATGATGGCGGCGATTTTATCAGGCTCGACACGCGTCATCAGCGGTTTGAAATCGTTGATGACATGGTCTGTCAACGGTTGTGCGCCGGCTGCCGGCCAGGCTTGCGAGGCAATGTTCAGGAACTGCTCGGCTTCGGACGCCAGTGCCGGGATGACCGGTTTCAGATAGGCCGCCAGCATGCGGAACAGGTTGATGCCCATCGAGCAGACCTCGTGCAGTTCGGCATCCTTGCCTTCTTCCTTGGCGATCAGCCAGGGTTTTTTCTCGTCGATGTACTGGTTGGCTTTGTCGGCCAGCGCCATGATCTCGCGCATGGCTTTGGCGAATTCGCGCGTCTCATAGAATTCGGCGATTTGCTTATGGGCGTTGACGAATTCGGCGAACAGAGCCGGCTCCGAACAGCGCGACGACAGTCTGTTGTCGAAGCGCTTTTTGATGAAGCCGCTGCAGCGGCTGGCGATATTGACAACCTTGCCGACCAGATCGGAATTCACGCGCTGGCTGAAATCGTCGAAATTCAGGTCGAGATCATCGACGCCGGCGCTCAGTTTGGCGGCGAAATAATAGCGCAGGTATTCGGGGTTCAGATGCTCCAGATAGGTCCGGGCCTTGATGAACGTGCCGCGCGACTTGGACATTTTCTCGCCGTTCACGGTTAAAAAGCCATGCGCGAAAATGGCGCTGGGCGTCCTGAAACCGGCGCCGCTGAGCATGGCCGGCCAGAACAGGGCGTGGAAGTAAATGATGTCCTTGCCGATGAAATGGTACAGCTCGGCATTGCTGTCCTTGCCCCAGAACGCGTCGAAGTCCAGGTCCTGCTTGTCGCACAGGCTCTTGAAGCTGGCCATATAGCCGATAGGCGCGTCGAGCCAGACGTAAAAATACTTGCCCGGGGCATCGGGAATCTCGAAGCCGAAATACGGCGCGTCGCGGGAAATGTCCCATTGCTGCAGGCCGGCTTCCAGCCATTCGTCGAGCTTGTTGGCGACTTCCGGCTGCAGGTGGCCGGATTTGGTCCAGTGCCGGAGCAGGCCGGCGAAATCGGCCAGGTTGAAGAAGTAATGGACGGATTCCTTTTCCACCGGTTTCGCACCCGATACGGCGGAAACGGCGTTTTTCAATTCAGTCGGTGAATAGGTGGCGCCGCAGGCTTCGCAACTGTCCCCGTATTGATCGGCCGCGCCGCACTTGGGGCACTCGCCTTTGATGAACCGGTCGGGCAGGAACATGTTCTTGACCGGGTCGTACGCCTGCGTGATCGTGCGCGAGCTGATGTGGCCGGCATCGCGCAGGCGTTCGTAGATCAGCGATGAAAAAATCTTGTTCTCGTCGGAATGGGTGCTGTGATAATGGTCGAATGCGATGCCGAATTCGGTAAAGTCGGCCAGGTGTTCCTTGCCGACCTGGGCGATCAGCGCTTCCGGCGTGATGCCTTCGCGATCGGCTTTGAGCATGATCGGCGTGCCGTGCGTGTCGTCCGCGCAAACGTAGTAGCACTGGTTGCCGCGTTGTTTCTGAAAACGGACCCAGATATCCGTTTGAATGTATTCAACCAGATGTCCGAGATGAATAGGGCCGTTGGCGTAAGGTAAAGCGCTGGTGACGAGAATTTTTCTATCCGACATAATTAATTAAATAGCAAGCAGTACGAAGACAAAACGAACCGTGTATTATGGCACAAAATAAGCGCACTACCGAGTAGCGGGCGCTAAAATGTGCATTATAAAAGAAAAGCTGTAAAATGCCTTCTATTCCATAGTAAATCACTTGGTTATTACTCATCCTTCTCTTCCCAACATGGAGCATAGTCATGGCAAGCATCGAAAAGGCCGCGATAGAAAAACTGCTGAGTACGTTTATCGATCCCAACAATGGCACCGATCTGGTTTCCGCAAAATCGGTTAAAGCAATTGCCGTCGATGGCGCAAACGTCAGCGTTAAACTGGAACTGGGTTATCCGGCCAAAAGTTACCTGGCCGAGCTTAAGGCGGCCGTCGAACAGCACCTGAAAGCACTGGCCGGCATAGGCGATGTGACGGTCGAAGTTTCGGTGAACATTGTCTCGCATGCCGTGCAGCAGGCCTTGAAGCCGTTGCCCAACGTCAAAAACATTATTGCCGTGGCCTCGGGCAAGGGCGGCGTCGGCAAATCCACGACTGCGGTCAATCTGGCGCTGGCGCTGGCGGCTGAAGGCGCGCAGGTCGGCATTCTCGATGCCGACATTTACGGCCCCAGCATTCCGACCATGCTGGGGCTTTCCGGCTATCCGGCCAGCGAGGACGGCAAAACCATGATGCCGAAAGTCTCTTACGGCGTGCAGACCAATTCTATCGGTTACCTGATCGACGCCGATCAGCCGATGATCTGGCGCGGGCCGATGGTAACCAATGCCTTGCAGCAGTTGCTGAAAGATACCAACTGGACCGATGTCGATTATCTGATTATCGATTTGCCGCCCGGCACCGGCGATATTCAGCTGACTTTGGCGCAGCAGATTCCGGTCAGCGGCGCGATCATCGTCACGACGCCGCAGGACATCGCCCTGATCGACGCTCAGCGCGGTCTCGGCATGTTCGAAAAGGTCAATGTGCCGGTGCTGGGCATCGTGGAAAACATGAGCATCCATATCTGCAGCAACTGCGGTCATGAAGAAGCCATTTTCGGCGAGGGCGGAGGCAAGGCCATGGCCGAGAAGAACAAGGTCGAGTTTCTGGGCTCGCTGCCGCTGGATATTGCCATCCGCAAATTCGCCGACTGCGGCCGGCCGACGGTCGTGGCCGACCCCGACGGGCGCCCGGCGCAGATTTACAGGGAAATCGCCCGCAAGACCGCGGCTAGGCTGGCGCTGAAAGCCAAGGATTTCAGCAGCAAATTCCCTAATATCGTTGTGCAGAATACTTGACCGGATAAGTTAAGCGCATTAAAGGCTTATTCGCGCGCCAGCAGCTTTTCCAGTAAAAGCGGATCATCAAAATGGCGTCTGCCGATAAAGGCAATCGCATGGGTGCCCCATTGCCGCATCGCGCCGGGACTGGCGATACCGAAAGGCCAGAACAGAAAGCGTTCGGCGCGCCGGCTGGCATTGATAATCCCGTCCGCACCGAAAAGACTGCGCCATGCGTCGTCTTGCAGGGGCATCGAGCGCAACTGCTCAGATTCCTGCCAGGCATAGCGCCGCGCGGTGTGATCAGGGCTATCGGGAACAACGGCTAATTGCTGCAAATAATGAGTGCGGGTTGCCAAACGGAGCAGTAGACGTTTATCGGAGGGTATTTCAGGCATCGACATCGGACTGAGTACCGGCTCCTCGCCGTCTTTTGGCGCTATCGCGCGGTAGCCCGGACCGGGAAACAATAGATAATAGCAGCCGCAGCCGTGCATGCTGTCAAAGGCGATCGGCGACCCTTCGGGGCTCAGCGTGACGCGCCAAATAATGCTATCCAGCGGGCCGCCGTATAAATCGAATAGACCGGTTTTTTCCCGCGCCGGCAGCCAGATTTGGTAGACCAATTGCAGCAGTGTTTTGCCGTGCCAGCGGGTGAACGCATGCCGGGTGTAAACGGCGGGTTTTGCGGTATCGATTCGCGGCTGTCCTTCGGCATCGAGCATAACCGCGCCGATTTTATCGTTATCGTTGCGCGTATCGATTTCCCAGAGGGGGGCAAAACGTTCAAATAATCTCTGCAATTGCGCCGGGGGCAATGAGGGAATAGCCAGGGGATTGTCGTAAGCCGGACGCAGTATTGCGGCTATGTCCGCCGCAGCCAAAGACGTTGTTTGCGGGGCAGCGTACTGTATCAGGCGGCCTTGCACCGGCTGTTGCGCCAGCGGTTGTTGAAAGCTTTCGTTCAGCTTCCGATGCAGGCGTTCAATGCCCACCGCCGCAGCATATTGGGTCAGCGCATAGGCACCAGCGGCTCTTTTCCAGGTTTGATAGGCATCGGGTACTTTTGCCCGTTGCAACAACATGCGCTGGTGTCCGGGGTCTTTCAGGTTCAGGTTGGCTAAGCGCTTGCCGCAACGCCGCACACCTTGCCCGAAGCTTTCTCCTTGCGGCAGTTCGGACATCAGCGCGCTCTTGTGCACGGCGGGCAAGTTGGCAAACTCAGGTTGCCTTGCCTTTTCATCAAGCCGCCGCAAATTTTCCAGCCATTGCGCAAAGGCATTTTGATCCGTCATCGCCCGGTTGCTCAATGAGGCGAGAAAGCGGTCGATCCGAAGATGCGGGAAACCGGCTATGCGCACCGTCCCCGCATCTTCGAGATTATGTTCGGCAAGCTTGGCGTCGATGTTTTCGAGCCAGCGCAGACACGCCGCATCCTCGGTTTCCAGGGAACTCTCCGGATACAGCGTTTGCGTCGCGCAGCCTTGAGCGATCAGGGCCAGGCACACTAAAAACGAGGTTAAACGCCGCATCTTATTCACTTCGGAGTTCAGAAATAACAAATAAGGCTTTGATATACTTCACGCGGTCAAGTTTTCGGTTTTTTTTAAAATAACGTGGAGTTCATGGTCATTAAGCTTTGCATCTCATTTTTGAAACGGGTGCCGAGTCCACCGGCGCATGCCTTGGGCGAGATTTCCTTCCGGGGTTTCCACCGCCGCATGTAATGGTTGCTCATCAGGCAGTAAGCATGACAACGCCAGTTGAAGCACTTGCATACTTGGTCGACAGCTCCAGCCACGCCTTCCGATCGGCCTCTGAAAAATAAATATCCTCGCGTCTGTACCACGGGAAGTAACGTGGTACAGGCCGCCGGAAAGTTATATGCGCAGGGGGCTTGCCATGAGCCAGTCTTAATTAACCTGAGTTCGGTTTAAGCATTCTGTAAAAGAGGTAGTAAATCAGCCTCACGTAATTGGAGAGCCGGCTTTTTATCCTGATAGGAATAAGCGACCAAACTCGCGATAATATTGGACATATAATTGGTCAACGAGCGATGCCGCGAGTGCTCAAGATCGCCAATATTCTTGAGTTGGTCATTGATCGTTTCGATGAGGCTTCGTTTACGCAGCAGCAATTTATCAAAAGCATCAATGGCTTGAGCTTTCATGTTATTTTTCAAGGTGGTAATCAAGGTAATATCCTGGGCGGCTAACAGTTGAGCTAATGGCTTCGAAATATAGCCCCGGTCACCGAACAACTTGCCAGTCAATGACTTCACCAGATTGGGCACCGGTTTTCTATCATCGACATTGCCAGCGGTGATACAAAATGACAGGATTTCGCCTTGGTCGTTAACGATGAGGTGTAGTTTAAAGCCATAAAACCAACCGGTAGATGATTTTCCTCGTCCCGCTTCATTGGCAAAGGTTTTGTGTCGCGGAATGCGAATATTTTTGCAAACACATAGCGGTGTTGAATCAATAAAAGCGATGCCTGCCGAGACGCCGCGACGACTGTTCATAAAGGCAGTGAGAGCCCCCAATACTTCTGGTATGACTTCAATAAATCGCTTATAGATCAACAGCTTGGGGAATTCAGATTGCCAATAGCGTTGCACATGCTTTTGGTAAAACCATTTGAAGGTTCGAAAGCCTGACTGATGGTAATACACTAACCCGGATATTTCATCAGCCCCATGAAGCCGCCCCTCAGAGGCACTCGACGACCAGAAACGACTGATATTTTTTGGAGGAGAAGTTCAACGGGCTGTTTTCAGGGTTGATTGCCGATTTTCAGGCACAGCTCCCCCTTACCCCGTTGTTTATAGCGTGCCGGGCACAGCACTTACCGAGTGCTAATCAGGGCACAGGCGTTGGCAGACAGATCGAAACAAGGATTGGAAGGGATAATGACTGCTCAGCAGCAGCCGAATACGGCGGGTATTGCGGATGACCAC
>NZ_JQKS01000020.1:0-113450 GCF_000746145.1 Methylobacter sp. BBA5.1
TTCGCCGGATCGCCCTGAACCATACTGAACTGGCGCAGGCCACCTGTGCCACCATTCGCCTGAAACTGTTTAAAATCGGCGCCGTGGTCATCCGCAATACCCGCCGTATTCGGCTGCTGCTGAGCAGTCATTATCCCTTCCAATCCTTGTTTCGATCTGTCTGCCAGCGCCTGTGCCCTGATTAGCACTCGGTAAGTGCTGTGCCCGGCACGCTATAAACAACGGGGTAAGGGGGAGCTGTGCCTGAAAATCGGCAATCAACCCTGAAAACAGCCCGTTGAACTTCTCCTCCAAAAAACATCAGTCGTTTCTGGTCGTCGAGTACCTCTGAGGGGCGGCTTCATGGGGCTGATGAAATATCCGGGTTATTTCATTGAGTAACCCTTATGTAATAGCAATAGATTATTTTTTATATGATAATTCGCATTGCTTCTAAACAGAGTTATTTCTGACCAATATCTTATTGTTAAGCTTGAGTTAAGTTTCATGACTTAACCTCTCCCCTGTCGCAGTCCCTTCCCGACTGGCTATCACACTCCTAATATTTAATAGTCCGGCCGAAGGTGACTGTGGCGTACTTTTAATGATTTCACCGTTTTCAGAAAGATCTGATGCTACGGACCGGCAGAATATCTTCATGGCCCAGCAAATACTTGACCTTAGTCACAAAAAACACATTTACCGATACACATCGGACCGCAGGATCAGTAAAAATAACGCCAATTCAGTCAGGATTAGTTAATGAATATTAAATCAAGCTGGGTCACCGCTTTTGATGAAATAATAAGCGCCGGGGTCAATCATGGCCTGGCACAGCACACGACTGAGGACGCGTTTTACAATGGCCGGACTATCTGCCTGAACGACAGGCATCTAATCAATTTCGCGCTCTGCAGTTACTTGGGACTGGAGCTGGACAAGCGGCTCAGGCAAGGCACTATTGATGCCGTGACGCGATTCGGTACGCAATTCGCGATTTCCAGAACCTATCTTTCCGCCACGCCATATGGCGACCTGGAATCCATGCTGGAGGAACTGTTTGGCGGCCATGTGCTGGTCACGCCTACGACAACACTGGGCCATATCGCGGCCCTGCCCGTCCTCATTCAAAAAGGAGATGTGATTCTTCTCGACCAGATGGTGCACAACAGTGTGCAAACGGCCGCCAAGCTCGTACAGGCGCAAGGCGTTCCGGTCGAGGTCCTGCCCCATGGCAATCTGGAGATCCTGGAAGAACGCATCAATGAGCTGAGTTCCGAATATCACCATATCTGGTACCTGACCGACGGTGTCTACAGCATGTTTGGCGATCTGGCCCCCGTCGACGCGTTAGGCAAGCTGCTGCAGCGCTACGAGCAATTGCATCTGTATTTTGACGACGCGCACGGCATGAGCTGGACCGGCAAGCATGGCCGGGGTTACGTCCTCGACCAGATGCCTGTTCGGGAACGCATGGTGGTTGCCACGTCGCTGTGCAAGGCTTTCTCGGCCGCGGGCGGCGCGCTGGTATTCCCAACAGCTCAAATGCATCGCCAGGTTAAAAACTGCGGCGGCCCGATGATTTTCTCGGGCCCTATCCAGCCCCCCATGCTGGGCGCCGCGCTCGCTTCGGCCCGCATTCACCTGTCGCCCGAGATCGAACGCCTGCAGAAGGAAATCAAGGATCGCATTACGCTGTGCAATCTTCTGTTCAAGGAATATAACCTGCCTTTGGCGATTTCCTCGCAATCGCCTATTTTTTACATCAAGTTCGGACACCCTCACATTGCAGCGCACATGGTCAAACGCCTGCAGGACGAAGGTTTTTATACCAATCACGCTGTTTACCCCGCCGTCTCGCTACGTAAATCAGGCATCCGATTCACCTTGACCCGGCATCTCTCTGCCGAGGATATCCACCATTTCGTCAAGGCGGTCGCGCGCAATCTTCCGCAAGTGCTGGAAAAGAGATCAAGACAGTAACCCCGATAAGCGACAGGAATTGAACGTATTGAGGAATTTTTTTTCCTATGGTTAAGGATATGGTCAAAAATCAGTTTCCTGAAACCGGTATGATCCTGACCAATTCGTCTACGCGGGAAACCATTTTTAACCATATCCCAGAAAGATCCAACGTATCGCTGATATTGCGCGGGCTGCTTTTGACGCCTTTGCCGCGCCCGGGCGCCGGAGCCTGAACGCTAACTGGAAAGGCATTGGAATGGCGGGCGTCCCCGGACGAATACCTTGCCTGACTCAAGCTAATTCGGACTTACGAATGCGTCAGTTGGCCCGCGCAACACGGCGGATAATTCTAATTCAGGCTTATTTTCCAGCGAGGTGCAGACAATGAACAGCAAACACCATCCATTCTATCTGGGCATTCTGATGACGTTCATGAGCGCGGCGGCAATCGCCGAAGAAGACCCGGCCATTGATGCCTGCCGAAAGGCCGCCAGCGAACAGGCAAAAGGCGAAATCGTTGAAATCGAGTTGGAAAAGGAAGAAGGCGTCGAGATGTATGAGATCGACCTGCAGGCAACCGACGGGAGCAAGTGGGAGTTTAAGTGCGATAAAACTGGCAAAATAGTTGAGAAGGAACAGGAGTTGCCGAATGCCGATCATCCGGCTTTCGCCGCCCTGAAAAAAATCGACGAAGCTGAAGCCCGTAAAACCGCCTTGGCAACTTATCCCGGCATTGTTGAAAAGGTTGAGTATGAGATTGAATCCGACGGCACCGCGGTTTACGAGATCGACATCAAAACAGGGGACGGGCGCGAAATGGAAGTCGAAATCGATGCAGCTACCGGCAAAATCATAAAATCCGAGGAAGACTGAACTCAACGGCCCGGCCGGGCAGGCAATAGCCATAACCCGGCTCAGGGGGGCGTCTGTATCATATGGATGCATTGTAGGGGCGGACGACCTACGTGTCCGCCCTGTTTCGGGTGCACAACAGGCTATCGGAGAACCGCTAGCCAAAGGCGAACCGTTGGGCAAGGGCGAACACACAGGTTCGCCCCTACGCGTCTGTTCATTTTACGGCATCAAGGCATCAATCCGTAGGAATTGCCAGCCAGGTAGGGTATGCATCGCGTACCATTTTTTAAAATATTAAGATGAATTAAATCCAAAAGGTACGCAGTGCGTACCCTACCAGACTATAAGCACGGTAGGCTGGATTGATAAACCCGGCAATTCGAAACCGCCCATGCCCGGTTTCCGCTAAAGCTCCAACCCAGCCTATCCGCTATTTTCCGGTAATCGACTATATCGGAATATCGTCGACACTTTCGGCCACTCCATCAATCGCATCATGCGCGGTGTTGCCAACGCCCGGTACTATCGAAACCACGGCCCCGCCCAATCGCATTGGAACCGAAACCACCTTGGTCAGGACACAGCCTTGCAGCATGCTGGAAATAACCAGCAACAGTACGATGTTCTTGATACTCATTTTAATCTCCATCGATTATATCGGAGGCAGCCTGTTAAAGCTGCCCGCTCTTGTTTTCAAAAAATATCCGCTGCCGATACCCGGATTTGGTCCGGTTAGAATGATTTGCGCGTGATAAACGGATTATCGTCCAATACAAACCCGGCGGCATTTTTATGTCCGCCTCCACCGAAAGCCTGGGCCAAATGGCCGACATCGTAATCGCCGATAGAGCGAAGCGAAAACTGCCATTTCTGCTTTCTGCCATCATACTGGTAGGTCAGGCCGAATGTCCCCGATTTCTCGGCCAATACGTGCCCAAGTTCGCTTGAGAAAGAGGATGGCGCATTGACGGCCAGGCCTTTTTTTCCCTTCAACGTGACCCGGTGCGCGGTTTTCGCCAGCCTGTTGACTATTTTATGATGGATATCGAGGTATATCCGGCCTATCTCCCGCAACTCATCCGGATCGATCGCGCTCATTTCCGGCAGCGTTATCGGCATTTTTTCATAAAGCGCGCTGGTTATTTCGCGTGTGCCGTCCAGCTTGAACCGCCAGAGATCGCGGTCTTCAATGTACAGCAGAATTTTAGGAGGCTGGCGCTCGGGAAAAAAATATTGCCAGGCCAATACGCAACCGCTTCGGTTCATATCGAAATGGAGAAACAGATTGTCCGGCATCGGCTCTGTCCCTATTTTGACGGCTGGAGACGGTGCCTGATCGGGCGCCGGTTCGGAAGGCGCCAGGCGTTGAAAAAAAGCCTCGCATTGCTCCATGGCGGTAATATGGTGATCGATCAGAATGATTTGGCCGGCTTGCTTCGAGGCGGCGAGCAAGTGTTCCGGCGGATAGGAAAAGTCCAGGATGTAAATTGTCGCTCCCGGTTCGAACGCCGGAAACTCATCGCCATGACGGGCGGAGATATAGCGCGCTCGCTCGCCCAGCTTGCAAAAGGCGCTCCAGGCGGCGCCTAGCCCATCCAGGCAATCGGCGTGATAAATGACCAGCGTTTCGTGTTTTTCCATCATTATTATTTATACCGCGTAAAAAACTTATGAAGCCCGTTCAGCGGCCTCATTCTGCTGTTGCGCAACATCCCGCCCGCGCGGCTTACCATGCCGGCAATTCAATTTCGGCAACCGTGTGCCTGCTGCTCAAGGAAGTGCGTAAAATAACCTGAATTGGTTGACAACCGCCATGAACGGGGAAATCGCTCCCGCATAAAGCTTGGCCCCACCTGCAAATCGAAAAGTTATTTTTAACCCAATCCTGAAACCTGCTGATTATACCCTGATCAGGTTTACCATTTGCGCCCATATCATGCGCAGTTTCTCTTTGCCCCGTCCCTCGGGCAGACAGCGCAGATACCGGGCACGTTTGCTTTCAGGCCATTTGCCCGCCAATGCCGTCCAGATGGCGTCAATATTATAGTCGGCGCCCGTTTGCAGGCTGACCGGAATGCAATCGGCCGCGGGAATGTGCAGGGTATCGGCGACCGTTTCCACGACCTCCCGAATGTTGCGCGCTTTTTCGCTTTGCGGCTCCTGTATGTCATAAGGAGGCTGCCATTCCCGCAAAGGGCGCAATTGGTCGATATGGGTGACAATAACCAGAACCGGCGGCAGGCTTCGGTGCAGCCGCTGGTCAAACCAGTTGCGCAAATCGGTCAAAAACAAAGCATCAGCCTCGCGTCCCGCCTGTGTCGCCGAGCAGACCAGCAAGACCAGGTCAAAGCCGCCCAGGGCGCGCTCGGGCTCTTTCTCGAACCACTGGCTGTCCTCGCCATAGCCGGGGCTGTCGAAAATCAGCACTTCGCCGCTGTCATCCTGCGCCAGTTTATAGATCGTCAAGTCGTCGGTAAGCGGCAGGACATGCGTCGCGGCGCGCATTTCACCCAGCAGCGCATTGATCAGGCTGGATTTTCCCGCTTTTAATTGTCCGGCCACCAGAATACGCAAGGGCTGCTTCAGTTCGGGCGCCGGTTCCGGTTGTCCGGATTCGAATAACTTCGGCGGCGCCAGTTGACCGCTATACAGGGCAATAGCGTAATAACCGATTTTCTTGACCAGCGTCCGCAGCAGCCACTGCTCCAGGAGTCCCTTGGGATATTGCTTGACCTTGCCCTGAAAAAACACCGAGAGTTCAGCCGGTATGGCGGTGGCAGGACTGAACACCATTCTGCCTATGCGATAGATGAAATGCCCTCTTTCCAGCTTTTGTTTCCATTTCCAGAGCTTCAGGCCTTCATCAATGGTCAGCAAATGGCTGAACGGGATTCTTTCATCCAATAACTGGCGCATATCGCGACTGACCTGCTCGCTGATGAACAGGATATTGCGTAGCGGGATATCGAGTTCGGCCTGGCCCGCTTTCGGACGAAAATGCCTGGCCACCCTGCGGATAACCTGCTGCGCCAGCTGCAGCAAACGCGCGCTGTCGGTCAGCGGGTAATCGGCCGGGTTGAGTTCTTCCGCCAGCTTGTCCAGCTCAACCCAGATCGCTTCCGCCGCCGGCGACCAACGCTCATCCGCCTGCACGGCCGGTAACTGAAACGGCTCTATCTGCCGATGCTTCAGCCAGAGGTTTAGCAAGGTGGCGGCGCCGTAAAATGAAGCCAGAGTCAAGAACCCCTCGATCAGATACTGGTTCTGCCACAGCCAGAAACCGCCCAACCCCGCCAAGGTGAGCCAGGGCAAGATCACCAGCAGAAGTACAATAGTCCATGGCCAGTTTGCAGGAAGACGCATCGTTAAACCTGTTTTTTTATCGAATCGCGCAACAATTCGCTGCCGCGCGCGAATTCTTCCTTAAACACGCCGCGCAGCATATCGGCCTGTAACGCTTTCCCTTGTTGGGTTCTGTTGAAATAAAAACACAGCGTTTTACCTAACGCATAGGTGACAGCCGCCGTGTAAACGCCGGAGACGCCAAGCGCGACCGTCTGCCCGTACGCAGGAATCAGCTTGAGCAGTTCGCGACCGCCCATGCCCGCCAAAACGCCCATGCCGACAGCGCTGATGATTTCCCTGATGCTTTGCCGGGTCAGCGGCAGGCCATAGACATGGGCAATGCTGTGAAACAATTTACCCTGAATCGCAACCACAGTGCCCAGGCTCGCCGCCGGCACCGGGATCGCGGCTGCCAGTCCGGCTGAAATCGAATAGCCGATGACATGCGGGTGCGCAGCCTGCCAGTACACGTCATTGATATCGCCGATATGGTTTTCCAGCATGCCCCGAAGACCTAGCGGCAAAGCCTGCTCGATAGCATCCCACAGGGCATCCAATCCGTAATCCGCCGGCGCATATCCGTCCTCCGGCAAGGTAAAATCAAGCGGAACAAAGGTAGCATTCATGCCGGCAAAGTCTTCGCGCTGCTTTAACAATGAACAGCGCAAGTCGGCAGGCACCGATTCGGCGATGCGGCCGCCAGCATACGGATAAGGCTGGATGTGGCCCATGGTCCGGTTGGGATAACCTTCATGCAGCGCGGTCTGGGCAATAATGATGGGCCATTTCGGATGGGCTTTGCGGACCTGCTTTAGCGCGGAAATAACCGCTTCCTGCTGGTGATCCATGGCCTTGATCACGACGATCACGAGATGCGACTTCTGCTCGCACCATTTCATATCCTCGCTGGCATCATAGCCTTGCTCGGACAGGCCTCGGGTATCGAGAAAACGCAGAAATGCCGTTTCGGCGTCGGGAAAGTCGAACAGCATGGCCGTGCGTGTACACGGTTTGAAACCATTGCCGACCTCGGCGGCGGAGGAGCCGGTCAATGCCTTGATGATTGAACTTTTGCCGCTCTGCGTCTTGCCTAATAACCAGAATACCGGCACCGGCAAGCGTTCCCTGATGGCTTGTATTCTGTCTTCCTGTGCTTGATCGATCTGCGGCTTGGTGATCTTGTCGATATAATCGGAAGCATTCGAAAGCGGGTTGTTGATTTTCCCTGACCAGGCTTTCCAGTTGCTGAATTTGGACATAAACCTCTAAATTAACTTGAGTTTGTATGGGAAGACGAATGTGAGCGCCCATCTTTCGCACCCTTTTTATTATTCTTCCGGCAAACTCAATGGGAATCGTTCATAAACAGTCTAACTGATTACTCTCTGATCGATGATCAGACCTGCAGGTTCCATAGATCCATTAAAAGCATGTTACGGCTGGATCGTAGCGCATACGAGTTAGCGCAGCGTAACCCGACCTGCATTTTTGCAGAATAAACCATCTTTTACGCGAAGCTAGCACATAGTCATTTAATCATGACGGTTGAACTGTAGGTGCGAATTCATTCGCACTATTCGTACTATTCGCACGCTATGAATACTCTGCAAATTTTACTCGTCATAACAAGGCTGACTGATTAACAGCAGTCGGGTTACGCTACGCTAACCCGACCTACGATTTTATAATCGATATTACGTATTCATGCATCACGGTGTGTGGTGCCAATAATTAACTGAATTACGCAGCTGTAGGGTCGAATTCATTCGACCCGTGACACCCGCGATATACAGGCAGTGCGAATAATTAACTATTGCACAACATCAGCGTCGGGTTACGCTACGCTTTTATGCCCTTTAGGGTAAACCCGACCTACGATTTTATAATTGATGTTGCGGATTCATGCATCACGGTGTGTGGTGCGAATAAATTCGCACCTACAGCAACATCAGCTAATAAGCTGCAATAGCAATTTTCAGCTACGCCGGCTGTTCGGCTTTGATCTCCTTCAGCAGGTTCTCCACGGCTTCTTTCTCAATAAAATTCCCTTGTTTCTCGCCTATCGCCAGCGCCTGCTCCAGTTCGGCGATAGCGGCGGCGCTGTTATTTTTCTTATGATAAGCAAGGCCTAAATGATATTTAAAAACAGCAACTTCAGGCATTTTTGCAACCACATCCTTAAACACCTTCAAGGCTTCGTCGTTGCGCTCGCTGTTTAAAAGCGCCCATCCGTAGGTATCGTGAAAATAAGGCTGTTCGGATTTTTCAAAACGTGCGGCCAGTTTTACGGCGCGTTCAATATTTTCCTTGGTTTTATAATGATCGAGCAGCAATGAGACCAGATTATTTACCGCAACTTCAACATTCGGATTCTTGGAAATTAACGTCTCATAAGTTTCCAGGGCCTTATCATAGTCTTTATTCTGCTCATAAATATTAGCAAGCAGCACTCTCAGGCTGATATTGTCCGGGTCGTTTTCCAAGCCTTTTTTGCATATTGCGATAGCTTTGTCACGCTCCTGATTGGCGGTGTGAATGCCCGCCATAACCTGATAAAACTCGGCCACTTTAGGCCATTTATCAATCGCTCCCGACAGCACACCAAGCGCCTCATCCCGGCGTTTATCAAGCACGAGCAACTGGCTCTTCAAGATCAGCGGGTAGGTATTGTCGGGATTGGCTTTGATGAACTTATCCAGATACGCAAACATTTCTTTACGCTGTTTGAGCGCCTCATGACTGCGCATCAATCCCATCAAGGCATCGGACAATCCCGGAGAAACAGCCAGGGCCTCTTTGTATTTGGCAATTGCGTCTTCATACAGGCCCTGCCCTTCCGAGACCTTGCCGCCCAGATATTTTGAGAAGCCCTCGCCTTGGGGCTTTGTGGAAATCAAGTCGGCGACTTTCTGGGTGCCCAGCCAGTCCTTCTTTAACAGCCTGACTTGCGCCAGGGCTTGTAAAGCCCCTGCATGATCAGGCTGTACCGCCAATGCTTTCTGCAAAATCTCATCAGCTCTCATGATGTCCTTGCTTTTGATCATTTGAGCGACCACAGGCATAACCGCGGCAAAATTTGCGGGATTTATTTCCAGCGCCTTACGAAAATTTTCATTGGCGAGCGCATGCGCATCTTGTTTCGCATAAGCGTTAGCCAATAAAACCAGCGCTTCATCGGATTTCGGATAATCGCGCAACACGCCGCGCAGATCGGAAACAGCCTGATCGTTCGAGCCGTTAAGCAACTTGATCCTGGCCCGCAGCAATAATGCCTCATAATCGCCCGCATTAACCGCAAGCACCTCATCTACCAGCTTCAGCGCCGCATCGTTGTCCTTGTCATTAACGGCTATTTTTGCCAGCAAAACCTTGGCCGCCTGGCTTTCCTTGTCTTCCGGCCTGTTATCGATCAGCCAGTTAAGCGATTCTTTTGCTTCCGACCATTTATTCTGACTGATTAACAATTTCGCAAACGGCAAATAATACCCGGCATTATCGGGTTGTTGCGCGATATAACCCTGCAATAATGTTACCGCTTCATCGGGCGATTTTTTGTTTAAAAAATCCACCATAACCAGCTTTGGTTTCACATCGTCAGAATGTTCATCAATCACTCTTTGTAAAATCGATCTGGCATCGGCCTCGTTTCCCGTTTCGTCATAGTACTTCGCCAATGCATACTGGAAATCCAGATTATCGGGATAGCTCTTGATCAGAGTCTGATAATCCGCCACCACCGCTTCCGGTTTATTGAGTTTCGTGTCAATCTGCAGTTTCAGCAGATTAAGCGCCAAGTCATCGGCCTTGGTTTTAAGCGCATCCTCGACGATGGCCAGCGCCTTGGCAAAATCCTCGCTTTCCATGTAAGTGACCGCTTTTAAGCTGATGGCATCGGTATTGCCCGGCGCCAGAGCCAGTGCCTTGTCAGCCGCTTCCAAAGCCGCCTTCCGGTCGCCTTGCCTTAATAAAACAGTGGCTTTCAATACAAAAGCATCGGCATTGTCGGGGGCTAATTTCAGCAGGGTTTCCGCTTCGGCCGCTGCCTTATCGGTTTGACCGGACAACAATAGTAACTGTCCAAGCTTTCTGTGGCCTTCGGCATGATCGGGCGACAATTTGACTACTTGCGACAAATTATCGAACATGCCTTTCCAATTCTGTTTTTTTTCATCCATTAACGCCAGATGAAAATAGGCATCCGAGAGTTTATTATTAATTTGCAATGCATTTTTAAACTCAACTTTGGCCTTATCGTAATTTCCCTTACTATAAAACTCCTTGCCACTGTCCAAATAATGCTGCGCTTTTTCGGTAGCATCGCCACAAGCCTGAAAACTCAAGGCCACTCCTGTCAATAACAGAGTTCTAACTATTTGCATCACTTATCCTTTATTTAAAAAAATTTACTCAGGAATATATTGCGGCAGAACCGGCAAAACTTCTTTGGCAAAAACCTGCAGGCGCTGATCGGCAAGATCGAGATTTTCACCGGGATTAACCATCGTAGTCAGGCGTACCAGCGCTCCGTCGGTTCTATTTAACAATAGCGCATCTTTAAACAAGTACCATTTCATTAGATACTCATTCGCCAATGACCGCCCTCTTTGTTGAAACCAGTAATAAACCAGTTGTGTCATTTCGCCTTTCTTGATCACAATCCGGTTCACCGCCAGATGGCCCAGATCTTTCCGCTCAATATCAGCAATCTGCCAGCCGCCGCCCGGAATACAAACGCGCGGCGAATGCGGAGAAATACCTTTTCTCTGGGAAGCGTAATAAGCCGCGTATAAATTCACCGGCGCGCCCTGATCCTGCTTGAAGTCGGCCAGAATATAGTCCGACAGGCCCAGCTTGTTGATCACCGTGTCTTCCATGCTGGTATGCCGGCCTTGCCAGGACGACAACTGCATCGGAAACAACGGGAAACTTTTGCGCTCGGGGAAGACTTCATCGCGTTTATCGATAGAAAATACCGTCACGGTAGCCACCGCCAGAACGGCAACGATGGCGGAAAAAGGACGCGATAGCGGTCTGATTTTTACCTCGGCCGCAGCGCTGGCAGGCTGATCGGCAGTCAAACCGAAGATTTCGGCAAAAGGCCGCCTGTCTTCGCCAATCCTGGCCAACACAAGCATTTCAACTATTAAAATCCCCAGACAAGCCATGAAAACGACCCAGCCTTCAAAATCATGCAGAAAGCCTTCCGCCATGGCATTACCCCAGTTATCCACCAGCACGCCAATCATGGCTATACGGAAACTATTCATGAATAAGGTGATCGGAATCGTCGATAAAACGACCAGCGCACGTTTCCAGAATGTCGTATCGTACAGATAGGCGCAAATAAACCCCAGGCTCATCAGCGGGAAAAGATAACGCAAGCCGCTGCACGCTTCCACCACCTGCAATTTGTAACTGCCCAGATCAATAATATTGCCTTCCAGATAAACAGGAATTTGGCACCAGCGAATAAAGTACACGCCCATTTTGGACGATAACAGCTGCAAATTGGCGGAAAGGCTGGCTTCAAGAAAATAGGGCAACGGAATAGTAAAAATCAGCAGCAGAATCGGCACGATAACCGGCTTGACCGCGGGCCATCCCATAATCGCCAAGGCAATGCCCATCAATACCGCAATAAAGGCGTAATGAATCAATATATAAAGAGCGCTGATCTCGCCCACCAGAAATACAATCAGCGCCAAAAAAACAATGCCGAACCCCATCCAGGAAGGTGAAAAGCCAGACCGTTGAATAAGGTTCTTCCGCTGCCAGATAAAGTACAGCGTGATAAACGGAAGAATATAGCCATGGCTATATTCTTCCTGCTTGTCCCACCGGACAACCAATTCCTGCAACCCGCCGGCAAACGCAAATAACAACAGCAACAAACCAAAGCTGATTAACGCCAGATATCGATAATCGAATTTCCAGAGGACTGGATTCTTATTCATTATTATTCCCTTGCTAGAACAGCGCTAAAAGTTATGGAATTAGAAAATGGACCAGGTTCCATCTAAAAATTCTCTTATTTTGCTGATTGATATTTTGAAAGCTTAATTGACAGCCCTGCTCGTTCAAATGCTTATAAAGTAACAAGCAAAGTCCTAAAAATGCCCCATCAATTACCGGCACAGCCTGTAAATCAATCAGAATGTTTTTCTTTTTTGCCACACACTCTTTAAAAACCGGCCTTAGCTCAGCAATTGTCTTATCTATACACGCGCCGATCAAATAAATTTTAATATTATGATCATCTTCTTCAGTATTAATCACGACCGGCCTGGTTTCATTTAATTTTTTCTGATTAAACCTTATCCAAACGGCATAAGGAATTACATTAACCAATAACAATTTTACAAACCGTAGGCCATCGAAAAAATAGCGTTTCCACAATGAGGGCTCTTCCAGAATACGCCATAACCACTCCAGCCCGATACGCTGCATCCAGACCGGCGCACGCTTCACCGTTCCGGCAAAGAAGTTAATCACCGCGCCCAAATGGCTGATTACCGGCGCTTTTAACCGATGCCTGTTTTTCTCAATCCAGGCCTGCCCTTTCCGGGCGCCTAAGGCAACAATCAAAAAATCAATCTCATGCCGATTGATTTCATCAATGATGTCATCGATACTCATTGCTTCAATAGTGCCAAAGCCGGGACAAAAATGCCCCACGGCACGTATTCCCGCATTGGCCTGGTTGATGACCTGGCAAGCCCGCTCGCCGGCGCCCGGCTCGCCGCCAAAAAAATACACCCGTATGGGTGACCCGTTTTTTTCCGCAAATAAGGCTTCCATCAAATTGGAACCCGCCACGCGTTCCGGCAAAGGAATTTTTAATAATCTGGCCATCCAGATCAACGGCATGCCATCGGCCACCGATAAGTCGCTGTTAATAACCGATTCCCGAAAAGCTTTATCCGTTTGCGCCGCAATCAGAAAATTAAGATTGGGGGTCGATATGAAAAACGGCCTTTCTTCCTTTATTGCCCGCTTAAGAGCTGAAATTGCAGAAGACGTGTCCACCACATCGAAAGGTAAACCGCAAAGACACCAGGATTGACTATAGAAGGCTTCCATTGAATGATTTTTATAATTAGTTAATGGAAAATCAAAAGCTTAAGCTGAAACCACGTATTTTTCAAAGAGTCTGGAAAGCTGGCCGGCATTGTCCTTTAAATTGAATTCCTTTTTAACTTTCGAAATCGCATTAAGGTTTAATTGTTTTGATAAGGTTTTATCCTCAATTAAAGTACGGATTGCATTTGCAAGCTGTATCTTATTCCCCGGTTCAACCAATAAACCCGTTTCACGGTCTATAACCAGTTCCGGGATGCCCGATAAGTGGGTGGAGATGACAGAAACCCCAGTCAACATGGCTTCCATCAACACTACCGGAATGCCATCCATATCCCCAGCGGTGCCTTTCTTACAGGGCAAGACAAAAACATCCAGCTCGCTAAGAAAATCGGGGATATCAGAGTGGGCGATCGCTCCGATAAAAGAGACGCAGTCATCAGACAGGCCTAACTCCCTGGTTAATTCCGTCAATTGGCCCTGCAAGGGGCCTGATCCGGCAATGACCAATTGAAATCTGACGCCCTGCTTTTTTAATTCACTGGCGGCAAGCAACAGATCGTCAGCGCCTTTCTTTTCCACCAATCTGCCAATAAATCCGATTTTGGGTATGCCGGGCGAGTCCGCTTTTTTCCTGCCGAGAAACTGTTCGGCATCCACTCCGCAGCGGACAACCACGATCTGATTAGTATCACACCCTTGCTGGCGAAGAAACTCCCGATTGAATTCAGAAATGGTTGCAAAAAACTTGGCTCTTTTGACTTTTTCAGCCAATAACCACGCCCTTTCGAACAGGTCATTGGCATGGGCCGTCACACTGAAAGAAATATCCGACAAGGAAGCCGCATACATGGCAATATCGGCAGGCACATGAGCAAAATGCACATGAATATGGTGAACGCCATGTTCTAGAAGCTGCCTGGCAAGCACAACCGAATAAAAAAAACGAAAAGCCAGCCCCCTTGACGTTCGGGACAAAATACCCACTTTGAACATATCCGACACCAGCATCTTTAGCGTAATCAGATATCGAAGCGGATGCTTCAACAAAAACAGAGCATTCTCTTTTAGTACGACGTGTTTCTTCTGTGCATACAAATTGAAAACGCTCGCTTTCAAATCAGCCAGTTTTTTATCGAGCATGAAAACACCGGGCTGATGGACTGAAAACGGTACGACAGAATACCCTTGCTGTTCCAATTGAAAAATTTCATTGTAAACAAAAGTGGCCGATAACGCCGGAATCTCAGGGGCAAGATAGGCTAGCTTGATTTTTTTCATAATGGTTAAATCAGCCTTTCCAGACGGCTGCTTGTTGCTCGTTCAACTCGGCAGTTGCCCTTGACTTGCCCTTAAACAAACAAGCCCATTGATATTGCCTTATAAATTTGACCAACTCTTCATCATCAAATTTTGGCACACCTTTTAACAAACTGTTTAGATAACCCCAGAACATGGCCAGCCCGCCTATCACATAAGGTGGATGCGCCATGCGATATAAGGCAGAGGCCAGCATATAGATCATTCCGGTACCCATGAAATACTGGCCAAACCCATGCCGCATTCGCCCTGTAAAAATATTTTGCTGGCTTGATCCCATAGGGCGTAAATGAGTAAACCTTAAATCGGGCTCATCCCAACTGACGGCTATCCAGCCAAGCTGCCGGCAACGATGCCCATCAATCCCATCCCACATGACTTGCCGGACAAAGCCGCCAATCTGCTCGAAGCATTGCCGCCGGTAAAACTTTGAAGCCCCGATTGCATTTTCATCGCCGCACCCCTCACTAATCAGATTACCGGTGGCTTTATCTACGAAATAGGGTTTACCACTGCAGTTGCCCAACCTGGGATTTTCATTCATGCGCTGAATTAAAATCTCAAAATACCGGGGGGGCATTATCAGATCCAAATCCAGCTTGCAAATAAAATCAAACTCGCTTAAATCGACTGCATCCAAGCCCGCATAAAAAGCCTCGATCACGCCCGGCCCCACGCTACGATGCCCGCGATTTGTGCGTGTTACAATTTTGATGAATGGATAACGGCTCGCATAATCAGCCAAAATAGCCGGCGTTTCATCTGTAGAGCCATCATCGACTATCACCCATAACTTTGGTTGGATCGATTGCGCAATCACACTGTCCAGTGTTTTTTTCATAAAGTCGGCTTCATTGCGACATGGCGAAATAATGACGTATGCCTGTTTCAATTTTCTGTTCCCTTTTTATTTAACTTATTTCAAAGAAGCCATAAAAATTCATTTCTCTATATCTCTAATCGAAAATGAGAAAACATGGCTCAACTTGCATAATATATGGAATAAAGTTTGCGGCCAGACAAATAAATGACGATAAAAAACAATCCTAGAGATAACATAAGAGAAAATATAATATTTAACCCTGCTAAATCCAATAATTGTTTCATAGGCATTGCAATCTCATGCATAACATATATAGGCAGCGCTAATTGGCCAATCACTGCAGCAATGTTTATATATTTTTTTATGAATTCACTTCTATTTTCATAACTAAGGGTTAATATCCTCAATCCGGATATCATTATCATGATGATTCCATAATAGAACACCCACATCCAGATAAAAACCGGTTTACCCCTAAGCCACCACTGATCCTGATGTCCTAAAATTATTGATAATAAAATACCTAAAACGCTGATTATCGCTCCCATGATTAACATATCTTTAGCTAATTTTTTACTTTCAAAATTTCTATAGATATAGATACCCGCAGCAAGACCTAAAAAAACCCCTGAAAGCATAGAAAAATAGTTATATTTAGCTGTAAAAATAAGCTTAATAAACTCATAAAACCCATACAGTGGGTAGCCGCTAAATTGACTACCGATATATATACTTATTAAAAAACTCAAACCAGCCAAAACAAGACAATTAAAAATTTCATTGTTTTTCCATGAAATTGCCCTCAACCAGATGTGAAGTGTTGGTAAGCATAGAAAGTAAAAGACAAGAACGCTCCAAAAAGCATTAAATATTTTGGTCCAGTTTAATATTTCACCACGCCCCATAATGAGACAGATATTCATAAGCGCCAGCATCAATATACCCGAGCCTATTAAAATTAAACCCGTTTTAATCGTATTATTTAGAGATTTAGGTGACTCTTGAAAATGAGGGTAAATTACAAAGCCAACGGAAATGCCAAAAATGATAGCAAACCCTGGTGTCCCAAACGCGAATACAGGAAATAATAAGCTTTCAATATATCGAAAATTATCCGGCAAACGATCAAATACAAACCCGGACCAATGGCTCAAAACCACAAATAAAACCAAGAAAAACCGCAGATTATTAACCATTAAGTTAGTCTTTGTTCTTATGCTTACCGGTTTTTCCATAGGCTTGCGGCTGCTATTAATACCGTCGGTAATCTCTCGGATTGTTAATCCTTTAAATATACCTCTACAACTCGCTTCATCAATACCATGTTTTTGCATTTTAATCATGATATTAATGGCTGAGAGTGAGTCGCCGCCAAGATCAAAAAAACTATCGTCAATACCAATCGGAGAAGTACCGAGAAGTTCCTCCCAAATTTTTACCAACTCCTTTTGTTGCTGTGTTTCAGGCGCAACATATTGCTGCGTCGACTTAGGCTTATTGTTTTGAAAGATCTTGTAACCATTTCCAGATAAATAGATATCGGCAAGCGCTCTTCTTTGTATTTTGCCTGTATCGGTGCGAGGAAAACTATCCACTTGAATCAGTTTGACTGATTCAACAGTATGGATACCGTGCAAGCCTAGCGCGGCTATAGACGTTGAGTAGATTAATTCCTGATTTGCGTTAACTTCTGGTGTTGCGGCAATTAAAATTCCATCTCCTCGCAACGGATCTGGAATTCTACATACAGCAATCCCCGTCCTGATGCCCAAGGCATTAAGTATTTCTGACTCCATTGCTTCAGGCTGAAGTTTAATGCCGCCACAATTTATAACATCGTCGGCTCTCCCTTTAAAAAACAGGAATCCATTTTCAAAAGAACCAAGATCATTCGTGGTTAGCCAACCGTCACTATCAGTTAAACTGGTTTTTATTCCGTTAACGACACCCATTTTGGCAACATGAGGTCCTCTAATCATAATACGATTATCGTGTGATAATTTTACCTCAGTGTGCCCAACAGGCTTCCCCACTGATTCCAGGGCTGAACCACTTTCTTTGTGAATTTCCAAGAAGGTACTTCGAGAGGCCTCGGTAAGACCATAATGTTGAACAATACACGCATTATAGAATAGAGACTTAAGTGCCTCTTTTTCCTCCTGAGGCATATATTGACTACCAATTTCAATCCACTTCAGATCCCCGGCTTCACTACCAAAAATATCCTTATTTTGCAGCAATATCCGCCAAAGACTTGGAACAGCTGAAACCGCGTTAATCTCTCCATTGCGCAGCATTGTACTGATTTCAACAGGATTAAATCCGCCAGCAGGAATATAAAAACTACCGCCGGCTGTTGCGACAGCACGGCACCGACCGAATCCAAAAGAGTGATACACGGGAACACCCACATATTCCCGTATTGAAGCATCAACTTCCATAATCGAATTAAGCCGAGTTACAACATCAGATAACCCGCGATGTGTTATTTCAATGCCTTTAGGCTCACCTTCGGTACCAGAAGTAAATAAAATTTGTGCAACATCCTCGCGATCACTAGGAGAAAAATCTATTGTCATCCATCCAGATTCAACCCTTGGAACAATAACTTCATCAATACCTAATGATTTTATTCTATGCTCGTCAGATTCGCCTCTAAGCGTAACTGCAATGCTTCCAGAGGCGATACAGTCAAAGACTTCATGAATAAACCATTTCGAATTTGAAGCAACAATTCCTTTAATATTTTTTTTTGTATCAGACATTAAAACTCACCTAAATCGACCACAAACGCATGATTTCCTTATCGCATTCTATAGCTCAAATTAACCATAAATAACTTAAATGAATTGTTACAAGTTTCGAATCCGTATTTATCAATTTCACTCAGGATAAGGCGAGAAATAATTTCCTTGAATCTTGACGAGCAACAGTTGTGGGGGCGACTTAAGTCGCCCAGGACAAATACCCAAAGGGCACAAGTAAATTCGCCCTAAATAATCGCTGATTGCATCGGCAAATTGGAAAGTTTTTTAACCGAATCCTTATTAACTATAACCTGCCATCCACCTGATCAGACGGCAATAGATACTTAATATCATAAATAACATGATTTCCCTTACCTAAAGCCCTTATTCCATGCGCTCCCATCTTTTTAAACTGATCATGTGAAACAGCAATAATAATGGCATCATAGGTTTCAGCTTCCGGCTTATCTATCACATCGATACCGTACTCATGCTTAGCTTCCTCCTTATTCACCCAGGGATCATAAATATCGACATTTGCATGGTAAATATTCAGTTCCTTGACCATTTCCACAACTCGGGTATTTCTTAAATCAGGGCAGTTTTCCTTGAATGTCAAGCCCAGCATTAATATTTTTGAATTAACAATACTAATACCTTTCATTGCCATGAGTTTTACGACTTCACCGACGACAAACAGCCCCATATCATTATTAATGCGCCGGGCGGCGGAAATTAATTGCGGATGATAGCCCAATGCCTCAGCCTTATGCGTTAAGTAATAAGGATCGACACCGATGCAATGCCCGCCGACCAAACCAGGGCGAAAAGGCAAAAAATTCCATTTGGTGCCCGCAGCCTCTAAGACCTCTTGAGTATCAATACCGACACGATTGAATATAAGAGCCAGTTCGTTCACTAAGGCAATATTGATATCACGCTGGGTATTTTCAATGACCTTTGCCGCCTCGGCCACTTTAATACTGCTCGCCTTATGCGTTCCGGCGGTAATAATTGAATTATATAAATCATCAACAACGGTTGCGATTTCGGGCGTGGAACCTGAGGTAATTTTAAGGATATTAGTCAGCCGTCGTTCTTTATCGCCGGGATTAATTCTTTCAGGGCTGTAGCCGCAAAAGAAATGCTGATTAAAAATCAACCCGGAAATCTTCTCAAGAATCGGCACGCATACTTCTTCCGTGGCTCCCGGATAAACCGTGGACTCATAAATAACAATATCGCCTTCCTTGAGATATCGGGCTATCAGACTTGTAGCGGATTTGACCGGCGAAAGATCCGGATTTTTGCTTCCATCAATAGGTGTGGGGACGGTTACAATATAAACATTGTATGAAGCCAATAAAGCATCGTCCGATGTGCATGTGAGCATAGTTGCTTGCGCCAACTCTTCCCTGGATGTTTCTAACGTAGAATCTATCCCCGCCAATAATTCGCTCACACGGGCTTGATTAATATCAAATCCCAATGTGGGAATTTTTTTACCGAATTCAACCGCTAAAGGCAGTCCTACATAGCCCAAGCCAATTATTGCAATTTTCAAATTTATATTCATATCCACTATCCATTATTTAAATTTTTTATTAATTATTTGGCCAGCCACCATAAATAGCTTTTCAAGTGGGAAAATTCTTAAAAATATCATTCATTATACTGATCTGGTTATTCTTACTGCTACACATTACAAGTATCCGAATATAAGATCCCAATTGAAAACTATCAGATATTTCTAGACTGAATTATTGTTGTTTATTAAATATCATTATGCATTAATATGATACTTATATTATCAATATTATAATCTAGCTGTAATATTAAAGTATATAGTGTATATGCAGAGCAATTCAGACGTTTTATAATTGACTATAACAACTAGTATTCTTATTGTATTATATCCATTGAATAACAATTACTTTAAAGTATTTTTTAAAAAAAATTCTCTATCCACATGCATTTGTTTATGAGTTTTATTCTTTACACTATCCAAAGCTTCAAGACCTAATTGATCCATTTTATCTGGATTTTCTATAATATAGAATAAACTATCTGCAAGACTCTGAGAGTCACCTCTTTCAAATAAAATAATATTCTTATTATTTTCCGTGATATCTATAATACCTGTAGTATCAGATGCAATAACTGCAATTCCTTGACTAAAAGCGTCAAATATAATCCTAGGCTGCTCTTCTGCAAGGTTTGGAACTAATACCACGTCATATTTGAACAGTTGATCAAAAAATGGTTTCCCATATTCAACTGGCTCATGAAACTTGACACTGATAGAGCCATAATTTCCTTTAGAAAACTCTTCACACTCTTTAGCAAGAACACCCTTTCCCATAAATGTAATATTAATGGGTTTATTCACTAAACCCGATAATATCTTAATAGCATCAAATACAATATAGACACCTTTATTAACTTCCAACCGAGCCGGAAATAATATTTCAAGTGGTTTATTTTTACGTAAAGCTATTTTTTGAAATAGGGTTTCAGAAGCTATTATATGATCTTCATCAACCCATGTGGCCGGTGCAATTAATGTACGCTCGCCATCATTTAGAAAGTAATTTTTATAGAATGTTTGAGTAAATATTCTTGCATCTGAATATTTTACACAAAGTTTTAGGAGTATCGTATACAAATGGTGCTCAACAAATCTTCTAACAGTTATTTTTTCGTCTTTACGTAGCATCCAGAAAGATGACTCAATTACAATCATCCAATGAAAAGTTAAAAAAGGCCTCAAAATTAATAGATAAAAAGAAAGTGGAAATGCCCATCCTGCCCCTCCAGAGTGTACAATTTCGCCATCAGAACAAGCTTCAGCCACTTTGATAAAATTTGGAAAGAAATTTCTAATAATGGATAATAGCCCTTCATCCTTCGTTAAAGGATATATTTGTCTTATATTATAATCAGTTATTTCTTCTTGACCTTTAAGCTTATAGTTGGATGACACGTTAACAACGGGGCAACATAAACTAAAATTGCTTATATAATTTAGATGAAGCTTTATATCCTTTGCCCATAGTGGGTCACAAAATAACCTTCCAGAAGCGTCCTTTTGTATTGGTATTCTTGTATAAAGTATATATCGTTTATTTATCATATTCCTCCTAAAGAGAAACCTTTTCTTTGAGCATCAAAATGAATCCCGTTCTGTTTCTTATTCACTAGTACTCAGTCAATTTAATTATGACGGTTAAATTGTAGGTGCGAATTCACTTGTGCCCTTGAGGGTATTCGCACTATTCACACGCTATGAATCTTCTGCAAATTTTTACTCGTCAGAACAAGGCTGACTGAATACTAGTCAGCGCTGTAATAATCATTTCCTATGAGCGTATTCCAATACTCGACTGAGCGTCATTGCGAAGCTGACGAATAAAAGACATTTGGTCCCAATTTACCATTGGCATCCCAAGAATTTCTGCCAAAGCTGACAATCAATTTTCCGAGACAAAATAAACAAGGTCTAATTGATTAGAACTAACGGTCAGTTCAGGATAAGAATTTTCAGCTGACTCCTAACCACCATCTCTTCATTTATACTCAATCAATTGACCTTTACTACCAATCAACCGATTCCATAAAAACTGTAGCTGGCCCAGAAATTCTGGAAATTTACCTAACACCAAAAAAAACGCCTGCAACCAGTTATTCGGCGGCATGCACCGACTTCGCAAAGCCAAGCGCCCAACCTGCAACGGATAGACTAATAGAACCCCCCATCCCATCATCCCTTTAAAAAAGGCTACACTGCCCGCTACAACCGGAATCAAACAGCCCCACAACCAGACGCTACGCGATTCTTTGACCCGATGACATTCCTGTGATCCACCATGCATAAAAACCCCTTCCGCAAAGGCATAGCCCCCCCTCTGTGTACGCCTCCACCATTGATTAAATCGTGTCATTGCCGCATCATGCAGTGTCATTTCCGCATCCAGACGATAAATCTTCCAGCCGGCCTGCCGCAACCTGATGCATAATTCCGGCTCTTCTCCGGCAATCAAGCTACCGTTAAATCCGCTTACCGCTTTCAGTGCATCAACGCGCATCAAGGCATCGCCACCGCAGAACCTGGTTTCGCCTACCGGCGTATCCCATTCAAGATCACACAATTGATTATAAATTGAGGCTTTCGGATAACGTTCTCTACGACGCCCGCAGACAATCGCGAATTGAGGACTTGTGTTTAAAAAATCTAATCCCCGTTGAACCCAACCTTCAACAAGTTCACAATCACCATCAATAAATTGAACATAATTCAGAGACGGATATTGAGTGTTTAAAAACTCAAATCCGGCGTTTCTTGCCCTGGCGGCCGTAAAAGGAACAGACAAATCCAGATCAACAACTTCAGCACCTAACTGTCTGGCTAATTCAATACTGTTATCAGTCGAGCCAGAGTCCACATAAACGACGATACCGGTTTCGCGAGTAGCCGACTTAATACACCGTAACAGCCTTTCTCCCTCGTTCCTGCCGATAATGACGATACCCAGATTAGCCTTGTCCATTTAACACCTTTACGACCCGAGCCGGGCTACCTACTGCAACGGATTGAGGTGGGATATTATCAAGAACTACGGCATTCGCGCCTATGACACTATCATGACCTATCCTGATGCGGCCAAGCAGACAGACTCCGGCACCAATATCCACCCGGTCTTCAATGATCGGAAGTTCATAATTTTGATGTGTCCTAACGACGCCCATCGTCGTATTGTGGCGAATATGCACATCATTACCAATGGACTCGGCATGCAAGATCATTCCACTGTGATGCCAGATTCTAACTCTGCGCCCCAATCTAACGGTATAAGGCAAGGTAATACCGCAGGTCCATTCCACGACTTTGTATAGAACTTTATACAAAATCGAAAAAGGCGCGCGTATTAACTTATATTTTATATCCATGCGCCAATTGCCAAACCGATGTACAACAATGGCCCATAGTCCTTGCTCAAAAAAATCTCTATCATGTGTCAGAAAGTCTTCTTTGATCAGAGCAAGGAAGCCAATATCTTTGGGATTTTCGTTGGTTGCACCACGTTTTTTCATCAAGGCACTCATTTATTAAAAAAATTGAAATTAACAAAATCCCTTAACAAAAACTCTGACTCATTATCTTGTTTGTTTTGTATTTTTTGACGAATCCGGAATAACAAAAAAGCCAGTCCCCAAGCCAGATTAGCCAATATCAGATAATGCCAACCATGATTTTTTAAAAAGTACCGTTGTCTAGATTCAAACCAATAACGAGGGCGTCTTTTTTTGCTGCCATCGGTCACGCCGGTTGAACTGCCAACGAAATGCACAACCCGGCTTGCCGGTACATACCAACAAGGCCAGCCCGACTTTTTCGCTTGCAAACAAAAATCCGTTTCTTCGAAATACAGAAAATATTTGTCATCAAATAGCCCAACGTCATCGAAAACCTGTTTCCGAATCAGCATACTGGCCCCGGCTACCCAATCAACACTAACAGGCACATCTGAAATCGGTAATGGTACCTGCCAGTTTTGTAACAGCCGGGTAATAATGCCTAACCTTAATCCATTATCCAATTCACTTAAAACGGAATGAAACCGAAATGCCGAGCATTGAGGCTTACCATCACTATCTTCGAGTCTTGATCCTGCAATGCCTACCTGGAGATTTTGCTGCATGAATGTCAGCAAATGTTGTAATGCATTTTCACGTACGAAGGTATCAGGATTTAATAACCAGATAAAATCAGCACTGAAACCCATTTTTTTCACAGATTCCATTGCCAGATTATTACCACCAGAAAAACCCAAATTGTTTTCCGAACAGATCAAATAGGCATTTTCATTATTTGAAATCCAATTACTAATTAAATCGACCGAATTATCCCCGGAAGAATTATCGACGATAACGACTTTAACGGATTGATTAAAAATAGCTTTCAACGACTCAAGACAATTAACGACTAACTCGCCTGTCCGGTAATTTACGATAACTATAGCTACGTTATAATTAATTTTATTAACCATTAATAAGTCCTTGTGGCTTCCTTGCTATAATTTCAAAAAATCGTTTATTACAATTGATTATTTTGCTGCCTGTTAACCGCAAGGGTTAATCCCTGTTCAAACAACTCTGTAGCGTCATCCCAACTATATCGGGTAGCCGTAGCATAGGCTTCATCTGATAATGCAAGCCACTCCTGCTCTGTTGAGCCTAATACTCGCATCACAGCGTCAGTCAAATTATTTACATCATCAATTTCGCATAGAAAACCGTTTTCCCCTTGCCTAATAATATCTTCCGGCCCCCCCACTTTGGTAGATACCACAGGACAACGGCATGCCATTGCCTCCAAAGGGGGCAAATGAAACCCTTCTGATCGACTACAGCAAAGCCATACATCGCATTGTTCGTATATCTCTCGCAGACGTGATTGCTGTGGCTGATATTCAAACTCAAAATACTCAGGGAATAAATTTTTTAAAGGCTGACTGCTTCCAAAACAAACTACACGCAATTCAGGTAATTGTTTTTTTACTTGTTCAATTACCCTTAGCGCGATATCAATACCTTTTAGCTCGGCATTCGAATATAAAAAACCCAATGTAGGCTTTATTTGTTTTGACCTTAACGGTGCAAAAAATAGATCAGTATCAACACTATTGGGAACTAGTGAAACTATTGAATCCTGATAAGTATTTTGCATCAAGTATAACAGCCAATTTGAAATAGTTATTTTATGCAACGGCAAACTATAGGTTTTCCTAACTCTTTCAATAGGTAACCATGGAAAAATCTCATGCCCCTGAATAAAATATACTTTTGCTCCTTTGCTTGCCGGAAATTGAGCAATCCATTCAGCCGTCTCCCACCAGGTTGCGATAACCACATCCGCATCAGGTACATCGTCACCCGTAACTGGCCGATTTGATTCCAAGTAAGTGACTTTAACACCCAATAAATCAAAATGATTTTGTAATTGTTCGGCAACCTTTATCCAGCCAGCACCTTTAATCAGCCCTTTTAATTGTTGTTTGAAGGTTAATAGTTTTTTCGGCGGAGCAATGACATTGACATGGTGCCCTCGCTCAATCAATTTTTTTGCATAAATGGCACATACTCTGACGCCACCAGACATTGATGCATTTGCCATTATTATTGTTATATTCATTCTGGACCTTTATTAAAATATCAGTACTTTTTAGTAGAACAATTTATGAACTTTTAGAAAATATGCCAATTTCCTAGCTTCTTTGATAATTTTTTGAGGAATCAGGCAAATTGGACGGAATCCGTTCTCTTAGTTGTATTAAGAATCGCATCAGTACGACCAAGCAGTGCGCCAGCCAATAACCATAACCAGGGCGCCAGCGAAGCATTGGGTAATTGATCGATCATAACAAACCCAACAAGAAGCGCGTGTGCCGATAGAAGAATCTTTTCCTGTTGCGTTTTAACCCACTTAAAAACAGATGCGGCACGAAAAACCGGCAATGCCAGAAGTCCGAATTCAGCAATAAAACCCAACCATCCAAATGTTCCCAAAGTGATAATCCATTTTCCATCCGTCACAGTCATATCCCTGCCGGTTTCTTCATTATGAACACGATTACGCCCCCAACCGCCCCATCCAAAAAACAAGCGTTGCCGAGCATGGTTCAGCAACATATCTTCATTTTCAAAGCGGAAACCCAATGATTCCGCACGCTCGGCGCTCATGGATTCCGTCCAGTTCATCAAGGTTTGATGAGGAAAAATATTCATAATACTCATATTTGGATAGAGCAGTGCTATCAACACCAATATTTTGGCTATTCGTAGCTGAGTCTTAAACGAAGTTACTTTAATCAACAAAAAGGCTACATAACCATATAGGATGGAGGCAACGCTTTTGCACAACAACAGCACCAACAATAAATAATAAGTAACTTTTGCCGATGAAAACTCACGTACTTTAATTTTTAACTGCCAAAATACCGTTGCAGCTATAACTGTAACGGCTGCAAAAAAAGCCACTAAAAGGCCATGCCCCATAAATACAACCGGCCTAAAGCCGCCAAACCGCTTTTCCTGACCAAAACTATGGGCACCATGCGGAAAATAGCCATACAGCCAACCATGTAATTGGGGGCTCATGCGCACTTCCAACAACATCAACAATGAATAAAACAATCCTGCCACAATAAGAGCTCTAAACAGAAGAGCATGATCTTCTTCGGTTCGAAACAGCTGCCGCCCAAGAAAAAATGGCATAATAACAATCAACTGATTGATTACTGCGGAAAGCGCGTCATAATGCTCCATCGGAGGCAACCGATGCCCGCCGACGAAAACAGCATCACTATTCAATTCCGCGGTAACAAAAGGCCCCAATATAAATAGCAGCAACAACCAGAGCACCCAACCGCGCTGACCTATAAAAGAAATTCTTCTCCCGGCTATAAAGCGGCAGCCAAAAAACGCTACAAGTGCTGGAATTGATTCCTTGCCAAGAGGCGGTATCATTGGTAAATCCACTTGGGTCCCTACCGGCAAAAACATATGCCCGCCGAGTATGGTCCATAAAGTCGCTTCCGTTACCGATTTAGATCGATATAACCGCACTGCAACCAATGGCCATAAAGCTAAAACGGCATAAGCAAACCAATTAGGCATTTAATATGTCATCCCTTATATTTTTGCGATTAAAAGCGGAATTTCTGAAATAAATTATTTGATAAAAAGCATGATATAGCTTTTCCATGCCATTAGATTTGCCGGATTAATCAAACACGCTCGAAACCCGCTTTTAATAGCCTTTAGTTTTTCGCCTTGCTTGTGCAAGCGCCAGGCAGAACCTATTAGCGCGCCTTGCAATTGATCTTTAGAATTAATTGCATCCCCTTGATCTTCCGGCACCAAAGGTGGGTGCCCAGATTGCAAATCATCAATTCCTTTTAAGGCGCGTTGCTGTCTAAAAAGACGAGCCGTTTCCTCAAAGAAAATCCTTTTTTTTGATGGTTGCGTATGTACAATCGATGAATCATTGAGCCGGTAAAAATAAACGTTTTCCGACATATAAAAGATTTTACATACTTCTGCAAGTCGAAATTGAAAATCAATATCTTCAGCGGAAACAAAAAACTCCCGAAAACCGCCTATTACATCCACAAGTTCACGCTTGATAATAAAAGTACATAAAGAAGTACGTGTTTGCCCTGAGAGAAGCTCTTCCGTAATATCACAAGAACACTTTCCTGAATCCAAATTGACAATATTGCCACCGTAGGAGTCCATTAAGGCAAACTGCGCGCAGACCGCTCCAACATCCGGATGTAATGCAAGCCAGCTCAATTGTCTTTCAATACAATCTTTTGCCAATAAATCATCCGCATCACAAAACATCACAAACCTGCCGCTGGCAAGCTTCACACCCTTATTTTTGGCTGCGGAGATACCCTGGGCGTTGCCATTTATCAACTTGATCCTGTGGTCATTATGCAAAATATTCTCAACAATCTCGCGTGATTGATCAGTTGATTGGTCGTCGATAATTATCAGCTCTACATCCTGAAAGGACTGACATAAAATTGAATCGACCGCTTCTGCAACATAGACTTCTGCATTGCGCATTGGCATGATAATAGAAACAACCGGATCTTTGTTCATAAAATCTTTAGAAATCAAGTTTTTAATAAAAAATTTGCAGTAAGTCTTAGTAAAAATTCATGAAATACAAAAACTAATTAAGAACTTGCTAAATTTCTGACATAACTTTTATAACTATTAGAAAATTAATTTTTCAACAAAGTTAATACCATATTTTATGTATATAATGAGTGAATTCAGAAAATTTATATTTTTTTAATAGCCTCTTTGATTTCAAATTATCGATTACATCTGGTGCAATATTTAATTAAATCCAAAGTTTGTTGCATAGATCGCTCTAAACCAAAGTAAGTACTAACTCGCTGAAAAGCTAATCTGCCAAACTCATCTCTTAGATTTTCATTATTAATCATATTAAGTATTGCTTTACTCAAAGCCTCTGGCGATTCTGGAGGAATGAGAATACCGCTATCTTTCATGAGTTCAGAAATTCCTCCAACTCTAGTAGCGATAACACAACGACTAGCTGCCATAGCTTCGGCAATTGATATACCAAAACTTTCCTGTCTTGATGGACAAACAAATAAATCTGAAGCCCATAACAATTGAGGTATATCAGATCTCTCACCTAGAAATTTTATTTGTGCCAGAATTTTTAATCTTATTGCTTGTTGTTTTAGAGCGACATGCTCTGATCCATTTCCTACAAGTACTAATGTAACTTTTTTTTGCTGGGCATCAGGCAACATTGCTACAGATTCTAGCAAAATATCCATGCCTTTCTCTCGGCTATGCCTACCAACTGCAATAACCATAATATTTTTACTAACTAAACCTAGCTTCTCTCGCCATTTATTACGTGAATTAACATTAAATTCAAATTTTTTAATATCTACACCGTTATAAATTAAACGTACAATGTCGCTCTGGCAACCATACTCATTAATATACCTATGATAAGCAATTTGATTCATACAAATAATTGCATCTAGCTGATTAGCAACAAGTTTAAATCTAATTTTTTTTAATATGTCTCGAATATGCAAATTCCTTGGAGGGTGCTTACGTGGTGGATATTTAGGCCATGCCGGTGGATCATTATGTTCTACGGTAATTACTCGATAACCTCTTATTAATGAAACTATAATTGCGTTACGATACGAATCCCAATTGGCAAATCTATTAAATAATACTATATTTGGATTAATTTTACCTAGCCACTGCCATATACTTTTAAAATTTGCAATACCAAACTGAAAAATAGGATCAAAGTTAATATTTACTATTTTAGCGCCATAACTTATTAAATCTTGATCATATCTCTCAGGTACAACACTATTAAAACCGAAACAAACACTTACATCTATACCATCATTTACCGCTGTATGTACTAAGTTTCTAAGATAGATTTCAGATCCTCCAATAAATCCACCGGAACTATGAAAAATTAATAGTTTTATAGACTCACCTTTGGTAACTTTATTTTCTATATATCTATCATTAATTTTCACTTTTCCAGCCATGTTCAAATAAAACCCCTCCCATGCCATACCATGTTAATTTACCAGTGCCAAAGAAATCACCTTCATATACCTCAAATTCTAAGGCCTGTTGCAATGAATCACACATATCTTCATAACGGTAATGATAAATATCATAGTTTAACCAATATTTCCCAGGGACAAGTCGAAATTTTGGAATATGACATAAGAAAGCACCACCATTTTTTTCAGCATTTAAAGAACTATTAAGTGGCTCTGTTTGGAGCATGGTCATAAGGCGACCATACAAATCATAAAAACCTATGCCAATATGAATATTACTTATATAATCTCCAGTATTGTTTTTATAATCAATACGTATAGTAATATCATCTCCACAATGTATATTATTAATAGCCAGGTTACTAGCGTTACAAAAACTAACATTTGTGGCAATAACCATTTTATTGCCTTTTCTGTCAGCCCTTTGCATTAAGTCAGAGTTATTTTTTCCTATAGGCTGAGCATATAAAGGGATAATTTCCCCAGTTTTCCCATCAGCAACTAATTGACCATTTCTTAATAAAATAGATCGCGAACATAAGGCGTTAATAGCTGCCATATTATGACTAACAAAAATAACTGTACGCTGGTGTTTTTGTGATATTTCCTGCATTTTACCAAGACATTTATCCTGAAATTCTATATCCCCTACTGCCAGCACTTCATCAACAATCAAAATTTCAGGTTCCAAATGCGCGGCAACCGCAAACGCCAAACGCACATACATGCCTGATGAATAACGCTTTACTGGTGTATCGAGAAATTTTTCTACCTCTGAAAAGTCGACGATTTCATCAAATTTTCGCTTGATCTCTTGCCTACTCATGCCCAGAATTGCACCATTGAGAAAGATATTCTCTCTGCCGGTCAGTTCGGCATGAAACCCGGTGCCTACTTCCAGCAAACTGGCCACGCGACCTTCGATGGTAATCCTGCCATGGGTCGGTTCAGTGATGCGACTCAGAATTTTTAGCAGTGTCGATTTACCCGCACCATTACGGCCAATAATACCGACGCGGTCACCTTGTTTAATTTCAAACGATATATCATTCAACGCCCAAAAGTCTTCATGACCAGGATCTATGTCGGATTTCTTGGTAAATCGTTTACTTACCGATTTAAAACCGTCGGTAATCGCATCGCGCAACGTGCCGCGCCCTCCGCTTCCGTTGGTTTGATGAGCAATGACGTATTTTTTGCTGAGGTTTTCAACCTTAATAACTGCGTCTGACATAACTAAATAATATCCGCGAAAGTGCGTTCCGTTTTACGAAAATACCAAATACCGCTGATTAACAGGCAAGCCACGATCCCGACAGACAACAGAAACCCTGGCCAGTATATCGCGGTGTCCTGACCCAAAATAGCCCAGCGGAAGCCATCGATCACACCAACCATGGGATTGAGCGAATATAACAGACGCCACTGTTCCGGCACGATATTGCTGCTAAAGCCTACTGGCGATACATATAAACCAAATTGCACTACGAATGGGACAATAAAACGGAAATCGCGATACTTAATATTGAGTGCGGTAAACCAAAGTCCACCGCCCAGCGCTGCAGCAAATGCCAGCAGGATTAAAAACGGCAGCATGAGCATGCCCCAGGTAGGTACAAACTGGTACCAGATCATCAGTGCAACCAGTATGCTGGAGGAAATCAAGAAATCGATAAAGCTGACGACAACCGCACTAGTAGGCACTATTAGACGCGGGAAGTAGACTTTGGACACCAGATTGGCATTACTGATCAGGCTGTTACTGCATTCGGATAAGGCATTGGCAAAAAATTGCCAAGGCAGCATCGCGGCAAATACCATTATGGGATAAGGCACGCCATCGGAAGGTAATTTCGCCAGTTTGCCGAAGATCACGCTGAATACAATCATCGTTAACAGCGGCCGCAGCACGGCCCAGGCGACACCAATAATGGTTTGCTTATAACGTACCAGAATATCGCGCCAGGCCAGGAAATAGAATAATTCCCGGTAGCGCCAAAGATCATGCCAATACTGGCGTTCGGTAAGTCCGGCTTCGATTACCAATTTAGGTTTGTCCGGGGTATTTATGTTGCCATTATCAATTACCGGTTGCAGTCTGGTCCTTTTGCTAACCTGATAATAACTGGCGGCCAGACCAATAATTATACAGGTGCCAAGAGGGATGTATGAAAGCGACGGTTGTTCGGTAAGAAATTGGTTGATTCCTGAAATGATGTCTAAATCCACTACCTGATCCTAAATACTGTTTAAACGATTATTGAAGCAAAACAATTGTACATAAAAGCTAATCTGATGCCATTCAGTTAAATCGTTACACCGGCAATCCATGCCGGAACAACAATATGTTTCTTAACTAGCGATTATTGGCTGAATAGCCGCAGAAATAGCTCATACTATTTACTAAGCCATCCTTAAATCGATAATAATTTATTTATATTACCTTGATATGTAAACTTCATTTATTCCTATATTGATATCTCCTGTATCGGGTACAACTATACCCTGTTTACCTCTGTTATTGGTATCCAGCAGATCAATATAATTGCCTGTAATTTCTATACGATCGGATTTAACGCTGTCTTCTGTCCTAACGGGTACTCTGATTGCCGTAGACCCGAAATCCTGGGAATGCGTTATGGTGTTATTTAAAATTCGCAAATCCGTGCAGGAAGCGCAACCGATGCCCACATTACCGACATTAGTCACCTTATTGTCCGTAATCAGCACATTGCTGAAGGATTCTTCTTTAGCATAACCGGGATCAACACTGATACCCCAACACGTTTCATGGGCAGAACCAATATCCTCATAAACCGTATTGTTTCTAATAGTTAGATCTTGTACAACCCCATGAACTACCAAGGAAACCCCATAGCATTTGCCATCCACTATAGCTGCTTTATATAGCGTATTATTGGAGACCGTAATTCCATAATTATCATTACCGCCAATGTAGATATTATGATTGAGTATCTTTCTGGCAAATCCATTATTAATGAACTTATTATTATCAATGATGCAATTATTGCAACCGCCTAGCCAACCCTGGCCTTTATTATTAGTAATAATTGAGTTTTTTAATATTATATTTTCATTGACCTGATTGGCGCCGGGATTGGGCGCATTGGCGCCGGCTGAATGCACACCAATATCAAACCCATCAATAATGACCCCATCAATGGTTACAAAGTCCACGTCATTGAACAGAAAAATACCATTTCCAGTACCGTTTCCCTTGAGTGACAGGTTTTTTACCACATAACCTTCATCATGGTCGGCAGAGCCTCCATCCTGAAAATTCAAAGCGCCACGATCGATACTATTTGTAATAACAGGACGCTTAGCATCTGTAGGCGCTATATTTGGTGGTATATAATCGGCTATGGTACAAGGTGCATCCTGTGTACAGTTTTGGTTAAATAGTCTAGGATAAGATGAAGTAAAAGTTCCGCCTCTACAAAATAAGATGGATTCGCCAGCGTTTAATTTACCAAATTTTGACATGGCATAATCAAATGTTGCCCAGGGTTCATAGGGGGACGAACCGGAGTTGCTATCACTTCCATTGTTACAAACATAATAATCCTGCGCATAGGATGAGCTTGAAAACAGGCAAAGCAATAAAAGAATTTTCTTTACATTAAATATATTTTTTTTCATCATCACATCCCAAAGCAGCTCAATCAAATTTTTTATTTAAACAATTTTAAAATACAAGGCGATTATTTTCTATTTACGCACATCAAGTCCCTAATAGAAAGTTAGCAGGTAAAAATAATTCCGTTAGAGATTTTTCCAACCGCAATAATCGGAGCCAAGTTTTCTCGCACAATATAATTTATTATAGTCAAACTTATTGCCAACCACATTATTGCCCATCAAAAATATGTCTATTGATAATCAGCGTAATGAGTTTAAAACTTCCATCCTTCTAGAAGTTATATTATCGTGAAAAAACATAGGTAATAACCATTACTTTCCAGAAATTTTGGCCGGTCTACTTTAATTTGCCCTTAAGAAGGGACGTTAGACTCGGACTGCTTTTATCCCGTTTGCCCTATCGGGTCATGCCCTATTAAAATTTAACGGGTTTTGCCGCACCGGTGCCGCATGAGTCTCTGGCATAGCTGCTCGCGGTAAATCCCTTTCTTCGGCAAGCCAGGGAGAATCTTGTCGAACCTGAATTGCTAAGGATTCGGTTATGTCGATATCCCTTCAAGTTAAGAGCGTTCCTGTGGGAACGATCTCATTATGCCTTTTGAATATTACGTCGCGATTTAAAATGGCCCGGTTAGTCGTTTAGTCGCGATGAGGGCATCGCTCCCACTTCTATATTCGCCTTCCTCATGTGCTGAATGTAGTGAAGCGCGTAAATTGCGATCGATGCTCCTTCTGTCGCCGGTACATCCCTAATTAACCAGGAAAATTGTTACGGCCGAATCCTAAGGAACGCGCATAAAATAACTTCCTCAAGTGCGCGGACGAATTTCAGATGTAGGTGCGGATTTATCCGCACAGTGCGAATACCCTGAAGGGCACAAGTGAATTCGCACCTACAATTCCCTGATTTATTCCATGCCCATTACTAAATAACTTGTTCACTCATCCTTCGACAGGCTCAGGGCGAACTGTAAAGCATAGGTTCACACAGTGCGAATGAATTCGCACCCACAATCTCGGTTAATAATATCCTTGATGATCGGGCAGGGTTTCCGATTTGTTTAGTACGGTGCCCAACAATTGAGTACCTGACAGCATCTGCAAAGCCCTGGTTACTTCTTCCGGCTTATTGCCGCCCTCTTCAACCACCAGCAAGGCCGCATCGAAATAGTCCATACTGGCCAGAACATCATCCGTGGACAGAATGGGCGGCAAATCAAATATTATGATTCTTGATTCATAGCGGCTTTTTATATCTTCAATCAAACTCTTCATTCTGGGGCTGGACAGCATTTCCGAAGCGTCTATCGTCTGGCTTCTACCAGGCAATAACACTAAACGCTGAAATCCGGGATTTATCAGGATATCAGATAAGGCTATATCGTTTTTTACGGTCTCAGTGCCCGTTAGCCAATAGCCTCCGGGATTTATCAGAATATCGGACAAGGGAATATCGGACATAAGGTAATCCTTCAACCCCAGTTCGACCTCCAGATCGAAATACCAGTGTAATTTTGGATACCTTAAATCCAGATCAACAAGCAGGACTGTCTGATTGACCTCCATGGACATTGCGATAGCCAGATTGGCGGCAATCATCGATTTTCCAGCGCCTTGTGTCGGAGCGGTGATGGCAAAACTGTTCCAATTGTTTTCCCGCAACTGCTTGAGGACTTTGGTGCGCAACATCCGGAATACTTCGGCTCTCGGATCATGCTTCAGCATCGCGACCACTCTGCGCTCTTTCATCACATCCTGATTGACCGCCTGCACTTTGGTCTGCGCATAGACTATCGGTTGGTCCTCGGGATGCTTGTTTTTTTTTGGACCGGCAGACTCAGGTTGTTCCAATTTATTGTTTTTATTTAAGGTTTGCTCTATCTGTTCCAATTTCATTGCCCCATGTTCACTGTTGTCCATCTATTCCCGATTGTATACCTATTGCTGAGAGTATAGATATATTTACATGTGTACGGCCTTTTCTGTCGCGATATAAATAATAAAATCTGCATAAGAAGTTTAAACCAATAATATTGCTTTTCCCTTAATAGTTCTTCTGAATAAAGTTATTTCATGAAAAGCTCTAATTTCGTTTATTAACTGATGTTATGCGCGCCACGTTTTTTGTTCCGTTTATTGCGGTAGCGATTGGTTGTTAAATCGATCTTTAATTAACTCATGATGTTGCTTTATCGTATTAATTTAGGCTCTTGCGGGTCGAATACCCTAAAGAGCACAAGTAAAATTTGCAGAGCATTCATAATAGTGCGAATAAATTCGCACCTACAATTTACTGGTCCTGGTCAGTGCGTAGGCTGGCTTGATAAACCCAGCATTTCGAATGCCCCCTTATGCTGGGTTTCCGCAAAGCTTCAACCCAGCCTACGCGCTTAGAAATAACCTTGTTCTTACGCGTAAAATTTGTAGAGTACTCATAGTGCGAATGAATTCGCACCTACAATTTACCCATCATAAATAAATTGACTGAGTACTTGTGTTTTATATAAGCCCCAACCTGTTCCAAGCTTTGAACCATAAAATATCAAGCGGCATGTAAAGCATATGCACGGATACTATCATTCCCAAAAACAATATTCCCGCTATAATGCTGAAGCTGATAATATTTTTTCTGGTCCGATCCCGGTCTTCCTGATTTTCAATATATGGCACTACAACCAGAGGCTCCATCCCGGTAATATGCGCCAGTGAACGATGCCCTCTGATGCTGCCGTCCATCATTTCCCTCAAATAACCGGCTCCCAAACCGGCACCCACGGAAACCATGAAACCCATGAACAGTATTTTAAACCGGTTAGGTTTGATTGGTTTACTTGGCAGACGCGGTGGTTCCAGCAAACTGAATTTTTCAGCCTTTTGCTCTTCCTCCAATGTCTGTGCCAGTTTGGCTTCAAGTTGCTTGGCCTTGAGTTCATTGTATTTAGCTTTGTTATTATCCAAATCCCTCATCAATTCATAGTAACCACGTTCAACTTGATGCGTTTGAGACACGCTCATTTCCAACGATTTTAATTTTTGCTGCAATTCGGCCTGGTGCCTTCTAATGCTGGCCAGCTCAATATCAGCTACATCCATTTCGCTTTTAATTTGCAACATTGCTGGATTATTAGTAATTTGATTCGCCAGCTTTTTGGCTGAGGACGGTTTTTTCGAATCCGTCAGTTCGGCTACTTTGCGTTGGGCAGCCTTAACATCGGGATGATTATCAGAATAGTGCAGCTGTAATTTTGCCAGTTCCTGTTTCGCTTCCTGCAATGCGGGACTTTCCCCAGACTGCTCAATGTTTTGTTCCGCTTCAAGTATTTCAACTTGCCGTTTAATTCGTATAATGTCGGGGTGTGCTGGTGAGTATTTGCTCAATAAACGTGCCTGTTCTTGTTTTAGTTCTGCGAGCGATGTCGGCGCATGCCCATCGGAAGCCGATGAAACTAGTAGACCTTGACTGGCAATGGCCATTTGCGACCTTAAACTGATTTTCCGTTCATCAAGCATTTTTTCCCGCAGGCCCAATTGCTGGATTTCACTTTCGATACGGCTGATCATTGATAAATTGACAGACAATAATTCCGGCAGGCTGTCCCTGTATTTTTCTTTATATTCAGCTAATTCATTTTCAATTTTCTGAATATCGAGCTTGAATTTCTGCGCCTCTTCTTCCAGAAACAGGGTTGTTTCCTCGGCCCGTTCCGTCCGGTTACGGACATTTTCGTTCAAAAACAAGGTTACCAGTTCATTGGTGACTTTTTGTGCCTGCTGCGGATCTTTATCATCAAATGACAATTTGAATGCAAGGGTTGCCTTGCTGTTCCTCCCATTACTGATCACATCGGCATTAACAAGCTCAAGGTGGGCGCTCATCCGGAATTGTTCAGCCAGCTCCGCTTCCGTTAGCTTTCCCCTTTCCTTAGGGTACAGGCCAAATTTGTTAATGATTTTCGTTAAATTGTCGGTTGTCATAACCCGTTGCTGAATCAGACTGATACGCTCGTCCGCATAGCTGGTGACGGTTGACTTGACCAGATCGGTTGGAATTTGCTGCTGTTCAATCAAAATGGTGGCTTGCGATTGATAAACCGGCGGTAAAATCAATGCCACCACAACACTGGCCATTAACAATAAAAGCGCAGGAATGACAATGATATATTTCCGCCTGCGCGCCATTTGCAGGTAATCTTTCAGGGTTTTAACATTTTCTTCCATTGCAGTCTCTATCTTGAAATACTTAAACCGGGCCAATTGTAATTAATGGATAACATAAATATATTTGAATCTCCGTCTCCTATGGCACCCCTTGAGCCGACTATTGCAGCGGTATCACCTCTATCCTGCTTTCTGTAGGCATAGGATGCCGACATCAACCAATCCTGCGTTAATTTCCAGTCCACATGAGGTGAAATCCGCGTATTAGTGCGGCTTATTCCTAAGCTGTCTTCATCGCCACTAGCTGAATCCGTTTCCTGATAGCTGGCCGCCACCCCGCTCGAAAGCCGTTCGGTTATCTGATACGACAAGTCCAGACTGACCCGTGTCTGTTCAGTTAACTGTCCCTGACCGGAAGGCACTAGCGACCGGCTTACGCCGAAATTTGATGACAGCCTTTCTCCTTTATAGTTAATACCGACGTCCGCTAAAAACCCTTCTGTGGTATTTTGCTCGGTTGCTGTCAACAGACCGGGGATTATCACTGTCTCTGTGCTTGTGTCAGTGATTCGCCCGCCAATAGTACCGCTGAATTGCCATTTTTCAGAAAATTGATAGGACGATGAGAGATTTATCCCGTAACTGTCGCTGTTCGAGTTTACCTGCCCTGTCGATTCATAATTTGTATAAAATACGGAAATGGACTGCATAAACAATTCACTCCACTGCCGCTGCCAACCTATATTGACCGACTTATTTTCGTTATCATTAAAATTATTAAAGTCGGCTCCATTATTAGAACCGCCGTTGGAATAGGTTGATTTTGAATAGGAGGCTGAACCGATCAGACTATCCAACTCCGTAAATCTATAAGAATAGCTTGGCGTGACTGACAGGTTTTTACGATCCGCATTGGATGAAAAATTACCCGTGTCCTGTTCCGCGAAATTCTGGCTAGGTGCAATAGAGTAATTTGCACTTAATCCCAGATTACTACGCTCGGTCCTATAAGCGGTGCTCAATCCGTAATGCTGCGGGTTGTTATTGAACTGTTCTATCTCAGTATAATGCTGGAGGCCATAACTGGCCATGCCCACTATATCCCACACTTCGGTTTTACGCGTAAAATTAATGGTAGGCGTTAAGTCGTAAATAACCGAGCCTTGCGGATTTTGAGACATTCTGACATTGTCGTTATAGGATAACGCCTGATTTATAGTGGCATTTACCCCCCATTCAGCGGCATCGATACCTGAACAAAAAGCGAATGCACCAATAATGAATGCTATCCTCGCGCGGCTTGCATAAGACTCTTGCTTACTGAAGATTGTTTTCATGTGCTCAATCTACGCTTATTGCTTAGTTTATAAAGCGCGATTAAGGCACTACAATGACATCTCCACTCTGCAGCAAGTGGTTATTTTCCAGTTTATCGCCGTCTTCCGCATCGCTGTACTCAAACTCGATGGACTCGGATTTGTCGCCGTTACGACGCAGAATGACAATATCATTGGCTTTTGCGAATGCTGTCAAACCGCCGGCAAGACTCAACATCTGCATAACATCCATCGGTTGATACATAACGAACTGGCCGGGTTTTTTCACTTGGCCGATCACATAAATAGCATTGCCTTCAACCGATTTGACCGAAATATTAACCACCGGATCGGCAATATACTCTGCGAGTCTTTCTTTCAGAATAGCCTCTATCTGATCTATCGATTTACCGGCAACCTGGAAATTTCCAGCTAGAGGGAAACTGATGCTGCCATCGGGTAATACACGCAATTCCTGTTGCAGGGCTTCCTCATTCCAAACCGAAATATCGAGAATATCACCAGGGTTAACCGTATATTGATAAGAGTCAGCGCGGGCAGTTTGAATAAAAAAAATCGTTGACAGCAAAACAATTCTGATAAGAAACGACATAATTTTTTATTTCTGTTTTATAAAAATTAAAAAAGGGGCAGAACGCCCCTTTAGTATAACGGAAAAATTAATTTCCTTATGCAACAGATTGTGCTGAATTGCCTTTACGACGTGAAAAGCCGACCAATCCCATCAAAGCTGAGCCGAATAACCAAACGGCAGCTGGAATTGGTGTTTGAACATTAAGCGTATAGCTACCAGTTCCATGAGCTAGTACATTTATGAAATACTGAGTATTTGCTGCCAACAAATAACTGAATTTCCACTCAGGACCAACCTGAGTAGCAGCTACAAGTAATGTAGTTAAAGAACTGTCCGCATAAAGGTTAACCCCATCTATAATTGCAGTGGCTTGTGGCGTTGTAATTGAGAAAGATGAGACATATGAAGCCTCTGGATTAGATTCAATACCCCAGATATGGTCGATTGGGCTACCATTAATTTGACCAGAGCCGGAAACCAATTGACCGGTGCCACCAAAATTAACCGCCATATTGGCCAAATCAGTCGCATCAGGATCCTCTTTTGTTAGCGTTAAAGTAGCCGCGTTTGCGCCAAAAGAAAGCACGGATAAAAATACAAAACTTAAAAAAACTTTTTTCATAAAAAATACCTGCAACAAATTATAAACTATCATAATTTGCAACCCGACTATCTTGACAAAACCATTTATCAAGACTCGTGGTTTTCCGCCCCTGCTTCACAACAGGTTTGGCCTTAATCATCCGTGAAACATGCCAACCACCCGATTGGTCACGCACCATACAACCCACCACTCCTAATATTTATTAATGGCATTCAGCCGTTAGTTTCAACACGCCGGAAACACTACTTTATGCCATATTAATATTTAGAACTTTCACATTATTTTGGAAAAGCAAATAGCCAAAATACTTAGGCTGAAGGAATTTTTGATAAGTTTGCACAAAAATCAGCAAACCCTTTACCCCTACGATCCGCCCCTCATAAAACATGGTAAAACTACAGTTATTTCATTCTTCCTGAACTTCAAAAATCCAGCACAGTTGCGATTATAATTGTTTTTTTCTATTTGAATATTGTACTAAAGTACAATATTCAAATTCGCTAGTAGGCCTTCGCTCCCAAAAAACCTTTAAATATGGTCAAAAATATGATCTTCATATCTAGCCATAGAGACCAGTTTCTTATATAGGCCAGATCATATTCTATTCTTCCTTCCATTTTATCCAAGGTATCCGTTTCGCCTCGATATCCATTGATTTGCGCATATCCGGTTATACCCGGCTTTACCTTATGCCTGAGCATGTAGCCTTTTATTTGTCCACGATACCATTCGTTATGCGCTACCGCATGAGGCCTGGGGCCAACGATTGACATTCTTCCTTGTAATACGTTAATAAATTGAGGCAATTCATCCAATGATGTACGTCTTAAAAAAGCACCCAATTTCGTTACCCTGGGGTCATTCTTTTTTGCTTGTTTAACCTTATCGCCATCTTCACTGACGGTCATCGTTCTGAATTTCCAGACGACTATTTTTTCGCCCCCGATACCGTATCGTCTTTGTTTAAAGATCACGGCGCCAGGCGAGCTCATTCTAACACTTATACTGATGATTACAAATGGTATTGCAATGATTATTAAAATAATCAGACTTAACAGTATATCGAAAACTCTTTTTATAATGCCGTCAACCCCATAGAACGGGGTATCAAGAATACTGATGACAGGAATACCTTTTATATGATGCAGGCTGGATCTTAGCAGATCAAATACAAATAAATCAGGCACATAATAAACAGAAACAGTTGAATCCGATAACTGTTCAATCAAATCCTTAATTCGATGCTCGGCCCGCAAGGGAAGTGTAATATAAACAATATCAATGGCGCCCTCCTTGGCATTTTTGATCAGTTGCTGCAAGTTTCCTTCCAATTTATTTTCAGCCAGGACGCCCCTGCCGTCCTCTATTTTCTGCCGGTCATCGTAAAAGCCGACAAAATGCAGCCCCATTGATTCATCTTCGATAAATATCCTTTTTAATTCGCCCCCTAATCGCGTTGCCCCGACAATCGCAACGCGACGGGTATTTCTGCCATTTTTTCTTATAATAGCTGCAACGGTACTGATAATAATGTGCCAGGATACTATCTCTACAGGCACCATTCCTATCCACATCCAAAAATACTGCCTAAAAACAGGATCTACCAAGGGATAAGCTTGATCGGCACAAATTATTACAATTAATACCCAAAACCATGAAATAAGAATACGTTTTATTTCAGCCTGAATGGATAGGCCTCGACTGTGCCGGTATAGCTCATTGAACTCTGCAAAAATTCCGAAGGAGACAACTGAAATCAGAAGCCACCAGGTATACTTACGATCCCATTCAATAGCATGGAGCTCAAGAATCGCCCACAACGTCAATCCGATAACGATAACATCCAGCAACCTGATCAAGGTAATTAATTTATTAGTGTGAGGGCGAATTATGCCGAACTTTTGAGCTCTGTTCACTTTGAAAAATATTTCTAAACTTTATTGAAGATTATTGTGTGATTAAATTGAACCGTTAAGTATCAATGATTCTAAGGCATTTCAGATATCGCTACAAGATAGTAACCTAAGTGTCATGATCCTCCTAATAAATCTAAGCCACGAATTTAATTCCAGTTTTTCAATTTTTATTTCACATTGAGTCGATTGACTCTTTATAAATCAAGTTATTCCGATAAATTTATCGGGCTATTAATTGTTATCTCATAATCTGATTTTCAATAACTTGTATTTTTAATACCACTTTCTAGGGCCTAAAATAAGCGGCAATAACATTCAATTGATGCCTAACCACAGCAACTTATAGAGCTAAACGATCAACCTGCTCAAGCGAATCAAAAGTTCCAAAATGAAGCGCACTTCACTCTCCTATTAAAAAATTTAGATAAATACCTTACTCATCATTGCCTTACATTAATGCGATTCAACCAAGTATTGCCACTATAGATTTGGGAATTATCGCTTAATTAACTGCTCTATAAGAAAGCGAAAGATGTTGTTTCCACAGGGAGTGCGTTTCACTGGAAGCTTGCTTTGGTTATGGGGGAAATGGATGGCGTAACCCGTCATTGCATTCTCGGAAAACAGTGAAAACCAGTACTTAGCAATGAGCATGGAATAAATTGGAGAATTGTAGGTGCGAATTCACTTGTGCCCCCTGAGGGTATTCGCACACTTGAGGAAGTTATTTAATGCGTGTTCCTTAGTCAGTCTTGTTCTGACGAGTAAAATTTGCAGAGTATTCATGGCACGCGAATAGTGCGAATACCATGAAGGGCAAAAGTACCCATAGGGCATAAATGAATTCGCACCTGCAATTTAACCGCCATTTAAATTGACTGAGTGCTAGGCGACCGTTATGACCTGCAGCGCCTCCAGTCGCCTTCATTGGATGGCTGGAGGCTAAACATCGATCCCATTTGTCCCTATCGGTCACTGCCATGAAGTTAAGCCGGAGGGTTCAAACGGTTAAGGCCTAAATGTAATGACGAAATCCTTACGGGTACAAATGGCGCAATGTGATATCGAAATGCTGTACATTTTTCTTTATAAGGCAGGAGAAATGCTCTGCCCTATCGCTTCTGGAACCTATTAATCTTTCATGGATTAATATCGGCAGGAGATATTGGAGGTGTCAAATGAACAAAGGTAATGTTGTACCTGCGGAATCTGTTGTGGTTGTGGATTTTCAAAATTATAAAATTCGAAGTATCGCTCAAGAGTATGTCAGGCTTTTAGCCGAGTACGGCGTCGAAGCCGCCTCCTTATGGAGCATGGATAAAGTAACCGATAACATAGAAAAAAAGCAGTTTAACCAGTTTGTCATACAGGAAATGCGTAAGTACGGTTTTGTCGCTCGTGAACATTGAGTAATAAGGAGGGCAATTTGAATCCGGTTATTTGGCGACCATCAGTCAAACGACAAGAAAAGGCCAATATTAGCCGTTTTATGGAGAAAGTACGCGAATGCCGCGGTATCAATGTCACAGATTATGAAGAGCTATACCGCTGGTCCATAACTGAACCGGCGGCATTTTGGGATCTGATGTGGCAGTTTGCCGGCATTATCGCTACTTGCAAAGGGACACAAATTGTAGCGGATGCCGACAAAATGCCCGGCACCAAGTGGTTTCCAGAGGCGCGGCTTAATTACGCGGAAAATCTGTTGCTTAAAGGCCATAAAAACCAGTGCGCCATTATTTTCCGCGGCGAAAACTGCGAAAGCCAACACATATCTTATGGCGAGTTGTACCGCCATGTTTCGCAACTTGCGCAAGCGCTGCGCAACGATGGCGTTATACCGGGCGATCGGGTTGCCGGCATTTTGCCGAATCGGCCTGAAAGCATTATCGCGATGCTGGCGACAACCAGCCTGGGAGCGATATGGAGCAGCTGTTCGCCTGATTTTGGTGTGGCCGGCATTGTGGATCGCTTCAGCCAGATTACCCCCAAGGTATTATTGGTCGGCGACGGTTATTTTTTCAACGGCAAAACTTTTGATCGCACCAGCCAGATAGCGCCGCTGCTACAAGCCATGCCATCCATTGAAAGACTCGTGCTGATTCCCGTAATCAACAGCTTTGACGGGACAAATGAAAATCAGGTGACGCTTTGGCAGGATTATATCGCCGATTTCCCTGATAACCGACCCATTGCATTTGCGCAGATGCCATTTGATGCGCCGCTGTTTATTCTTTATTCATCGGGCACGACAGGCCCTCCCAAATGCATTGTCCATGGCGTAGGCGGTACGCTAATCCAGCACCTGAAAGAGCACAGGCTGCATACCGATATTCATGCCGGCGACTGTTTATTTTATTACACCACCTGCGGCTGGATGATGTGGAACTGGCTGGTTTCCGGCCTGGCATCGGGTGCGACACTGGTGATTTATGACGGCTCGCCCCTTTATCCTTCGGCTGATTCCCTGTTTGATTTGATCGATGCCTACCGGATTAATGTCTTCGGCGTTTCCGCGAAGTATATCCATGCGCTGAAAAAAGCCGCTATTACGCCTAAGGATACGCATAGCCTGGCCTCGCTCAGTACGATTTTGTCCACCGGATCGCCGTTGGCGCCGGATAGCTTTGATTTCGTTTATGAGTCGATAAAATCCGATGTCTGTTTATCCTCTATTTCAGGCGGTACCGACATCATTTCCTGTTTTGTCCTGGGTTGCCCGATTCTGCCGGTCAGGCGTGGCGAGATTCAGTGCCGGGGACTGGGCATGAAAGTCGAAGTCTACGATGATAAAGCGCGGTCAGTAACAGGCGAAAAAGGCGAATTAGTTTGTACGGCGCCGTTTCCCTCCATGCCGGTTGGATTCTGGAATGATCCGCGGCAGCGCCAATATCATGCCGCTTATTTCGAGAAATTTCCCGGCGCCTGGAATCATGGCGATTATGTGGCCCTAACCGGTCAGGGCGGCATGATCATGTACGGCCGATCCGATGCCGTTTTGAACCCGGGAGGTGTCAGAATAGGAACGGCGGAGATATACCGTCAGGTAGAGCAAATCGATGAAGTGTTGGAAAGCCTGGTCGTCGGGCAGGATCACGACGGTGATTGCCGGCTTATTTTGTTTGTGGTGTTACGCCCTGGCCTACAATTAAGCGATCAGTTAATAGCCGCCATCAAGCAACACATCAGGCAGAATGCCTCGCCTCGCCATGTGCCGGCACTCATCCTGCAAGTGACCGATATCCCGCGTACCAAAAACGGCAAAATTGTCGAGCTTGCGGTGCGCGATATCATTCACAGCCGACCGGTCAGAAATCAGCAGACGCTGGCCAATCCCGAAGCTCTCGAACAGTTTAGGCAGTTTTTGCCATTGCTTGGGTGAGCCGTCTTAATCGCTAATGTGCAGACAATTGGCTCAGGCGCCTAAAGGTTCGGCGAAAAATATCAAGGCCATCCCCGTGGGAGCGATGCCTACATCGCGACTTGCCGGACGTCAGTGGATAAATCAGCAGGGCCGAATCATTTATGCCCTATGGGTACTTGTGCCTTTCAGGATATTCGACCCAAGACAAACGCCAGAGTGGTGCCGATACTAACAGGCAGCGCCCGCCCCCTCCGGGACACAAGCCAATTCAACCCTATGGATTCAAAATAACCGTCGCGCTGGCGGAGCTGCTATACCTCGAATTGTGTCCACTTCAGTGAACAGCCGCCAGTTCACGGCGCTGCTCATCCAGACCATCCCAAAAGGCCGCAACGCCATCAAGCATTTCACATCCATAATGAATGAACTGATCTTCATCCAGTTGCCGGGTGAAATAAAGCTCTTCAAGCTCTTCCTGCGTATGCGAAGCGTGCTGCGCCTCCAGCTTATCGTGCCAGATAAAAAATCCCAATGGCAGCTTAAGGCCGGTACGCTCATTGAAGCGCCTGAAGCCTTCGATCAACTGCCCCCAGAATCCGGCCGCTGCCCAGTTTTCCACCGCATAACTGGCCGCCTGGGAAATCTGGTAATTTTCGCCACCGTACAATCGGATCAATTCATCACAAAAAAACAGCGTGGATTCGGTCCCATGTTTGGGTTGGCCTATGTCGGCAAAATCCAGGCCCAATTTTTTAGCGATGGTATACAGCCATTCAAAATGGCCGGCGGAGAAATGAAATATGCTGCCCTCCACGCTGCCTTCGGTGGAACCCAGGCCATGGGCATCGATTTTTTTTCCCGGAGGCTTGAAGCTGACGCCCAATTCATTAGCCAGGATTTCTTTTGATGCCCGCATGGTTTCCAGGGTGTCGGCATGGATCATTTTATTAAGCTGGGCGATCAGGAACTGGTTGGAAAATACTGAGAACTGAATGATAAAAGCTTTAATCTGGTTCAGGTTCTGGTTGCCTTGTTCAAACCATAGCGCATAAGGATTACAGGTTATCACTCGATGCTCGAGCAGTTCCCTGTCGATGCGATGCTGAAACTGCAGAAACTGCCGGGCCTTATCGATGGTATATCCGTCTTGATGTGCGTTAAGAGCCGTCAGGGAAGGTAGACTTAATCCTTCGATATGATGTTGTTGTGCAAGGTTTTTCAATGATTTATAGAGATCGTCTCTCATGATGCGCCTCTAAATTCAAAATAACTTTCAATTAAGACTGAAATTCGGCCAGATAGTGCCCAACTCATGAGCAGGCACCGACCTGGACACCGCCATCAAGCCAAGATCCAACCCTTCGTCCTGACCTCCGGCCAGGCGAGACCGGAGGCTTTGCCGAAAGACCCGCCGCGAGCGTTTTGAAACTAATGCCTTCCAAGTTGATCTTATGGGTTATAGCTTAAGAAGAAGGCAATACGATGAATAATCCATCAAATCCAGTCGGCACAGATGGCTTTGAATTTGTCGAATACACGGCGCCGGATACCCGGGAGTTGGAAAACCTGTTTATCCGCATGGGCTTTACGGCAGTCGCCCGGCATCGTTCCAAGGATGTCGTGCTATACCGCCAGGGTAATATCAATTTTATTATCAATCATGAACCCAGCAGTTTTGCCCAGGCCTTTGCCAAGGTGCACGGCCCCTCCATTTGTGCGTTTGGTATCCGCGTTAAAAATGCCGCCGAATGCTTCGATAGAGTGCTTAGCCTCGGCGCTGAACCCCAGCGTAACGATATCGGCCCCATGGAACTCAATATTCCGGCTATTCGGGGCATTGGCCGCAGCCTGATCTACCTGATCGACCGTTACGGCGACCATTCCATTTATGATGTCGATTTCGTGCCGATCGATAATGTGAATTTAAAGCCCGCAGGTCTCGGACTGACCGACATCGACCATCTGACCCATAATGTTTACCATGGCGGCATGGACAAGTGGGCCGAGTTTTACCGGCGCCTGTTCAATTTCCGCGAAATCCGTTATTTTGACATTCACGGCAAAGCCACCGGCTTAAAATCGCGGGCCATGGTCAGTCCTTGCGGCAAAATACGCATCCCGATCAATGAACCGACCGACCCCAAATCCCAGATTCAGGAATACCTCGACGCCTATCATGGCGAAGGCATTCAACATATCGCCCTGCATACCCATGACATCTATGCCACCGTGGAGCAATTACGCGCCAACGGCATCGTCTTTATGGATGTGCCCGATACCTACTATGATGCCGTCAATCAGCGCGTGCCCGGTCATGCGGAAGACCTGGAGCGGCTGCGCCGCGACCACATACTGATCGATGGCGCACCGGGGCGGGACGTCGGCCTGTTGCTGCAGATTTTCACCAACACCGTGATCGGACCGATTTTCTTTGAAATCATCCAGAGAAAAGGCAACGAAGGCTTTGGCGAAGGCAATTTTCAGGCACTCTTCGAAGCGATCGAATTCGATCAGATCAAACGCGGAGTCATCTGATGAGCTGGATACGCATACCCAAAGTGGAAGGACAAGCGTCACGTCAGGCACATGCCGACCTGCCGGCCGGCACTTTCGAGCGCGAACTGGGCAGGGAAGGCTTTTACGGGCCGGCGACGCAGATGCATCATCGTCACCCGCCCACAGGCTGGCAATCGGTCGATGGACCGTTAAGGCCGCGCGCCTTCGATGCGAAAAAACTGTCCGCGACCAGCAATTGCCCCTGGCACGCGAGCTTGCTGTTCAACAACGCCAATGTGCAGATCCGTTTTATGACATTGCAAGAGCACATGGACCACTTGGTGCGCAATGCCGACGGCGATGAGCTGATTTTTATCCATCAGGGCTCCGGCGATTTGTTCTGCGATTACGGCCACTTAGGCTTCAATGAAGGCGATTACCTGATGCTGCCGCGCGGCACGCAGTGGCGCATGAATGTGACGGAACCGGTCCAGGCGCTGTTGATCGAGGCCAGCAATGACAGCTACCGGTTGCCGGACAAAGGCCTGGTCAGCCAGCAGGCGATTTTCGATCCGGCGGTGCTGGATATGCCGGCCATTGATGAGGACTTTATTGCCCAGCAGGATGAGGCGGAATGGCGCGTCATCGCCAAGCGCCGCGATCAATTGAGCACCATCACCTATCCGTTCAATCCGCTGGATGCGGTCGGCTGGCACGGCACCTTGATGCCGGTGCGCCTGAACTGGCGCGATATCAGGCCGTTGATGAGCCATCGCTATCATGTGCCGCCGTCGGCGCACAGCACGTTTGTCGCCAGCCGTTTCGTCGTCTGCACGTTTGTGCCGCGGCCGTTTGAATCCGACCCCCATGTTCTGAATGTGCCGTTTTTCCACAGCAATGACGATTACGACGAGCTGATTTTTTACCACTACGGCCAGTTTTTTTCCCGCGATCATATCTATCCGGGCATGATGACGCTGCATCCGAGCGGCATTCCGCACGGCCCGCATCCGAAGGCGCTGAAAAATGCCGACAGCAAGCGCAGCGGCATGACCGATGAGGTGGCCGTCATGGTGGATACCCGCGATGCCCTGGCCGTCTGCGAACAGGCCACGGCTATCGAATGGCCGGACTATGTGGATTCCTGGAAATGAAACTCGGCACACTTAAAACAAGGCACCGGGACGGCGAACTGGTCGTGGTCGACAGGCAACTGAGGCATTGTGTCGCGGCGCCCGACATTGCGCCGACCCTGCAAGCGGCCCTGGACGACTGGCGGAACGTCCGCCCCCTGCTGGAGGACATCTATCGGGCGCTGAACAACGGTGTCTGCGAATCGAAGCCGTTCAGGCCGGAGCAGATGGCCGCGCCGCTGCCCAGGGCTTATCAATGGCTGGACGGCAGCGCTTATCTGAGCCATGTCGAGCGCGTGCGCAAGGCCAGAGGCGCTGAATTACCGCCCGCTTTGCTCGAGGACCCGCTGATGTATCAGGGCGGCTCCGATATCTTGCTCGGCGCCTGTGACGCCATCGTTGCCGCCAGTGAAGACTACGGCATCGATTTCGAAGCCGAAGTCGCTGTGATTACCGATGACGTTCCCCTGGGCGTTTCGGCGGCTGACGCCGCCGCCCATATCCAACTGGTCATGCTGGTCAATGACGTGTCCTTGCGCCACCTGATTCCCGGTGAACTGGCCAAGGGTTTCGGCTTTCTGCACGGCAAGCCTGCCAGCGCCTTCTCGCCTGTCGCCGTGACGCTTGATGAACTGGCTGACGCCTGGCGGGACAATAAACTGCACCGGCCGCTGACCGTGCATTGGAATGATCAATTATTTGGCCAGGCCGATGCCGGCACCGACATGCAATTTGATTTTGCGCGTCTGATCCAGCACGCCGCCAAAACGCGCAGCCTGGGTGCCGGCACGATTATCGGCTCGGGCACGGTCAGCAATTATGATCGGGCGGCCGGCTGTTCGTGCATTGTCGAGCAACGCGTCGTTGAAATCGTGGAATCCGGTGCGGCCATGACACCCTTCATGTATTATGGGGACCGGGTCAGGATAGAAATGTTAACGTCACAGGGACAGTCCATCTTCGGTGCCATCGAGCAGGTCGTCAAGCCATGTCCATAATCTTGTACAGTTATTACAGAAGCTCCGCCTCGTTCCGGGTGCGGATCGCGCTGAACATCAAACGAATCGATTATCAGATCCGCCCCATCCATCTGCTGAGAAGCGGCGGCGAACAACATCGGGAGGATTACCTGAGGCTTAATCCCCAGGGCCTGGTGCCGACCCTGATCGACGGCGGTACCGTGCTGACTCAATCCTCGGCGATTATCGAATACCTGGAAGAGATGTATCCCAGCCCCGCATTGCTGCCGGAATCGGCCGTTGACCGGGCCTATATGCGTTCCCTGGCGCAACTGATTGCCTGCGACATTCATCCGCTTAACAACCTGCGCGTACTGCAATATCTCAAGGACACGCTGAATTATGACGACGCGCGGCACGCCTGGTACTGCCATTGGGTTCAGAACGGTTTGTCCGCGCTGGAGCTGTTGCTGGAACAGCATGACTGCAATGGCCTGTATTGCCTGGGCGACCGCCCCGGCATGGCTGATGTGTTTCTGATTCCGCAGGTTTATAACGCCTTGCGCTTTAACTGCGAGATGCACGAATTTCCTTTGATCAGCCGCATTTATGAAAACTGCATGCAGCAGTCCGCGTTCCAGAATGCCGCGCCTGAAAATCAGCCCGATGCGGAAGATTAGGATAGGGGCGGATACCGTCCCGTGGGAGCGATGCCTACATCGCGATTTAAACCGCCCGGCAAGTCGCGATGTGGGCATCGCTCCCACCACCGGGCGGCATGACTATCTGTCCGTAGTAACATCATTTATTCAACGGGCACTGATAAATATAATCCACTGACTTTAAACAATAGTGCTAAAAAGACAATTACCGAGCGATGTTGAGCGATTTTTATCCCCGTTTACCGTTCTCGGCGGCCCGCCGATAAATCATGCCTTCCGTAAGTGCTAATTCATTCGCACTATACTCATACCAGCAAAAGTAAATGCAAATACCTTATAAAATACCTGTTAATTATTCATAATCAAGAAAACCGGGATCGAATAATTATCTAAAAAAGAAATACAAAACAACTTAATGAATCTAGTTCTGTCGACTATACTTGACTCAGTTCCGATTTTTTTCGGAACTGTCTTAACTATACTCATCACGCTTCAAAATCCGGCGCTATTCTTCCCTCTCCTGATGGGGAAGGCTAGACGGGGGGAATCTAAATAATCCGGATTTTGATTAAAAATAATAAAAATATTCTGGAGTTCTATATGTCATTTAATAGTCGACTTATAACCCTGTTGATTCCAACCTTGCTGGCCACAACCACAGGTTGCGATGGCACCCATCCTTTTAAAAATGGCGGTATAAATCGACCTGATAATAAGGCGGACGTGGTTTTTCTCGACCAGGGCTGGACCGATGACGATCGGCAGGCTTTCTATTATTTATCTCAAGGTTCTGAATTATTACCCTATCACTGGTTTCTCGCTCTGGAGCAAAGTGATAATGACGGGCTGTTTCGCTCGGATGAAAACATGAAAAAACTGGGGTATATCCCTCAAAAGGCCGATAAAAACCTCAATCCTGACGGCTTGCCCATCGGTTTTGTCAAAAACGAGAATCCGGCCGCCATTTCGTTCAATATCAAAAAAGAATTCCTGGGCGCGTCTTATAACCAGGACAAATATCCCGTAACCGACACCTGGCTCGGACAGACCTGCTCCAACTGCCACACGTCACAGATTAATTATAACGGCCACCTCATTCGTATCGACGGCGGCTCCTCGCACGCCGATCATGAAGGTTTTCTGACCCAGCTGGTGGAATCCCTGAAGGCCACCACGTCAAATCCCGATAAAATGTCCCGTTTCGCCCGCAGGGTGCTTGACCCCAACTGGAATCAGGGCGAGCAGGATGCGCTTAAAGAGCGTGTGATAGCCTATACCCAGGTTTTAGACGACCTTGTCAAACTGAACAAAGGCAGCGTGCCTTATGGCCATGGCAGACTGGATGCGTTCGGCGCGATTTTAAACCGTATCTGCGCGACCAATTTAGACATTCCCGGCAATAAGCGCCCTTCCGACGCGCCGGTCAGTTACCCGTTTCTATGGACCACTCCGCAACTGGACTGGGTTCAATACAATAGCTCCGCGGGCAATCCATTGGCCAGGAATGTCGGCGAAGTCATGGGCGTCTATTCTCACCTCAAACTGACGGGTACTCCGGCCACCGGCCAATTTACCTCGACAGTCAATATTCAGAACCTCGACCGCCTGGAAGGCTATGTCGAAAAGCTGCAGGCACCGGCCTGGCCCGCTGAGCACCTAGGCAAAATTGATCCGGTTAAAGCGGAGATGGGCAAGCAGCTTTATGCCCAGGATTGCGTGCAGTGCCACCATATACGCGATGCGGCCGGCAATTTCCCGATGACGCCAAAAAACCAATTCGGCAAGCAATTCGTTACCACGGTATCCGCCAAAACATTGCAGGAAATCGGTACCGACCCGCAGATGATACAGAATATTCTTGCCTACAAAGCCAATCCGGGAGCGCTTAGGGATTATCTGGAGCCTAAGGAAGTACAAGCCCAGGAAGAAGTTTCCAGGGTATTGATCCTGAAAGCGGCAGTCAAAGGAGCGATACAACGCAAACTGGCCGAAACCGGCCTGCCGGAAAAAGAGTTGCAGGAATTGGCATTCCGGTTGAGCGGAATGCGCACCCCTCCTCTGGTGGATGCGCCGTTATCGCTTGTGTCAACTTATAAGGCCCGACCGCTTAATGGCATCTGGGCGACAGCGCCATTTTTGCATAATGGCTCAGTGCCTAATCTGTATCAGCTCCTGCTGCCTGAAGATCAACGCGTGAAAAAATTCTTTGTCGGGACGAATGAATTCGACCCCGTGCAGGTCGGTTACAAAACCGATGGCAAGAAAGGATTTGAATTCGATACAACGTTAACAGGTAACTGGAATACCGGACATAGCGGCCCTGGCTATACCCAGACCAAAAAAGAGGACGGCACTTATCGGGATTACACCGATGAAGAACGCTGGGCACTGGTGGAATATATGAAAACCTTGATATAAGGCGAAATCAGCCACAGCTAAACACCGTACAGATACTATTTCCCTGGTTCCCATGCTCCCGAGGCTGTGAAAGAATTAGTGAAAAACGTCATAAAAAGCCTTATTCACCACGAAGATCACGAACGACTGCAGGGATGCAGGAGGTAGAGCAACGCAGGAGCAGTTGCCGAGGACACGAAGAAAAAATTAAGTTAATCAAAGGCTTAAAACTTCGTGCTCTCGATTGCTGTTCCAGACGCAATTCTACCGCCTCCATCCTTGGAGGCGTTCGTGTCCTTCGTGGTTAAACCCTTTAAATTGAATACTTTCACAGTCTCTCCCGCGTGGGAACGAGGATATGCCCTATCGGTCAGTGAATGGCTTGTTTTTCATGGCGACGCATGTCTGAAGGTAATGTTTCCGACTAATGAATAAACGCTCTAAACACCGTACAGATGCTATTGATCAGCAATGATTAATAGCATCTGGCGATAGACGGCTTCAACTCCACTTACGGTATTTGCTTCTCTTGCGAATTCCGCCTGTATTAAACATCACAGCCTTAATAAAACAACAAAACCCTTAACCGGCCCGAAGCGCAAGGCGCTGATGTAAGCTGCCCGCAACTATGGTAGCATTCCCGATACTGTCATTGGCCGCGGACGTGAATCCTCGGTGGTGACCGATCCGCCCGCGCAGCGAATTGCCGTTTAAGCGGATTCAGATACACAGATTGGGGATCAACAGAGTTCCAGTGTTGGAAGCAGTCCTGTACGTAAACCCGGAAAGGGCAATATATAAAAAATAATTAGCGTTGCCGTAACGCTCAGGCCGTGGAACGACACTATCATTAACCCGCAAAACCCAGAATCCATGTCTTCGCGAAGCTACTAATCGACGTACCCTCACTGGAGCAATACTTATTAACAATAGATCAAAAAACACATGCTACGCGGCTGCGGAGAATGACTCGTAACGTTTCGATATGCTGGCTTTGCCTGACTATGAAACATTGCCGGCATGCGGATTCATACTTGCGAGGGCCGGAAGCGGTTAGGTGGGCTGATTATGGTTATTTAAAGGAACACGCAATGGAAGAAGTCAAAAAGAAAACAAAGAAAAGCCTCTGGAAAAGCAACTTTGAAATGCGGCGTATAAATTATGAAAAAACATCCATCCTGCCGAATATCAGCCCACGTCTCAAGGCAGGATTGGCAGACGATCAAATTACTGTGTTGCTCGTCGATCTGAACAATTTCTCCCGTTACCCGACTTTGCCCATTGGCTACCTTGCCTCGATCCTGCGCGCTTCGAACGTGCGCGTCAGTGTGTTCGCGCCGCTCATGATTGGCGTTCATGGTGTCACGCGAGAAGCACGGCCCCACAGATTCAGCTTGCTGGCTGCCAAATTGAACCACCGCGCCGCAACGTCCGGCAGCGCCAAAATCCGGCAATGGCGCAGTCGGCTCGCCTCTAGCCGGCTGTCCGAAGTCACCGCGCATGAGGAACACTTGATTAAAGAATTCCAGGCCGAACTGGAGCGCGCCCGTCCACAAGCCGTGATGATTTCGACATACCTGATGTACCGCAACGTCTGCGAACGGATCTGTGCCATCTGTCATGATCAGGGGATTCCGGTTGTGATCGGCGGTCCGTATTTCGCGCAGCCCGAGGTCATCAAGGACTGGAGCGCTATCCCCGGATTGTCCGCACTTGCCGCCGGCGAGGTCGAACTGCGGCTGCCCGCCATACTGAAAACGCTGCTGGCCGGCGGCGATGTGACTTTGCATCAAGGCATGATGACAATGGGTCCGCAAGGCGAGATCAGAGGCAGAATTGCCGCGCCGGAAAAGGCGCTAGATGCGGTGCCCTACCCCGATTTCAGCGACTTCCCCTGGTCAGCTTACCCGAACCGCATCATTCCGGTTATAACCGGCCGTGGCTGCGGTTGGGGAGCATGCACCTTCTGCAGCGACGTCTCCAGCACTGCGGGACGCACCTACCGCAGCCGCAGTCCCGAAAACGTATTGAACGAACTTGCCAGCCATTATCAGCGATATCGGGCGTCCCGATTCGTGTTCACTGACCTGAAACTTAACAGTAACGTCAACATGTGGCGCTCGCTCATCGCCGGCATGCAGGACGTCGTGCCGGGCGCGCAATGGATCGCCGCCGTGCATATGGGCAGCGAGGCAGATACCGGACTCACGGAATCCGACCTGCGGGCCGCCGCCGCGAGCGGCTGTGTCAGGCTGAGCACCGGTCTCGAATCCGGAAGCCAGCGCCTCATCGATCTGATGAAAAAAGGAACGCAGCTCGATGCAATCAGCGCCTTTCTGCATAATGCCTCGGCCGCCGGCATCTCCTGCCGCTGCACGATGATTCTCGGCTACCCGGGCGAGACGGCCGCCGATGTGCGCGCCAGCGCGGAATTTCTCGAGCGGCACGTCGATGTCATCGAAAGAGTATCGCTAAACCGGCTCCAGGTCATCATGGGCACGACGCTGCATCGCAACGCCATACAAAAACCCGGACAGCAACCTGCGAACTTCAGCATCGTCAGCACCAACCCGCGCACAGCGCAGGTTGAACATCACTACGGTGAGCTCGAAACCGCGTCGCATCGTAAAGCCGTCATGCACCTGCTGGCAGCTGTGCACCGCATCAACAGCCGAGAGCTTTCACCGCGCGCCCGCGAATTCGAAGGCGTGATGTGACTGCCTGATGGAAGGGTCAAAACCGCCAGAAAACAGAAGACGCGAAGTCGCCTACCTGGTCAATCAGTACCCGGCACCCAGCCACTCTTTCATCCGTCGTGAGATTCATGCTCTCGAAGCGGAGGGTTGGACGGTCCATCGGTTCACGCACCGGCGCAGCCAGGCACCGCTGATCGACCCTCTCGACCGCGACGAAGCGCAACGCACTTGCGTGCTGCTGGATTCCGGTCTGAATACATTCCTGGCGGCGGGCGCCTACTGGCTGATCAGGCATCCCCGGCGCACGCTGCTCACGCTCCGGCGCAGCCTGGCCGACGCCCGAACCAGCCAACGCCCGGCCATTGCCCACCTGGGCTACTTCGCCCTGGCCTGCGTACTTTCACGGCGGCTGCAGCAGCTTGGCTACCCTCACCTTCATGTGCACTTCGGCACCAACCCGGCCGATGTCGCGCGTTTGTGCCGCACCTTGTGCAACCTGACCTACAGTGTGACTTTTCATGGACCGCATGAATACGAAACGCCCGATCGGCTGAATCTCGCCGGCAAAATCGCAGACGCCTCGTTCATTGCCGTCATCTCCGATACCGGCCGCCGCGCAATGCGCGCTTGTCATTCCGAATCCGGGCACAAACTGGTCACTGTGCGCTGTGGTCTCGATCCGGCATGGTTCACGCGGCCTGCGTTTCCGGTGACGCAGGCACCCCGGCTCGTGTGTGTCGCCCGGCTCGACGCGCAAAAGAATCCACTGCTGCTGGTCGAAGCGGCCGTACTGCTGGCTGCGCGCGGCGTTACCTTCGAGTTGACGTTGCTGGGTGATGGCGCGCTACGCGCGGAAGTCGAACGCCAAATCACCCGGCACGGGCTTGAATCGTCCGTGCTGCTGCGCGGCTGGAGCACTCAACAACAGGTCGCGCAGCACCTGCAGGCATGCCGTGCGCTGGTGCTGTCGAGCCACGATGAAGGCTTGCCTGTAGCGATCATGGAGTCATACGCGATCGGCCGGCCCGCCATCGCTCCAGATGTGGGCGCGGTGCGCGAACTGGTCGAAACCGGAATCACCGGCTGGCTCGTGCCGCCCCACGATCCGGTGGCTCTGGCCGACGCGATCCAGGAGTGCCTCGCAGCATCGGAAGCGCAATTACTGGCCTTGGGCCGGCGTGCCCGCGAGCGCGTGCAGGCAAGGCATCACATCCGCGCGTCGGCCCGTATGCTGGGAGCCTCCTTCGACAGAGCGGCGTCATGACAAACCACCCGGAAGCGGAAACAGTCACGACGCCTTCACCGGGGAAAACGCCTCGCTTTCCCTTACCAATACACCCCCAGCAGCATAAATGCGCCCACCACGGCAAACTTCGCCACCCACAATTCCAGAGAGCACTGCCCGTAGTCGTGGCGCATAATCTCCTCGATTTTGTTGGCTCCGACCTGGTCCTGCATGTGAATTCTTCTTGGCATGATGATTCCCCTTTTTATTTATTTAATAGCGAACGATAACTGCGCATCTGCCCCACCAGCACACCCTGGATCTCTACCTGCTCCGGAAGGTAGGCCATGGCGACCATGCTGGCATTGGCCGGGATCAGCAGCACCTTATCCGGCGTCTGCTCGATGTATTTCAGGGTCGCTTCCGATTTGTCGACCAGCGCCACGACGATCTCGCCGTTCTGCGCATAATTGCGTTGCTCGATGACCACCCAGTCGCCGTCGAAAATGCCGGCCTCGATCATCGATTCGCCCTTGACCTGCAACACATAGCAGGGCTTATCGCTTTTCAGGACTTCGGGCACGGCCATGTAATGGATATTCTCGATAGCCTCGATCGGCTTGCCGGCGGCGATCCTGCCGACAAACGGCAGGCCTTGCTCACCAGTGTCCTCGCCGCGCCGCGCCTGATCGGTCAGACGGATACCGCCTTGTTTGTTGCCATCGAACGGCTGCACCAGTTCCGCGTCAATCAAGGCCGAGATGTGCTTGTGCAGTGAACCCCGCGAGGACATGCCCAGCGCCGCGCAGAGTTCATCCAGCGTGGGCGGGTATGGAAATTTCTCCTGATTGTCACGCAGAAAATCGAGGATTTCCCGCTGCCGCCGGGTTAATGCATTCATAGCCGTTCCTGAGAAGTTATTTTTTTGCAAGCTTAGCAAAATCGGCCTGAACTGACAGCAAAAAAGAGAACAAAAAGAGAACAAAAAGCCATCCCTTTTTGTTATTGCATTGTGAATCAATCAGTTAATTGGCTCGATATTGATGAGCGAACGAGGTTCCGTCCGCAGGCAGCGCCACGGGCGGCATAATTGACTTTACATCGCGCCTGGCCGGCGCCAGAAAAAAAAGGCCGGATAAACCGGCCTTTTTGCCCAAAATGGGTCTTGGTTCCAAGAATATCAGCGCAACAGTTCGAGCACTTTCTCGGCGGTTTTTTGCTTGGCCCGGGTCTTGGCCGCCTCGGCGGCCTGTTCGGTGGATTGCGGCATGTTTTCAACCTGGCCTTTCAGCCTTTTTACGGTTTCCGTGCCCTGCCTGACTTGTTCCGGCGTCGCCCGCTCGAGTTGTTGTCTCGCCGTTTCCTTTGCCGCGTTCAGCGTCCGCTCTTTAACGGCCTGAGGTGCGCTTTCCACGCGTCCTTTTAACTGTTGAGTCTGCTGCAGTATCCGCTCTGCCTCGGCCGCTCCCTGGGCAGCCTCGGGAGCCGTGGACGTGGCGACATCCCTGGCTACTTGTTTGGCGGCCGCTTCCAGTAAACTTTCTCCGGCCAGTGCCGTGCCGGATGCCATCAACAAGGAACTGAATAAAATCGCTTTGTTTCGCATGAATTTGTCTCTTAGTGAAAATAACGTGAAGCGCTAGCATAACCTTTGAATCTTAATCGTGGATGAATTCCAAAAACCAGGCTGTTTTGACGGGTAAAAAACCCGCATTGTCTATAGCTGGTGTGGAGGCGGACACGTAGGGGCGAACCTGTGTGCTTGCCCTTGTCCAACGGTTCACCTTTGGCTAGCGGTTCTCCGATAGCCCATCGTGCACCGGAAACAGGGCGGACACGCAGGTCCGCCCCTACAATGCACCCGCACGATGCAGGCGACCCCTTTGATTTGTATGATCCGCATCGCAAATTATCAGGTGATTTCCATGTTACATATTATTCCGGTAGTGGCTGAATTGGCTGCGGGATGTCGGATAAAATATTCCTAAACGAAATCATGCCGGGACAACTGCTCGATAAACCAGCGCAGGACCTTGCCATTATTTGTTGTTTTCCAGGCCATGCCGATAATTTCTACCGGTGCCGTGTTTTCTACCGGCAGAGCAATAAGCCGACCCTGTTCAAGCAAGTCCCGAATTCGGTGCGCCGGTATAAAACCAACGCCTAGCCCCAGACATTGGGCCTGTATTTTCTCCGTTACCGACGGCACGCTCAGTACCGGTCTCTTGCTAAACACGCGCTGGCTTCGCGGCGCCTGATTCCTGGATGAATCCCTGACCACGATAAAACGGTGCTGCTCAATCTGTTGCCGGGACAGCGGCAGAGATGCTTTGGTCAGCTCATGCCCCGGCGCAACAGCGAAAATCCATTCGATGCGCTGAATCTGTTGATATTTAACCGCCTGGCCCGGCATCGGCTCAGCGCCCGTTCCTATTACCAGATCAGCGCGATTACTGGTGATCGCTTCCTGCGCGCCGCCTAATACCTCCTCATAAATATTGATTTCGATATCCGGCATCACCTCGTAAAACCTGGCTATCAACGGATAGATGAAATCAAAACTCAAAATTGAATCTATCGCGATATTGAAAACTGGTTCCCAGCCGCCATGGGCTTTTTTCGTGGCTATCGCCAAACGCTCCGTTGCCTCCAGAATGTCCCGGCCTTGTTCAAGCAATACTTTTCCGGCCTGTGTCAGCACGGCTTTTCTGCCTTCCTTGCGAAACAAGACCACATTCAGGTCCTGCTCCAATTTCTGCACGGTATAAGAGATGGCCGAAGGAACCCGGAATAATTCATTGGCCGCGGCGGCAAAGCTGCCTTTCCGGTCAATGGCATCGAGTACTTCCAGCGCGTCGAGAGTAATAGGATATTTCATGTCCGCCCGTGTCTATTGTTCAAATATTTTGAACTTATTGAGCAGAATCTATCGCTTTTTATTATTTCAGCCAACTTTATAATCAATCCAGAGTTTTCAACTTAAACATTCTAAGGAGCGATGATGAACAATTTACTCAAAAGAACGCTGATTTCCGATGCGGGCCTGGAAGCCATCATACTGCGAGTTCCCATCGGTTTAATCCTGGCCGCGCATGGCAGCCAGAAGTTATTTGCGTGGTTTGGCGGCAATGGACTGGAAGGCACAGGACAATGGATGGCATCGGTGGGGTTAAATCCGGGGTTTGTCATGGCGTTATTGGCGGGCAGTGCCGAATTTTTTGGCGGTATTGCGTTGGTTCTGGGTTTACTGACGCGTCCCGCGGCGATGATTAGCGCCGTTACCATGCTGGTCGCCTTGTTCTGGGTGCATTGGGGCAACGGCTTTTTTCTGTCTAGCCACGGCATTGAATACGCGCTGGCATTATTGTCGGCAACCCTGGCATTGACGGTTATCGGCGGCGGCCGGTATTCGCTGGACCGCTATTTGATCGACACACGGGAGACGAATTATGAATAAGCAGGCGCGGCAACTCGCGGCCGTTATTACCGGGCAAAGTACCTCGGATGGCCACGGCGTCAAACTGAAACGGATCATCAGCCCACAGCAAAACAACGCCTTCGACCCTTTTATCCTGCTGGATGAGTTTGGATCGGATCAGGCGGCGGATTACATCGGCGGCTTCCCGGATCATCCGCACCGCGGCTTTGAGACCGTGACTTATATGCTCGAGGGCGCCATGCTGCACCGCGACCATCTGGGCAATGAAGGGCATCTGCGCGCGGGCGGCGTGCAATGGATGACGGCCGCGCATGGCATTATTCATTCAGAGATGCCGGAGCAGGAAAACGGCTCGTTGCACGGCTTTCAATTATGGATTAACCTGCCCGCCAGGGAAAAAATGAAGCCGCCGCATTACCAGGATTTTGAGGCTGCGGACATCCCCCGGATTGCATTGGCAGATGGCGGTTACATCAAGATCATCGCCGGCGACTATGTGACCGAAACGCAAACGATGTCCGGCGCGGTAACCGGCGTGACCACACGGCCGCTGCTTTTCGACGTCCGGCTGGCTCCTGGGCAACAACTGGACATACCGGTAAGCATGCGGCATACCGCCTTGATCCATGTTTACCAGGGCGAGCTGGCTATCGGCGCCTCGGCCAGGATTTTAAAGGCCGGGCAACTGGGGCATTTAATTGACGGCGACAACCTGCGGCTGGCAACACAGGATCAGCCGGCACGGTTTTTGGTGATGGCCGCGCTGCCGTTGAACGAACCGGTGGTGCAGGCCGGTCCGTTTGTCATGAACAGCACCGAGGAAATCGAACAGGCGTTTCGTGATTACCGGGATGGCTTGCTGACGCTGTGAATCCGTTTTAATCCAACCCGAGATAAGGAGACGAACATGCCGCAAAAACCTGCGATAACCCGGGTAAAAATCCACGACCTTATCCAGTCGCGCTGGAGCCCCAGAGCCTTCGATCCTGACCGGCCGGTAGGCCGTGACGATTTGCTGGCGCTGCTGGAAGCCGCGCGCTGGGCGCCCTCTTCCTTTAACGATCAGCCCTGGCGTTTTATCGTGTGCGACAAAGCCGGTGATGAAGCCGCCTGGCAGCGCGCATTGGCAACGCTGTCGGAACGCAACCGGCAATGGGCCAAAAACGCCCCGGTACTGATCCTGTCCATAGCCATGGACAATTTCAATCATAACGGCCAGCCTAACCGCAGCGCGATGTACGATACCGGTGCCGCCAGCCTCAGCCTGAGTTTGCAGGCGACCGCATTGGGGCTGAGCGTGCATCAAATGGCCGGCTTTGATGCCGATAAGGCCCGCGAGGCTTTTAACCTGCCGGACGATTGCCGGCCGATGGCGATGCTGGCTGTCGGTTACCAGGCCGGTATTGACGTGCTCGATGACGGTTTCAAGGACGCCGAACGGGCCGCACGTACCCGGGCCGCGCTGAATGAACGCTTTTATGCCGGGCAGTGGGGCCGCGGCATTGACTGATCCGCCGGGGGCGCGGGCCGTTTGTCCCGGCGGTGCTGCCGTCAATCCAGCATGCCGGCCTGGATAATGAAATCCTCGACCGCTTTAAGACCGTCCCCGGTTTTCAGGTTGGTAAAGGCAAACGGCCGTGAGCCGCGCATCTTGCGCGCATCCCGGTCCATGACGTCCAGCGATGCGCCCACGTAAGGCGCCAGATCGATCTTGTTGATGACCAGCAAATCCGAGCGGGTGATGCCGGGTCCGCCCTTGCGCGGTATCTTGTCGCCGGCCGATACGTCGATCACGTAGATCGTCAGATCGGCCAGTTCCGGACTGAACGTGGCGCTGAGATTGTCGCCGCCGCTCTCCACCATGATGAAGTCGAGATTATCAAAACGCTCGATCAGCTCATCGACCGCCGCCAGATTCATCGAGGCGTCCTCGCGAATGGCCGTGTGCGGGCAGCCGCCGGTCTCCACGCCCAAAATGCGCGCTTCCGGCAGCGCCTGGCTGCGAATCAGGAATTCCTGGTCCTCGCGGGTATAAATATCGTTGGTCACCACGCCGATTTCGAAGCGATCGCGCATTCGCTTGCACAGCGCATCCACCAGCGCCGTTTTGCCGGAGCCGACCGGCCCGCCGACACCGACTCTCAATACCTGTTTGTCACTCATACATCCTCTCAAGAACGAAATAATCGGGAATACTGCATTTCATGGCGGCTGCTGGCCAGGGCCAGACCGAAAGCGCTGCCGCCGATCTCATTATCGGCAAGGGTTAACGCCTCATCGACCAGGGCCGGTATGTTTCCGGCCAGATCGGCCAATAGCCGCTGCCCGGCCACCTGCCCCAACGGCACCAGCTTTACCGCGCACAGCACCTGGTTTTCCAGCCAGCTCCACAGATAGCCGATGGCGGTCGCGCGCAAGGGAATGCCCCAGTTGACGGCGGCAAACGCGAACACCGCGGCCAGCGTCGCTTCCGGCTTGCGTATCCAGGGCTGCATTTCAGTTATCGCCAAACCGTCCAGCAGGCGCGCCAGGGCCTGGCCGGTTTGCCGGTCCTCGGCCCGCAACTCGGCCGTTTCGCGGCAGGCGATCAGAACCCGGCTCCAGTGCTCCAGCTGTTCCATGGCCCCGTCTCGCCAGGCATGATAAAACCTCGCCAGCACAGGCAGGTCGATGCACACCATGCCGCCATGCATCAGGCCGTCCAGCCATGCGCCGGCTTCATCGGCATCGGTTATCCAGCCATCGTCGACCGCACGCTCCAGGCCCTGGGAATAACTGTACATGCCGACCGGCAGGCCGGGGCTGACCAGCTGCAGCAAACGCAGCAAGGCCAGATCAGTGACCATCGCCGTGATACGCGCCCTGTTCCGGTTCGAACGGCAGTTCCTCATGCGTAACCGTCAGCCCCAGACCTTCCAGCATGTGGTCCAGGACATGATCCGCCGGAAAACGCAGCTCACCGAGCCGGATCTGCAAGGCTACATGCCGGTTGCCGAGGTGATAGCAGGCGCGCGCGAATTGCAAGGCATCGTCCGTGCGTACCACCGACAGCGGCTCCGGCGCCGCATCGACGCGTACGCGGTAATGATCGGGGCCGGTTAAAATCAGCCCCTTGCGCAACACCTGGCCGCGCGGCAAAAACAGTCCGATTTCAGTGCCGCTGTCGGTGTTGACCAACAGCCGGCTTTTCTGCCGGGCTTCGTACGGCAGCGTCACCACATCGTCCGGAGTCGTCTCCGGCGGAGCCAGTTCAGTAAGTTTCAGCATTTTCAAAACAAAAAATAACGTTGGGCAAAAGGCAGCACATCGGCCGGCTCGCAAGTCAGCAGCAGGCCGTCGGCGCGCACCGAATAGGTTTGCGGATCGACTTCGATATGCGGTTGGTAATGATTGTGGATCAAATCTTTCTTGCCGATCGTGCGCGTATTCGCCACCACGCCGATCCGCTTGTTCAGCTTCAGCAGCGCGGCCATGTCGGCCTCGGCCGCGACCTTCGGCAAAAACAGCATCGAGTTGGCCGCGGCGGCCCTGCCGAAGGCGCCGAACATGGGCCGGTAATGCACCGGCTGCGGCGTCGGAATCGAGGCATTGGGATCGCCCATGGGCGCCGCGGCAATGAATCCGCCTTTAATGATCAGGCTGGGCTTGGCCGCGAAAAAGGCCGGCTGCCACAGCACCAGATCGGCCAGCTTGCCGACTTCGACGGACCCGACTTCGTGCGCGATGCCGTGGCTGATGGCCGGATTGATGGTGTATTTGGCGATATAGCGCTTGATGCGGAAATTATCGTTGCGGGACGAATCCTCCGCCAGGCTGCCGCGCTGCGCCTTCATTTTATGCGCGGTCTGCCAGGTGCGGATAATGACCTCGCCGACCCGGCCCATGGCCTGCGAATCGGACGCGATCATCGAAAAGGCGCCCAGGTCATGCAGAATATCCTCGGCGGCGATAGTCTCGCGGCGAATGCGCGATTCGGCGAAAGCCACGTCCTCGGCGATGCCCGGGTCCAGATGGTGGCACACCATCAGCATGTCCAGATGCTCGTCCACGGTGTTGACCGTATAGGGCCGGGTCGGATTCGTCGACGACGGCAGCACGTTGGCCTCGCCGCAGGCCTTGATGATATCAGGGGCATGGCCGCCGCCGGCGCCTTCGGTGTGATAGGTATGGATGGTGCGGCCTTTGAAGGCGGCGAAGGTGTCTTCGACAAACCCGGATTCGTTCAGGGTGTCGGTGTGAATCGCGACCTGCACGTCAAAGCGCTCGGCCACGGACAGGCAGCAATCGATAGCCGCCGGCGTCGTGCCCCAGTCTTCGTGCAGCTTCAGGCCCATGGCCCCGGCGCGCACCTGTTCTTCCAACGCCGCCGGCAGACTGGCGTTGCCCTTGCCGAGCAGGCCGAAGTTCATCGGAAACGCATCCAGCGATTGCAGCATATTATGAATATTCCAGGCGCCGGGCGTGCAGGTCGTCGCGTTCGTGCCCGTGGCGGGGCCGGTGCCGCCGCCGATCATGGTAGTGATGCCCGACATCAGGGCTTCGTCGATTTGCTGCGGACAGATGAAATGGATATGCGCGTCGATGCCCCCAGCCGTCAGAATCTGGCCTTCCCCGGCGACGATTTCGGTGCCGGGGCCGATGACGATATTGACGCCCTGTTGCGTATCGGGATTGCCGGCCTTGCCGACGCCAGCGATGCGGCCGTTCTTGATGCCGACATCGGCCTTGATGATGCCCCAGTAATCGACGATCAAGGCATTGGTGATGACCAGGTCCATAGCCTGAGTGCCATCAACCTGGCTTTGCCCCATGCCGTCGCGGATGACCTTGCCGCCGCCGAACTTGACTTCATCGCCGTAAACCGTGCGGTCTTCCTCCACTTCCAGAAACAGGCCGCTGTCGCCCAGGCGCACGCGGTCGCCGGTAGTCGGCCCGAACATATCGGCATAAGCCTGTCTGCTGATTCTACTCATCTAACTCTCCCATCACGGCTTGGCGAAAACCATAAACCCGGCGCAAGCCGGCAAAGGCCACCAGCTGCACTTCACGCTGCTGGCCGGGTTCAAAGCGCATCGCCGTGCCGGCCGGAATATCCAGCCGGAAGCCGCGCGTCGCGGCGCGGTCAAAGTGCAAGGCGGAATTGGTCTCGAAAAAATGATAATGCGAGCCGACCTGAATCGGCCGGTCGCCGCTGTTGGCGACCACCACGCGGATCGTCTCGCGGCCCGCATTCAGTTCCAGCTCGCCGGCGGCGGCAATAATCTCTCCCGGAATCATGGCGCCACTCCTACTCGATGGGGTTGTGCACGGTCACCAGCTTGGTGCCGTCGAGAAAAGTCGCCTCCACCTGCACATCGGGCAGCATATCGGCAACGCCTTCCATGACCTCGTCGCGGTTGAGCAGCGTGCGGCCAAACTCCATCAATTCGGCGACCGTGCGGCCATCGCGCGCGCCCTCCATGATCGCGGCGCTGATAAAAGCCACGGCTTCGGGGTAGTTCAACTTGAGACCGCGGGCCTTGCGCCGTTCGGCCAGCAGAGCGGCGGTAAATATCAGCAGTTTGTCTTTTTCGCGTGGTGTTAATTGCATTGTTTTATTTTCCCAAGTTGCCACTCGTTAAGTTAAGCCTTTTGTGGTGATCACTTTGGCTATGCTCGGGAGAGCCTTGTCGAACCATGAATGGATAAACTTAACGATCATAAAGTTAATTTTACCAAGCCGAAAAATGAAAGCCGGTTGTGGGAGCGACGCCTACGTCGCGACTAGAGCGAGCATTGTTAAACGCTTGTCGCGACGTGGGCGTCGCTCCCACGGGCTTTAATTAACGACTTTCTGGTAATGGTAGTGAGTCAAGTCGCCCAAATCCGCGGCGCGCAGGCTTCGCGCCGCACGCAGTCCGGCCGTACAATCGCCCAAACCCGTTCGAAGAAACCGCGTAGCCGGTCGCTTCGGCAATCAAGCGCCCGACAGACCAGCAGATCGTCCATGCGCGTCACGCCCCGGCCTTTGGCGTCGCCGATCAACTGCTGCACGGCGGCCAGCGTTTCAGCGCCGGCAGGGTAAGCGAACAGCGTTCCGCACGTCGAACAGCCCTGCAGGCCCCAGCGCGCCGCAAAAGCCCTGGCATCCAGCTTCAAACGTTCCAGCAGCAGAGGCCGGTCTTGGCAATAAACCTGCCAGTCCAGATCCGCCAGCCCCTCGTCGAAACGCTCACCGCAGGCGGGCCGGCCCAGGGACAGGATTTCCCAACCGATAAAACGCGCTTTTGAAGCCAGTTCAACCCTGACCGTCGAGCGCAGGCGGGCGCCTTCATAAACGATGGTTTCCTGCGGCAGCCATTCCAGCGCCGCGCCCTCCGCCACGGTTATCGAGACATCCTGCCTGGCCAGCCCGCCCGCGCTGCGGTAAAACTTGCCCGCCGCCGGCGTGGTGATCAGGGCGTGGCTGCCTGCCTCGGCATCGATCTCAAGACTCAAGTGATCGCCCGCCACGATGCCGCCCGGCGGATGCAGCATGTAGACATGGCACACTCCGCCTTCCGGATAAAACGGCCGCTGTACCGTCAGCGGGCCGTAATGACGGCGGTGCGCCAGGACCGTTTTGCCGTATCGCTGCGCGAACCCCAGCGCCAGTTTCGCTTCCCAGCCTTGAGCAGAGTTGCCCGCTACGCTGGCGCAGCCTGCTTCCTTCAGATCTGCCAGCACCCGATCAGGCTCCGGCCAGCAAGGTCGTGCCGACGATGGCGCACAGCAGGCCAAAGCCGGTGCCGATGGTTTTCAGTCTGGCCGTTCCCGATAAGCCTGCCGCGATGCCCAAGCCATTCAGCAAGGCCGTGGTCAGCAAAAACCCCGCCGCGTACGAGCCGGCATCGGCTCCCGCTTGCAGCTCGGCGGCATGGACATAACCGTGACCGAACGCGAACACGGCAGCCAGGACGACCGCCAGACCGGAGGACATGCGGCAGTTACTCCAGACCAGCCATCCGCAAGCCAGCACCGAAAACGCCACCCAGCTTTCCGCCGAGGTGATGGCGATACCGAGCAGAGAGACGCCCGCGCCCGCGGCCATCGTTAACAAAAAACTCATTGGCAGCAGCCACAATGCCCTGCCGCCGCGCATCGCCGCCCATAGCCCGATAGCCAGCATGACCAGCAAATGATCGATACCCAGCAACGGATGCAGCAAGCCGTCGATAAAGCCATGCACCGCTCCGGCGCCGGTATGCGCCTGCGCCGGCAAGGACAACATCAAACCGATAAAAATTAGCAATTTGTTCGCTTTCATAAAGATTCCCCAGTGTTATTTTAAATTCCCGTAGGGTACTCAAGCGGGGCGGGGTTTGTAACCCCGCCCCTAACGTTTTCATGATGCCTGGGTCAAGTGGCTACCCTACCAACCTGAAACATTTCGGACGGGGCAACATGCCCCGTCCCGCTCGGTTCCTGTAGGGTACGCATCGCGTACCTTTTAAAATGTCAGGATTTATCAACATCCCAAAAGGTACGCACTGCGTACCCTACATGATGTTTTATACATTACCCGTCAAACCGTCAAATAGCGTTTCACCATATCTTCGCTCAGCTGGTCCATGGCGCCGGCGGCGACGCCTCGGCCGCGGTCCATTATATAGAACCGATCCGCCACTTTGCGCGCAAAAGGCAGTTTTTGCTCCACCAGCAGGACGGTCACGCCCAGTTCGTTTTTGATTTTGATGATGCCTTCGCGCACGTCATCCCTTTCGCCCTCTTTCAGCAGCGGCGTCGGTATGTTTCTGGCCCGGTTCAGGCGGATGATCACATCGCCGATTTCGCTGACGATGTTCGGCTGTATGCCTTCGGTCGGTTCGTCCAGGATCAGCAATTTGGGATTCAGCACCAGGGCCCTGCCGATGGCCAGCTGTTGCTGCTGGCCGCCGGACAGATCGCCGCCGCGCCGCTTGAGCATTTGCTTCAGTACCGGAAAAATCTCAAAGACAGAGTCCGGGATTTTTTTGATGCCCTGCCCGCGCACCGCGCGCAAACCGGTCTTCAGGTTTTCCTCCACGGTCAACAGCGGAAAGATTTCCCGCCCCTGCGGCACGAAACCGATGCCCAGCCCGGCGCGCTTTTCCGGTTTGGCCAGGGTTAACGCCGTACCCTGATAATCGATAGCGCCCTCGCGTACCGCGATCAGCCCCATGATGCACTTGAGCAAGGTGGTTTTGCCGACGCCGTTGCGTCCCATCAGGCACAGGCAGGAGCCGGCCGGCACGGCTAGATCGACATCCCACAAGGTATGGCTGCCGCCGTAATATTGATTCAGTCCGGTAATTTTCAGCATCAGTCCCCCAAATAAACCTGTATGACGCGCGGGTCGTTCTGTACTTCGTCCATACTGCCTTCGGTCAGCACCGTCCCTTCATGCAGCACGGTCACGCGCTGGGCGATCGAGCGCACGAATTCCATATCATGCTCGACCACGATGATGGAACGCTCGCCCTGCAGCGACAGCAGCAGCTCCGCCGTGCGTTCGACTTCCTGATGAGTCATGCCCGCGACCGGTTCGTCGACCAGCATGACCTGAGGCTCCTGCATCAGCAGCATGCCGATCTCCAGCCATTGCTTCTGCCCGTGCGACAGAATGCCGGCCGGCTGCGAACGGTGTCCGGTCAGCCCTATCGTTTCCAGCACTTGCTCGATGCGCTCCCGCTGCGTTCCATTGAGCCTGGCGAACAGGGTCGCCCAGACGCCCTTATCGGTCGCCAGGGCCAGTTCCAGGTTTTCGAACACGCTCAGCGTTTCGAAGACGCTGGGCTTTTGAAATTTGCGGCAGATGCCTGCCTGGGCAATGGCCGGCTCATCCATTTGCAGCAGATCGATGGTCTGCCCGAAAAACACCGTACCGCTGTCGGGACGGGTCTTGCCGGTAATCACATCCATCAGCGTGGTCTTGCCGGCGCCGTTCGGGCCGATCAGGCAGCGCAGTTCTCCCGCGCCGATATACAGCGACAGGTTATTGAGGGCTTTGAAGCCGTCGAAACTGACGCTGACATCTTCCAGATAAAGTATTGTGCCGTGCCGGGTATCGACCTGGCCTGCTTTCAAGGCGGGTACGCTCATGGTTTTTGCTCCTTCGGACGCCGCCGCCAGAACCCGAGCAAGCCGTCAGGCAGTAGCACGGTAACGAGAATAAAGGCCGCCCCCAAAAAAAACAGCCAGATTTCCGGCGCCCATCCGGTCAGCAGCGTCTTGGCATAATTGACCAGCACCGCGCCGACGATGGCCCCGTACAGCGTGCCGCGCCCGCCGACCGCGACCCAGATGACGACTTCCAGCGAATTCAGGGGCGAAAACTCGCTGGGATTGATGATGCCGACCTGCGGCACATACAGGGCGCCGGCCATGCCGGCCAACATGGCCGCAAACACGAAAACCCATAATTTGAAGCTTTCGACGCGGTAACCCAGAAAACGCACGCGCATTTCCTGATCGCGGACCGCTGTCACCACCCGGCCCAATTTGCTGTTGATCACCCGGCGGCTGATCAGCAAGGCCAGAATCAGCGTGATGCCTGAAGCCATCAGCAGGCAGGCGCGCACGGCGTCGGACTGGATATTGAAGCCCAGGATGTCCTTGAAATCGGTCAGACCGTTGTTGCCGCCGAAGCCCATTTCATTGCGGAAAAAAGCCAGCATCAGCGCATAGGTCAAAGCCTGCGTGATGATCGACAGATACACGCCGGTCACCCGCGAGCGGAACGCCAGCCAGCCGAACACGAAAGCCAGCAAGCCCGGCACCAGCACAATCATTAACGCCGCCAGCCAGAACTGATCGAATCCGTGCCAGTACCAGGGCAGTTCCTTCCAGTCCAGGAACACCATGAAATCGGGCAGCACGGGATCGCCGTACACGCCGCGACTGCCGATCTGGCGCATCAGATACATGCCCATGACGTAGCCGCCCAGCGCAAAAAACGCGCCCTGCCCCAGCGCCAGAATGCCGCAATAGCCCCAGACCAGGTCCAGCGACATGCCCAGCAGGGCAAAGGTCAGGTACTTGCCTATCAGCGAAACCGTATAGGCGGAAAAATACAGCGCCGAACCCGGTGCGAAAATCAGATTGCAGACCGGCACGATCAGACTGATCGCGGCCAGGGCAACCAGCACCGAGGCCATGGCCTTGTCGTTTTTTAATCCTTTTAACAGCATCGCCTAGCCCTCCACTGCCCGGCCCCGTTGCGGAAACAAGCCGCGCGGGCGCTTTTGAATGAATAAAATGATGAACACCAGCACCAGTATTTTCGCCAATACGGCGCCGGCGTAGGGTTCGAGCAATTTGTTGGCGATCCCCAGGGAAAACCCCGCCACCAATGTGCCCCACAAATTGCCGACGCCGCCGAACACCACGACCATGAACGAATCGACGATATAGGCCTGCCCCAGATTCGGGCCGACATTGGTGATCTGGCTCAAGGCCACGCCGGCCACCCCGGCAATGCCCGAGCCCAGTCCGAAAGTCAAGGCATCGACCCGACCGGTCGGTATGCCCATGGCTTTGGCCATATTGCGGTTCTGGGCCACGGCCCGCACTTCCAGCCCTAAACGCGTGCGCCTGAGGATTTGCAGCAGCAACGCGAACACCAGCAGACAGAACACCAGAATGTAAAAGCGGTTCCAGGTCAGCGACAGGAAATCATTGATCCGCCAGGCGCCGCTCATCCAGTCCGGCGTGGCGACGCTGCGGTTTAATGGAGAAAAAATCGACCGTACCGTCTGTTGCAGAAACAGGCTGACGCCGAAGGTTGCCAGCAGCGTTTCCAGCGGGCGGCCGTACAGAAAGCGGATGATGCCGCGTTCGATGGCGATCCCGGTCAGGCCGGAAATAACGAACGCGGCCGGTATCGCGATCGCCAGCGACCAGCCCAGACTGTCCGGCAGGAGCTGTTGCGTGACGTACGTGGTGTAAGCGCCGAGCATCATCAATTCGCCGTGCGCCATGTTGATCACGCCCATGACGCCGAAGGTAATGGCCAGGCCGATCGCCGCCAGCACCAGCACCGCGCCCAGGCTCAGGCCGAAAAACAGGGTTTCGGCCGCGGCGTACAGCTGCAGCCTGGCATTGATGCTCGCCAGTGCCGCCTCGGCTTGATGGCGCACCTCGCCGTCCGGCTCCCGGAAACGGCCTTCGGTGTCTTTCTCGACCAGCCCGTTCAAGCGGTTGACGACATCGCGGCTGGCCTGATCTTTTAACAAGGCGATCGCGGCCAGACGCTGGGCTTTGTCGGTGCTGTTCAATTGCTCCAGCCCCAGGATCAGCTTGATGGCTTTTTGGACGCCCGCGTCCTGTTCCAGTACCAGATGGTCGCGCAGCAGCGCCAGGCTGTCGGCATCCACGGCCTTACCGATAGCCTTGACCGCGGCCAGCCTGATGTTGGCATCCTCATCATTCAGCTGTAACCGACCGATGAGTTTCCGCAGCGAGGCGCGCAGATTGTTGGTGACGGCAATCTTTTGCGTCGCGGAGCGCGCCGCCGTGCCCAGGCTTTCGGCGCTTTGGGCATCGATAAGCCGGTAGCCTTCCTCAACCGTCTCGCCGATCACGAGCCGGTCATCGGCCTTCAGGTTAAACAGCCGACCCTCCAGCAGCGCCTGCAGCACGACAACGACGCGCGGCTGGCGCACCGCGGCCAGTTGTTCGATAGCCTGGCCGCGTTCGGCCATGGACGCGCCCTTAAGCGTAGTCAACGCGGCCGAGAAAGCCGCCTCGGAAGCGTTCTCCTGACCCAGGCCCAACGTTGGCAGCATCAGGATGACGGCCATGACCGCCCCGCTGCACCACCTGAAAGAATTCGCTTTCATGTCCTCTCCAATAATCATAATCAACGGTTCGCCTTTGGCCTGTGGTTCTCCGATAACCCGTTGTGCACCCGAAACAGGGCGGACACGCAGGTCCGCCCCTACAATGAAACCCGGCATGGCCGCCCCTAAAACATCGGATTCACTAACCCGGCCAATGCCTTCAAATCAAAAATTCTGCCCGGAGCATTGTTTGGTTTCGGTGTTGTAATTGCCGCAGCTGATCGGCGCCGTCCAGTCGGCAATGATGGGTTGGCTTTCCGGCAGGAAATCGGACCAGGCATCGCCTTCGACCAGTGTGTTGGTCTGCCAGACCGTCAACAGCTGGCCGTCGTCCTGGATTTCGCCGATCAATACCGGTTTGCTGATGTGATGGTTGGGCAGCATTTTGGCGATGCCGCCGGTCAGGTTCGGAAACTCCATGCCGATGATCGCTTTCTGTACGGCATCCGGATCGGTGGTGCCGGCTTTTTCCACGGCCTTGACCCACATGTTGAAACCGATGTAGTGCGCTTCCATGGGATCATTGGTCACGCGTTTCGGATTCTTGATAAAGTCATGCCATTTGGAGATGAAATCGGCGTTTTTAGTGGTGTCGATGCTCATGAAATAGTTCCAGGCGGCCAGATGGCCCACCAGCGGCTTGGTATCCATGCCCGACAGTTCCTCTTCGCCCACCGAAAACGCCACCACCGGAATCTGTTCCGCGGAAATGCCCTGGTTGCCCAGTTCCTTGTAGAACGGGATGTTGGCGTCGCCGTTGATGGTCGACACCACGGCCGTCTTCTTGCCGGCCGAGCCGAATTTCTTGATGTCCGCGACGATGCTCTGCCAGTCGGAATGCCCGAACGGCGTGTAGTTGATCATGATATCCTTCTTGTCCACGCCCTTGGCGACCAGATACGCTTCAAGAATCTTGTTGGTCGTGCGCGGGTAAACGTAGTCGGTGCCGGCCAGTACCCAGCGCTCCGCCTTTAAATCGTTCATCAGATAATCGATTGCCGGAATGGCCTGCTGATTCGGCGCGGCGCCGGTGTAAAAGACGTTCTTGGACGACTCCTCGCCTTCGTACTGCACCGGGTAGAACAGCAGGCCGTTAAGCTCTTCCACCACCGGCAGGACGGATTTTCGCGACACCGACGTCCAGCAGCCGAAGATCGACGCCACCTTGTCCTTGGTCAGCAGTTCACGGGCCTTTTCGGCGAACAGCGGCCAGTTGGAGGCCGGATCGACGACCACGGCTTCGAGCTTTTTGCCGAGCAGGCCGCCTTTCTTGTTCTGTTCATCGATCAGCATCAGCATCGTGTCCTTCAGCGTGGTTTCGCTGATCGCCATGGTGCCGGACAGCGAATGCAGCACGCCGACCTTGATGGTGTCCTCGGCCTTGGCCGCGCCGGCCGCCGAGGTCAGTAACGCGAGGGTGCCGGCAATGCCGAGGCTGCGCAGTTTTGAAGATAGTCTATTCATAATAGTCATCCTGAAGTGTTGAAGTGAGGTTTAAATTTGCCACTGGAAGCCAAGCTTGATGGCGTTGACATCATCGCCCAAGGCGGTTGATGAGTAATCGAGCCCCTTGGTCAGCAGGTCGCCGTACTGCCAGCTCAAGGACACGCGGGCGTTATGGCCGTCGATGACGTAGTTCACGCCGCCTTCGACGACATCGCGGTCGGAACTGCCGTCCGGCAGGACATTCACATAGCGCACATAGGGCTGAAACTGGCCGATGCCGATTTGCTGCGGAAACAGGTACATGCCGCTGATGTCGTAGGCGTTGCCCTCGAACATGGCGAAGCCGCCGCCGGCATCGCGCGAGGCCTGGCTGTAGCCGTCGGTAATGCCGTAGTTTTTGTACTCGCCGTTCAAGGTCACGACGCCGCCGTTGCCCAGCACTTTTTCCATCAGCACGTCGACCGAGGTGCCGCGAAAATTGCCGGCATCGTCGAACGTGCCGGCGCCGTCTTCCTGGTACTGGTTGGTGACCGCGACGGTCAGAATATCGCCGCCCTTGCCGTAGTACGTGCCGGAAGTGTAATAGCCGGGATTTTTCTCGACATCCCAGAAGTTGTAGGCGATGCGCTGGGCGTACAGGATATTGTCGTCGACATTGGCGCCGCCTCTCAGGCCGCGAAAAAAGCCGAAGGCATACTGCAAACGGCCGTCAAACGCCGCCCCCCAGAACGTGGCGCCGTCATCGCGACCGAAAGAGCCGGCGGACGTGCCGTCCGATTTAATGGTCAGGTTGAAGTCGGCCGGCTCGAACGGCGTGCCGGCGCTGAAAATATTGTAGATGCCGCTGTAAAACGGGCCGTTCATTTCCCGGCGTTCGGCCGGCACCAGCATGCGGCCCACCCAAAGGTTAACGTAGGGGTTGTACTCGAACTTGCCGATCGCATCCAGCACCCGCACTTCCCCGCCATTGCTGCAGGTCTGGCAATCAGTGTTGAACTCCACCTTCAAATATTCATGAATTTGCCCGTTGATGTACAAACGGATATTGTCCAGGTTAAAGTCGTTGCTCCATTTGTTGCCATTGGCGCCGGACGCGCCTTCCACGGATTGAAAACTGGTGCGCAAACCGGCACCGATGCTGACCCATTTGGTGTCGTCGATTTTGAATGTCGCGCCCGCCTGCGTGGTCGACGCATGGCCGGCCGCCAGCGCCAGCAGGCTGATGGCGGAAAGAAGCCGATTTTTTCGTGTTTCGGACGTTGTTGCTACAGAATCGCTCATGTCAGGTTCCCCCCAAACTTTAAAAAACATGATTTGATGTTGCATCCGGAAGGCCCGAACGCGGCCGAAAAAACCGGCTGGCGAGAATTATTTTGTCTGGGGGATATTTCGACAATGCGTCATCTGACTCATCAGTCAGATGACGTATAGCCGCGCACCGGCCGCTCGATTAGAGTTTCGATACCTTTGCACCTGACCTACGGACGCCTATGATCAAGCCACTACCCGCCGCCAGCCGCCTGTTTTTCAAATCCGCGGCAATCGCCTGCGCATTGACCGCCTGTGCCGCGGGGCCGGAAGAACGGCAGGCGCGGCTCGATACCGCGCGGGTCGAACACATTAACTTCAAGATCGGCGCGATCCGGCAACCGACGTTGGCGACAGCCCTGTCCCGACCCGGCATCGCGGCCCGGATCGCCGACAACCTGGCCGGCTGGAGCTATCCCGTCAGCGCCGATGACAGCCAGGCGGCCAGCCACACCCTGACCGCCGAAATCGGCGCGATCGAATACGGCGAAACGCCGACCGGTTTTTCATTTTCCGCCGGTGATTCCGATCCCCGGGCGCCCGGCTTTCAAAAAACCGACGTGCTGCCCATCAGCTGCGAACTGACGTTTATCGCCCGCCCCGAACAAACCCGTTATCTGCACATGGACTTCGCGGTCGGAAGCGCTTTCGGCAAACGCGCGGGACAAGCCGTCGGCACCGACAAACTGGTCGATCACATCAGCACCGTCTGTTTCAACCTGCTGAATGAACTGGACTGGCCCGATAAAACGCCGGACCAGCCGGCTTCCGGCATCAAGCCCGGCTGGATGCCGGAAGTGCGCATCGAAACCGTGACCGGGCCGGTTGAGGAAGCGGTAGAAGAAGCGGACGCGAAGGCGTCCGGCAAGGCGATCACCTCCACCAGCGAAGGCCGTAAACAAATCATCATTCACAACCAGGGGGCGCCGGTGATTTTACGTTTTGGGCATGAAAGACGGTGATCGACTTGTGCGGGCACGCGGGGCGAAGTCGCCCTGCTGATATACGAAGTTCCTGAATAAAAAACATTATCGGAACTGACCAAAAGCATTTCAACGCAGCCCATTTTGGTGCAGAGCCAGAGCTAGCGCACCAATGTGGCTCAAGGTTCTTTATGGATGCCGCTTTTTTTCGCGCATTGGCCGTGCCCAATGCTGTCTGGTGCGCTTATTGCTATGTCGAGGAGGTAATTTAACCAATGCCGTGGGGTAAATTTTTTACCAAACCCACCAAGGAAGCCGGTATCCGACACAACATCTCAAAAATTCGCCATGACTATAACGCCTGGGTCGCCAACGAAATGCTGGAGGACTATGCGCTCCGGTTTGCGCCGCGCACGTTTCGCAAATGGTCCGAATTTCAGGTGGCGAATACCGCGTTCGGCTCCACCTCCTTCCTGGTCCTGGAAGCGATAGGCGGCTTTCTGTCCATCAACTACGGTTTTACCAATGCCTTCTGGGCCATTCTGGCCGTCGGCCTGATCATTTTTATCACCAGTTTCCCGATCAGCTATTACGCGGCCCGCTACAACATCGACATCGACCTGATGACCCGCAGCGCCGGGTTCGGCTACATCGGCTCGACGGTCACCTCATTGATTTATGCCTCGTTTACCTTCACGCTGTTCGCGCTCGAGGCCTCCATCATGTCCCTGGCGCTGGAACTGTATTTCCACATTCCGCTGGCCATGGCGCATATCATCAGCGCCGTTATCGTCATTCCGCTGGTGACTTTCGGCATCACCACCATCAGCCGCCTGCAATTGTGGACGCAGCCGCTGTGGCTGGTGCTGCTGATTGCGCCGTATATCGCCGTGTTCGTGCGCGAGCCGGAGTCGCTGATGACCCTGCAGGCCTATTTCGGGATCGCGGGCAGCGGCCGGGACTTCGACTGGCTGCTGTTCGGCAGCGCCGCCACCATCGCTTTTTCAATGGTGGCGCAGATCGGCGAGCAGGTGGATTTTTTACGGTTCATGCCGGAACTGACCGAAAAAAACCGGCTGCGCTGGTGGCTGGGCACATTGAGCGCGGGGCCCGGCTGGATTCTGTTCGGCATGGCCAGGCAGTTGGGCGGCGCCCTGCTGGCGCATCTTGCCGTGCGTCACGGCATAGATCCGGTTCATGCCCATGAACCGACGCAAATGTATCTGGTGGCCTACGGCGAACTGTTCGGCAATACCGAGCTGGCCCTGGCGGCCACGACCCTGTTTGTGGTGATATCCCAGGTCAAGATCAATGTCACCAATGCCTATGCGGGCTCACTGGCCTGGTCGAACTTTTTCTCGCGCCTGACCCACAGCCATCCCGGCCGGGTGATCTGGCTGCTGTTCAATGTTTCCATCGCCCTGCTGCTGATGGAGTTCGGCGTCTTCGGCGCGCTGGAAAAAGTGCTGGGGCTGTTTTCCAATATCTCGATCGCCTGGATCAGCGCCGTGGCCGCCGAACTGCTGATCAACAAGCCCTTGGGCCTGAGCCCCAAGGCGGTCGAGTTTAAACGCGCCTACCTGCCCGACCTCAATCCGGTCGGCACACTGGCGACCCTGTGCGCCTCGGTCGTTTCGATCCTGGCTTATCTGGGGCTGTTCGGCGCCCATGCCCAGGCCTTTTCCGCCTTCATCGCCCTGGGTCTGGCTTTTGTGCTGGTCCCCTGCATTGCCTGGGTCTACGGGCGCGAACGTTACCTGTCCCGCGACCTCGGCCATCATCATCCGGACCAGCTCGGCCGGTGCAGCATTTGCGAAAACCATTTCGAACGCGAGGACATGGCCTATTGCCCCGTCTATAAGGGCGGCATCTGCTCGCTCTGCTGCACGCTGGACTCGCGCTGCATGGACGCCTGCAAGCCGGGCATGCGCCTGGACGATTATCTGCACAACCTGGCCGAATATTGTCTGCCCGGCCGGCTGAATCTGACCGTCAGGCTGCGCCTGATACGCTTCAGCCTGCTGTTTTTGTTTCTGACGGTGCTGACCAGCGTCTTCGTCGGCATTATTTATTACCAGGACCTGCTGACCGCCGAACCCTACCCGCCGTCCTTCAACCTGCTGCTGGAAAATTTTGTCAAGGTGTACGCCTCCTTGCTGGTGTTCATCGGCTTGTGCACCTGGTGGCTGATCCTGAACGACGAAAGCCGGCGCGTGGCGCATGAAGAAACCGACCGGCAAACCCAGCGCCTGCTGATGGAAATCGCCGAGCACAAGAAAACCGATGCCAAGCTGCAGCAGGCCATCAACATGGCGGACCGCGCCAACAGCGCGAAGAGCCGGTTCCTGAGCAGCATGAGCCACGAGATACGCACGCCGTTAAACAGCATTATCGGCTATGCCTACATTCTGCAGAAAGATCCGGCGATACCGGCGCACAGGCGCCAGGCCGTGGATATTCTGAAACGCAACAGCGAGCATTTATCGTCGCTGATCGAAGACATTCTCGATATTGCCCGCATCGAGGCGCGCAAGTTCGAACTGCGCCGCGAGCCTATCGATTTCCCGAATTTTATCGAGCACCTGGTCAGCATTTTCAAGCCGCAGGCCGAGGACAAGGGCCTGTCGTTTCATTGCCAGATCGTCAACACCCTGCCCCAACGGGTGCGCGGCGATGAGAAGCGGGTCGGGCAAATCCTGATCAACCTGCTCGGCAATGCGATCAAGTTCACCTCGACGGGCGAAATCATACTGCGTATCGGCTACAGTTGCGGCGTCACCACGTTTCAGGTCATCGACACCGGCCCCGGCATCCATCAGGATCAGTTGACGAACATTTTCCAGCCCTTTACCCAGCTGCCGAACGAGAGCCTGACCGGCGGCAGCGGCCTGGGACTGACCATCAGCAAAATCCTGTGCGAAATCATGGGCGGCGAACTGGCTGTCGCCAGCGACCAGGGCCAGGGCGCCACCTTTACCGTGCGGCTGTTGCTGCCCAACCTGGGCGGCAAGCAGCAATACATCCAGGAAGAGGACATCGTCGGCTACCGGGGAAAACACCGCAAGATCCTGGTGGTCGATGACCAACCGGAGCATCGTCAGCTGGTCGCGTCCATTCTGGAACCGTTAGGCTTTGGCCTGGCCGGGGCCGGCAGCGGCGAAGACTGCCTGGTTCAAGTTCAAAATGACCCGCCCGACCTTATCCTGCTGGATTTGTCCATGCCCGGCCTGGACGGCGCCGAAACCGCCCACCGGCTGCGCCTGAAAGACTATGCGGGTCCGATCATCGTACTCAGCGCCAACGCCTATCCGGCCGACCGGGTGAACGCCGTCAACGCCGGCTGCAGCGACTTCCTGTCCAAGCCCCTGCAGGTCAGCGAACTGCTGTACAAACTGAAACTGCATCTGGCGCTGGACTGGCGCTATCAGGAAGATGACGCCGAACCGCGCGGCGACCATCAGACGCCCTCGCCGGACATCCTTCAGGACCTGGCCGGCTATGTCCGGATCGGCGACTTGATGAGCGTTAACCAATACCTGGCCGAATTGATCGAGCGCCAGCCGCAATACGGTCATTTCGCCCGGCGGATCATGGCGCTGGCCGGCGAATTCCGGCTGGCTGAAATCAAACAACTTTTACCTATGGCGAATGAGGAACAGACCGGCGATGACCAGTAAACTTTCCCCTACCAGCGGCACCGTCATGATCGTCGATGACACGCCCGGCAATCTGGCCCTGCTCTCCGATACGCTTTCCGAAGCCGGCTACCGCGTACTGGTAGCCACCGACGGGCTGTCGGCGCTGGAGCAGATCACTTACCTGAAGCCGGACATTATCCTGCTGGACGTGATGATGCCCGGCATCGACGGCTTTGAAACCTGCAACCGGCTCAAAGCCAGCCCGGAAACGGCCGACATTCCGGTTTTGTTCATGACCGCGCTAAGCGAACTCGATAACCTGTTGCGAGGTTTCGACGAAGGCGCCGTCGATTACATCGTCAAGCCGATACGCCCGCCCGAAGTCCTGGCACGAGTGGACGTGCAGCTGACGCAGGCCCGAAACCTGCGGCGCGCCGAAAACGCCCTGAACCATAGCCCTTTCTCCGCCCTGGCAACCGACCCATCCGGCCGCATCACCTGGCTGACGCCGGGCGGCAGCCGCTGGCTGGACGAATTCCGGCAAACCCACGTGCTGACGGGTGAAAACGAGGTGGGCGCGCCGCTGCCCAAACCGCTGCTCGAATGGTTTGGCGCGCGCCTGGCCGCGGCCGGAAAATCCGACCGGGACAGCTTTGAAAGCCGGCGGGCCGGCGTCGATTTTTCCGCCAGAATAACGCCGTGCCAGCACGCCGACGAGTACCTGCTGGTGCTGGAAAAGCATTCCGGCACCTGGGACCTGGATTCGGTCAGGCAGTCCCTGGGGCTGACTTTTCGCGAAGCGGAAATCCTGATGTGGATATCGCGGGGCAAGACCAATAAGGAAGTCGGCATGATCCTGGGCAGCAGTCCACGCACCATCAATAAACACCTCGAGCATATTTTTGAAAAGCTGGGCGTCGTCACCCGCGCGGCGGCCGTTTCAATGGTCCTGCAGCGCACGCCGGTTTGAGCGGGCGCTGATCGTTAAATCCGGCCCGCAAGGGATGGCCGGCAGGAAGGCCCTGACAGCCGTAAAGGATCCGGTCGCCAATAATATCCCTGTTTAAACATAGGATGTGCCGACGACAGGAGGCGCACTTGTGCCCTTTAGGGTATCGTTCGCGAGCGATACGGTTCACCGCGCCGCCAGGAGCACCTGCTTTTTAATTAGCACATCCTATGCAGGATTCTAATTTCAAGCCAATTCCTAAGCATCATCCCTCTACGCCTCAATTTCAATCCCCATTAAACCTAGTGCATTTATTCATTAGTCGAAAACATTACCTTCAGGCATGGGTCGCCATGAAAACAAGCCATTCACTGACCGGCAGGGCATTTCCTCATTCCCACGCTCCTGCGTACCCTGAAGGGCATAAATGGGAATGCAGACAGCAGCTGGAATGAGCACCGGTATGGGTTCCCACGCAGGAGAGACTGTGAAAGTATTCAATTTAAGGGATTTAACCACGAAGGACACGAAGAGCACGAAGTTTTAAGCTTTTGATTAACTTAATTTTTTCTTCGTGTCCTTCGTGATCTTCGTGGTGAATAAGGCTTTTTATGACGTTTTTCACTAATTCTTTCACAGCCTCGGGAGCATGGGAACCAGGGAAATCCGGTAGGGTACGCAGTGCGTACCTGTTGGAATGGCATTCACCGGAACCGCTGGAAAAGGTACGCACTGCGTACCCTACTGTATTTTTCAGGCAGGCCTGTCAATAACAAAACCAACAATCGTTGCTTTCAGGTAAGGGCTGATTGCTCTAGCCATATATTCTGATGAATGATCCGCAGCGGGATTTGTCTCAGGTGATATCGCGCCTACGCGATCCCTGATCGATGGCATCGGCCGCAACGGCGTCGACAAGGACAGCCGGCTTCCCAATGAGAAGCTTGATTTCATAATTGATATCTCATTGATTTGCTGGAATAAACTCTGTTAAAGTCAGTTCCGCCGATAAATATAAGTATCTGTTTATAAAATGAATTAACTTGTAGGCTACTGATATTTATGTATTTTTTCACATGGCATGTGAATTGCAAAAGTGTAGCATGATGACACCCCTCTCATCCCAGGCTTTAAGCCTGGTTTTTTACTTCACACAACTGAAGGTAATAAAAATGACAACACTAAAAGATACATTGGAACAGCGGGTAAAAGATTACGATTTTTGGGCGACGCGTCGTCGCTATGGAGCGGAAGGACATAATAACGCAAGCTTGTGGGTTCTCGCTTGCATGGATGAGCGTTTGCCGGTGGACGAAGCCTTGGGCATTCATGTCGATACACCGGTCGGCGGAGGGGACGCGCATTGTTTCCGCAATGCCGGCGGCATTGTAACGGACGACGCCATCCGCTCCGCGATGCTGACCTGTAATTTTTTCGGAACCAAGGAAATCGTGATTGTGCAGCACACCCAATGCGGCATGCTGTCAGCAAATGCCGCGGATCTTGAAAAGGCAATCCGCGATAGAGGCGTCGACACGGATAATCTGGTGCTCGATCCGACATTGCCCGAACTCAAACTGGACAAAGGCGCTTTTGCCAAGTGGATCGGGATGATGGACGATGTCGATGTAACCTGCATGAAAACCATTGAAGCGTTCAGGAATCATCCGCTGATACCCAAGGATATTATTGTCAGCGGCTGGATTTGGGAAGTGGAGACACGGCGCTTGAGGGCACCTACACTCGATGCTGAAAAGCGCTTAAGAACCGATGTCTGTTCAAGCGCATTCGGCGTGCAGGACAAGCAACCCGAGCGCTGGAGCTAGAAAGCCGCAGTAACAGCAATGAAGAGCGCCTGCCCGGCGTTCTTCATTGCGTTTGGATTACCCGTAACAAGCGGAGTCAGAAAATATGCCAACTTATGATTACAGATGCACGAAATGCGGTAAGCAGTTTGAAGCAACTCATCGGATCAGCGACACTCAGCCTGCTTGCCCGGCTTGCGGCGGGGCGTGTGAAAAACTGATTCTCTCGCCGCCCGCCGCGCATGGCTATAAAGCGGTTGGCCGCGAGCAGGCGATGCGTTCGTTGCAGCCGGACACCTCGAATAAGCCCACTCATCAACACGGCCCCGGATGCGGGTGCGGCCATCGCCATTAAGGGTTGGGTTAATGAAAAATAAACAATTATCCCGCCTGACGCCAATTTCGTTTCTTCAGGCCTTTGTGATTCAGAGCATTAATCTGGGTCGAAAGAAAAGCCTGGAGCAGTCGGACAATGACAACTATATCCAGCATCTGGGTTTGTCAGCGAGTAGTTGTTTCGAAGCAACGGCCAGAAAACAACTGGAATACGAAGGCGCATTAACCCACGACCAGTATGCGGATGTGATTATCGACATCAAAAATCAGATCGGCGGCGGGTTCTCCCGGGTATCGAGCGACGTAGGCGCCATCCGCGTTGAGAATACGCGTTGTCCGTTTGGTGACAGGGTGAAGGAAACGCCCGAACTGTGCCAAATGACCTCCTCGGTTTTTGGCGGTATTGCGGCGCGGAATTTCGGATACGCCAAAGTCGAATTAAAAAAGCGGATTGCCGCCGGCGATACGCATTGTGAAGTCAGTATTCATCTGGACCGGGATTCGAGCCAGGAGCAAGCGGGCGACGCGTATTACAGCCAGGACGGCGCGATCATTTCCAAATCGAATCATTCCGAAACCATTGTGCAGGTAGAGGAAAAAACAGCGCAGAACTGGTGTCATTGCGGGCCGGCTGAAACGGGCGCCCGGCAAAACCCACGCAATATTGTCATCGGGCAATCCCCATCCATGGGCGAGGTTTTGAATTCCATGGAAATAGTTGCGCCAACCCTGGCCAATGTCTTGATAGGCGGAGAAACCGGGGTCGGCAAGGAAATTATCGCGCGCGCGATCCATGCCGCGAGCGGACGTAACCAGGAAAAATTCGTTGCCGTCAATTGCGGCGCCATTGCTGAAAGCTTGATCGAAAGCGCCTTGTTCGGCCATGAAAAAGGCGCGTTCACCGGCGCTTATAATGTCCACAAGGGTTTTTTCGAAAGAGCCTGCACCGGCACGCTGTTTTTGGATGAAATCGACAGCCTGAGCCTGTCCGGGCAGGCGAAATTGCTGCGTATCCTTCAGGAGGGCGAGTTTGAGAGAGTGGGCGGCAGACAGGTGATCAAGGCGGACGTCCGGATCATCGCCGCTTCCAACAGACCGCTCAAAGACCTGGTAACGGCCGGCGATTTTCGAAAGGATCTTTTTTATCGGTTAAATATCGTGCCGATCCATATACCGCCTTTGCGGGACAGGCGCGAGGACATTGGCGCATTGGCCGACTATTTTCTCAAGCAATTATCGGATAAATATCAAAAGCCGAAAAAAAGTCTTGGCGAACAGGCTTGGCGCAAAGTGATGCTTTATGACTGGCCCGGCAACGTCCGGGAATTGGAAAACGTCTTCGAACGCGCGTTCCTGTTCACGCGCGGCCCCATCATCGAGGATATCCCTGTCGAGCTTAATGATTCGGACTCAGGCTCTGTCAGCGACGGAAATCTTAATATGATCAAGAAGAAGGTCGCTCGCGAAATTGAAATTAAAATGCTCCAGGATGCGTTAACGAGATTTTCCGGAAACGTGAGCGCGGTTGCACGAGAAATGGAAATCACTCCGCGCGCAGTCCATCAAAAACTGAAAAAACACCATATCGAAGCCGCCGCGTATAGAAACAAATAGGAAAGTGTGTTTTATCAACGGGCTACGCATGCCGGGTTTAACAATCCAGCCTACCGTGCTGGCCATTCCCACGGATTGATGCCCTGATATCGTAAAATGAACAGACACGCAGGGGCGAACCTGTGTGTTCGCCCCTGCCCGACGGTTCGCCTTTGGCCAGGGGTTCTCCGATAACCCGTTGTGCACCCGAAACAGGGCGGACACGTAGGTCCGCCCCTACAATGCATCCATAATGAGGCGCGTCATTCGCGCTCCATCACGACTGGCCAGGCCACATCAGACCTTTTTGACAAACTCCGATTTCAGTTTCATGGCGCCAATGCCGTCGATTTTGCAGTCGATATTATGATCCCCCTCGACCAGGCGGATGTTCTTGACCTTGGTGCCGACCTTGACAACCGATGATGAGCCCTTGACTTTCAGATCCTTGATGACGGTAATGGTATCGCCGTCTTGCAGCACATTGCCGTTGGCATCCTTAACGTCCAGCTCATCGGCGCCGGCTTCGGCTGTCTCATCTTTCGACCATTCATGCGCGCATTCAGGGCAGATATACAGATCGCCGTCTTCGTATGTGAATTCCGAGCCGCATGCCGGGCATTTGGGGAGGTTACTCATTGCTTTACCTTATTTAAATTGTCTCAACCTTGTGGAATACAAGGCGCAGTGAGGCGGCATGATGCCAGATTCGGGCGTTTATTGTCCACTAAAGCGGGGAAATACGCCCCCCCGCAACTTGTCAAGTCGATTTTTTAATCACCGTTTTGATGACTTCCCTGACATAGGCGTAAATGGCCGGGCAACTGCTCATCCTGGGTCCCGCCACATTCAGGACGTTAATATCATGGCGATTGATGAATTCATGAACGGCCTCCGACGCCCGCTCGCAATCCACCAGGCTGATATCGATCAGCTTATAGGGCTTGCCGTATTTGATGCAGAACACCACGGTCTGCTCCGTACCGCCTTGAAGCGCCGAGTCATAAAAAACGGCAGTGCCATGCGACTCCTCGACATTCTTCCTGGTTCGCTGACGATATCCGCCGCCGAGTTCTAGCAACGGATACTTGCCGTCGATTTCACCATCTTCCGCCTGCCTGCCGACCGGGCAATAACCGCCCACCGGAAATCCCGATTCGATACCGGCATCGAGAGCCGCCCTGTCGGCGCCGGTTTGTCCGCCGCTCACTATTTTACTGAGCATGGTTCCTCCTGAAACTGATCAGGCAAGTTGTTGGCAGAAACATCCTGCCGCTTTTAAATAGGACGTTACGCACAGACAGATTGAATAATGGCCTTATTTCCCCATTCGGGTAATCCTGGTGGAAACGATGCTTGCATCGCAATTTCAAACCGCCGGGCAAGTCGCGATGTATACCCAAAGGGCATAAAGGCATCGCTCCCACGAAACGGCCTTAACCTGAAGGGAGGCTGGATAATCATAATTTTTTGCACTGATAACTCCGGGCGTTTAATATCTTTGCCGCCCTCCAGGGCTGACCGGAACAGTCATAAAAAACCCGACGCCCCCAGTTGAACGGGAAAACTAAAAATAATAAATAGACTGCTATACTTTAATATTTCAATACATTATCTACATATAAGAATATATATTAAAAAAAACAGGGTTATTTAAAATCTAAAACGGCATTTAATATTTGTTTGTCGGTAATTATGATGCCGGGCAGATATACCCGAACAAACCACAAGCTCACAATCAGCAACTTGCCTTGCTTGAGTCTCTCAATAATCCTTTGCGTTATAAAAATAAAAACGAGGTAACGGAATGAAATCAGCAAAGCCGAACAACGGTAAAAACAGTTTCCTAAAACAATATGACCAGGCGCCGGCCGATGAAAAGTTTTCATTGGTCAGAAACTGGATGGATAAATCCCCCCTGCCCTTCTTTGAGGAGTTGCGTGCCAAAAAGCCCATTTTTGCAACGGCCAAGGGGACTTTGTTTGCCAAATTCGAAGATGTGGTCGAAATACTGACTTTGCCGTCTGTGTTTACCGTCGGGCTTTATGAACCGAAGATGGAGGGTTATCTGATGGCGGAGGATGACACGGCGCTGCACATGCGTGAAAAATCCATCATGCAGGCCATGTTGAACCGTGATGATCTGCCGCGGATACGCGACCTGATCGCCGAGCGTTCCCGTGACACGCTGGCCGCCAGCGGCCACCGGATTGAACTGGTGAACAGCTATTGCAGAACCATTCCCACCCTGCTGGTTCAGGAATATTTTGGCCTGGACGACATCGATCCCGCGAAATTGATTAAATGGTCCTACTGGAGCCAATACGATTCATTTCATAACCAGCCGTTTGATAAAGTGGACGATCCGGATGCCATTCATGCCAACTCATTGCAGGCCCGGGACGAAATCCGTGCGTACCTGGGTGAACTGATCCCCCGGCGCTTGGCACAAATCCAGGCCGGCACAGCCAAGGATGACATCGTCACACGCATGTTGAGCACCCGCTTCCCGGACAGCATTGACTTTCCGATGGACCGGCTGGGCCGCAATATCGGCGGACTGCTTATCGGCGCCGTGGAAACCACCGCGCAGGCCGTCGCCCAGATCATTCAGGAAATACTGCGCCGCCCGGACGTTTTGAAGCTTGCGAAAGCCGCCATTCAGGCGGATGACGTTCAGGCGTTTGACAGCATCGTTTGGGAAGCCTTGCGCTTTAATCCGATCGCGCCTTATTTATTCCGTATCTCCGCCAGTGACTACACCGTGGCGCAAGGCACCAAAAGGGAAACCTTTATTCCCAAAGGCACGATGGTCCTGCCTTTGGTGTTATCGGCCATGTTTGACCCCGACAGGTTTCCGGACCCGTACGAATTCAATCCGGCAAGACCGTGGTACAACACTTTCCACTTCGGCTTCGGTTTGCATGAGTGCCTGGGAAAACACATCGGAATGGTCATGATCCCTGAAATGGTCAAACAGGTCATCATGCTTCCAGGCATCCAGGCCGATTCTCCGGCCATCGATTACAAAGAAACCCCGTTCCCGGAGTTTTATCAGGTTTCCTGGGATAACGATAACGATTCCTGCTCGAATATTTTCCAGGTTCTCTAAGAAGGCTTTATCGTATCCGGCTGACCGGAAAGTCGGGCGGACGGCACCTTGCCGACCGCCCGTATCCGCTTTACCGGGCGGCCCCGCACCGGTTCGAATCCCATCCAACACACTCACAACCCGGCGGACCTATCAAGGCCCATCGACCGGTTGAACCGCCGGCATCCGCCGAGGTCACAAAACCAATCGATCTGATGTTGGGGACCATGACCCATGAGCGTACAACTCAATCACACTATCGTCTCGTGCCGCGATCAGCGCGGATCGGCGACGTTTCTGACGGACATCCTCGGATTGCCGGCGCCCAAGTCCTTCGGGCCGTTCCTGGTCGTTGAACTCAGCAACGGTGTCTCGCTCGACTTCCTTGAAACCGGGGGCGAAATTGCCTCGCAGCACTACGCCTTCCTGATCGGTGAAGACGATTTCGAGCCGATCTTCGGCCGCATCCGCGAGCGCGGGCTTGAATACTGGGCCGACCCCGGCCAGCACCAGCCGGGCCAGATTAACCATCGGGACGGCGGCCGCGGCGTGTATTTCGAAGATCCCGACGGCCATCTGCTGGAAATCCTCACCCGTCCTTACGGCAGCGGCTAGGCCGGCGAGCCTCCGGTCTGTCGCCGACACCCTTTTTTATCAACCCTGGAGGTCAGTATGAGCAAAGCGCCCGGGCACCAGAAATGGCCCGACCATAAAGTCCAAGAACAGCACATGGGGCAAAGATTTCAAGTTGAGATCAACGGCGAGCTGATCGCGGATTCAGACGACGTGATCCGGGTTGAAGAGGACCAGCACCCGCCCCGCTATTATTTCCCCCGCTCCGACGTCAGGATGGAACTGCTTGAGCGTTCGGCGACAACGACGGAGTGCCCTTTCAAGGGCTCCGCGCATTATTACCATCTCAAGCTGGGCGATGAAACATTCGAGGATGCGGTCTGGACCTATGAAGACCCTTATGAGGAACATTACGGGCTTAAGGACAGGGTCGCCTTCTACAACGACCACTTTCGGGAAATCCATATCGAGGGCGCCTGAAAGATGGCGCCACATAGAAAACGGGGACCAGAACCGGGGTATAAGGCTGTTGCCTGATCCAGGCAATCCTGTCCTGCGACATCGCATGTCAGCAAGCGGTTTTCAGCCGGTTCCGTGCTTCCGTGCCAACAGATAATCGGTGAACGCATTCAACTGCCGCAGCATCGGGCTGTGCGGCAGCAAATGACGCACGCTGTAAAGCCGTTGTTTCGCGGACAGCGGTTGCCGTTGCTCCAATAAGCCCAAAATCCCCTGACAGTGCCGGTCAATCAAAAAATCCCGGAAAACCAGCGCCAGTTCGGTTTTTTTCAGATGCAGCGAGTATTCCAGGGCGCTAACGCTCTGCCCGGCTTCGTTTTCCCGCCAGGCCTGTATCGCTTTGGCCAGCCAGAACCGGGCGGCCTGCCCGGCGCCGATGATTTTGCCTAAATCCGCGCCGCAGCGGGGACAACGTGCAGCGCCGCCCAGGCGGGCCCTGCAGCAGGGGCAGCGCTGCATCAGGATTCCAGATAGTAGATAATGTCTTTCAATTGTTCGACCGGCTCCCGCAGTCCGTCGATATCCCTGGCTTCGATGCACGCTGTTATGGAGCCAATCAAATCGACCATATCCTCCTTGTCCGCGTCGGAGACCTGCTCGAACAAACTTTCGGCCTTAGCCATGACATTGCGCGCCTCCTCGATTTCCGGCGCGGCCGGTTCCTCGAACGGTTCCGCCGCGCCCTGTTCATCCGGACCGGGTTCCAGGTGCCCGAATAACGAGGTGATGCGCTGCCTGGCGGTATCCAGGGTGGTGCTTTCAAAACGCGACAGGGCATTTTTAATGGTGATCGATTTTTCCAGTCCGGTGTCTTTTTCCTGCGCCGACACGTGCAGAATGCCGTTGAGATCCAGATCCAGGGTCAGCGTTATCACGTTGCCGGCTTCGACATCGCGCAGGCCTTCGATCCGAAACTCGCCGATGCTGATATTGTTCAAAGCATCGGGGTCCTCGCCCTGATAAATCGTAACCTCAACGACTTCCTGGCCATCGTGGGTGGTCATGAAGGCTTCGGTTTTACGGATCGGCAGCACGCTATTCTTGTGGATGATCGGCACATACATGAAAGGATAAGACTGGCCGTTCAGCGTGCCTATGGCACTGGTGCCGTAGGTATAAGGCGTCACATCGACCAGCACCGTATCCACTTGCTGGCCGCCGATCATGGCCGCCTGAATCGCCGCGCCCATGGCCACGCACAAATCGGGATCGACCTCGCCGTGCGGTTCGTAGCCGAATTCATCGAACATGCGTTCCCGGATACAAGGCATGCGCGTGGAACCGCCGACCAGTATGACTTCATCGATATCCGCCACGGTCAGTTTTGCCCCTTTCAGGGCGATATGCACGGCGTCCAGGGTGGCGTTGATGTAATCCTCGATCATCATCTCGTATTCCAGCCTGGACAATTCGAGGGACAAGTGGATGGCCGAGCCTTCATGCTCCAGCAGATACTCTTCTTCAATCCGTGCGTAAGGCTCATCGGAAAGCAGGAGTTTGGCATTTTCCGCGGCCCGGGTGATGCGCGCCATGGCTTTGCTGTGGCCGCGGGCGTCGACATTATAGGTTTTTTGCAGATGCTTGAGCAGGTGTTCGATGATTTGCTGATCAAAGTCGTCGCCGCCCAGGTGGTTGTCGCCGTGACTGGACAGCACTTCGACAACGCCGGACTGGAAGTTGACCACGGACACGTCGAAGGTGCCGCCGCCCAGGTCGTACACCAGCATGCGCTTGGCTTCGACCTGGCTGGCGCCATAAGCCAGCGCCGCCGCGGTGGGCTCGTTGATCATGCGCACGACGTCCAGTCCCGCGATTTCGCCGGCCTCGCGCGTGGCTTGCCGCTGGGCGTCGGAAAAATAGGCCGGCACAGTGATGACGGCCTTGCCGACCGGTTGCCCGAGATGCTTTTCGGCGATGGCTTTAAGGCGTTTAAGAATGATGGCGGAAATTTCCTGCGGCGCATAGGACTGGCCCGCCAGGTCCACCTGGATATTTTGCCCCATCAGGCGCTTGATCGATTTAACGGTGCGCTCCGGATAAACCAGGTATTGGTTCCGCGCCGCTTCACCGACCAGAATGCCGCCGTGGTCGTCGATGCCGACAAACGAGGGCAGGATTTTTTTGTCGCCGTCGGCGATTACCCTGACCTTGCCCTGCTCGACAATCGCGACTTCCGAGTTGGTGGTGCCTAAATCGATGCCAATGATGATTTCGTTCATAAGTGTTCCCTAGCGTTGATTTTATTGACTTTAACTTCCGCCAGCCGCAGAACCTGATCCTGGAATAGAAAACCTTTCCGCAGTTCCTCCAGCACGATGCCGTTTTCGAATTTTGGATGATAACCGGTCTCAACAGCCGTCATGGTCACAGGATCCAGCACTTGCCCGACGCAGTCCAGCGGCCGCACCTGATAGCGCTCCAGGAATTGCTCAAAGCGCCTGACCGTCATTTCCTGCCCTTCCCTGAACTGCCTGATAAACCGCACGTCCTGGTCCCTGGAATGTTTGAACAGCGATGCGGCCGGCTGGTAGTTGCGCAGCACCTCCAGGCCGGTGGTCAAACGATCGTAGATGTCGACGATATCCAACAGCACGGCGCGCATGATTTGACGTTGCTGCTGTTCCAGCCGCTCGGCATGCCTGGCCAGTTCCGCCGACAGGGCTTTATTGTCTTCCTGCACGGTGGCCAGCGCCGAGCCGAGCGTATCCAGGGTACTCTTGAACTGCCTGGATTCGGCTTTCACTTCGGTTTTCAGGCCCGCCATTTCCGTGAGCAACGTGTTCAGATCGGGCTGTTCCTCGGCGACGAATGGCTCAGGCCGGCTCTGTTCCAGATAAGTGCGGAAGTCTTCGAGTAACTGGTTTGTTTGTGTGTCTGTAGTCATGGTTTTCCGGAATTGGCCAGGGCGTTCAGCAGGGTTTGATCGTCGATGCCGGCGTGCAGCAGCCCGTTAAACTGTTCCGGCCCGATTCGCGGGGGCTGCGCGACAGCAAAGGCCTGGTCGAGCAGCGCCTCGAAATCGGCCTCGGGCGCTGTGAACAGGGCATGGCTCACCCGGCTTTTATGGTCCTTGATCGCTTCATAGGCACTATGAATTGATTGAAACTGTTCCCGGTCGCGATCCGGCGGATTGTCTTTGACTTTGCGCAGATAAGCCTGCTTGATTTCGGCATCGCCGGCATCGGCGGCAACGTTCAGGATCTCATAAGGTGTCTTCATAGCGGCTTACCAGGGTGGTTAAAAGGGGAACCGGCCGGGCTTTTGGTCCGCGTCGAAACAGGCCAGGACATCGTCAACGCTGACATCGATATTGATGCCCAAATCGCCGGCGGCTTTCACTAGCATCAGGGCCGTGAACAAATCAGGGTCCAGCATGATGACCTGCATGAGTTTGCTGTCATCGCCGACCACGCCGGCCAGCTCCTGAACAAGCCGCTCCGGCGATGTTTTTTTAGCCAAGGCTTCCAGTTTTTTATTGAGCTTATCGAATATCTCATCGGGCAAATGGCCGAACAGTCTATCGAACGGATCTTCGGCGCCCGGCTGTTCATCCGGAGGCAGCAGGCTGTCGAGAAAGCCCAGCCCCATCGAAGGATGCGCTTCATGATAGCGCTTAAGGTAATGGTCAATCAGCACCATGGTGCGATGATCTTTCTCCAGCCGGGCCACTTCACGGTTAGTTTCCAGGCTCAAGATTTGCCCGTAAGAACAGCGTTCGGGGCAGCCAGAGGTCCCGGCATAAACCAGGTAATAGTTCCAGATGGGTTTTTGCCATTTGGCTTGCGCCTCTTTCACGCAATGGCGCAATAACTCGTAATGCCTGATGTCGTCCAGCGTCTCGCACAAGGTTAACAGCAGGGCTTCATCGTAGTCCGGCTGTTGCAGCGACTTTTTCAGGGGCGCCTTGACTCTGTCCAGCGCCTTGTGCAGCCGTTCCAGACTGCCGGCGTCCCGGCCGTACTGTTTTAGTCGCTCGATCAACCGGGCCAGTTCCTGCCCGGATAATAAATAATCCCTGGTGGGCGGCAATTCCCGCAACAGGGTCGCGACGGGCAGATTCGTCAGCTGCGCTTCCATGGCGGCCTGGAAATACATGTTGACCGGGTCCGTATTGAGCTTGCCCAGCGCCTCGGCGATGAGTTGCAAGCCTTGCGGCTTGTCCTCGGCGGCAAAACAGAACAGGCCGCGTATCAATTGCATCTGGAGGGCATAGCTTTTGCCCATTTTCAGGTCTTCCGCCTGCTGGATTTCCTGTTCGACCGCCGGGTATTTTTTGCCTTGTATCAGTTTGCGCGCCCGCGCCAGATGGCAGGCAAACAGCGTTTGCTTGGCAAACGTATTCAAGGGATCGGTTTTCAGGATTTTCCGCGCGTACTGGCTGGCTTTTTTATAAGCGTTATCGCGCATGGCCGCCTGGACCGCCAGGGTCAGTACCTCAAGGTCCAGCGGGAATCGGGCGAGGGTGTCATCCAGCCACTGTTTATAGCTTTCGGCGGTATCCGGAGACTGTCCATAATAGTCGAGAATCCGCAGATAACTGGCCCGGTCGTCGGGGTCGTACTGCAGACTTTCGATCAGCAACTGGTTTTTCTCCTCGGGATCCGGCTGTTGTTCCGCAAGATGGCGCAATATCAGCGCGATCTTCAAGTCATTGCCGGGGTCGCGTTCCCTGGCCAGGGTCCGGATGCACTGGCGCCAATAATATTCGGCATCGTTGTTTTCCTGCTCGCAGGCCAGCGCCTTCAACCGGTTGTGTTCGAATTCATCGACGGGGCCGAAGAGTTTCTCGAAGTCGCGCTGGCCGGCCGGATACCGGGGCAGCAGCGTAAAACAGAAGCGCCTCGCCGACTCTGAACCGCAAAGCGACCGGTATTGAGCGGCCAGATTGAATTTCAGCTTGTCGGACAGGCGATCCTTGTGCCGGCTTAACTGCTCGATGAAATCGGACTGCTTTTGATCCAGGCCCATGATGTCCCCGATCAGCCCGCGCTGTTGACGATTGAACCTTGCCATTTCCCGGACCAGCGCCCGGCCGTTCAGGGTGCAGGTCCGCAACAGGCCGGCGGTTTGCGCGTAGGGCGAGTTTGCCGGGATTTTGTCCAGCAGTGACTGCGCTTCGCCAGGCGAGGCCGGCAACGTGAGCGCCGCTTTCAGCAAGGTGCGAAAATCCCTGAAGGCGGAGCGATAGGGCAATTGTTTTAACGCCTCTTCCGCGCCCGCCGGGTTGTTGTCCTGATAGGCCTGCAACGCTGTCCGCACTATCCTTGAATGCGCCATGAAGTCGGCGTCCTGGGGCAAGGCCTGCTGAAATTCCGGATGCCGGGTGATAATCAGCAAGCCCAACAAGGCGGCCAGCCCGGGATAGTCTTTATCCAGCTGCCGGGCCGATAACCGTTGCAGGGCCGACTGGATGTTGACCGGATTTTTGGTTTGAATCAGCCAGGCAAGGTAATGATCGTATTTTTCGTACGGCGGCTGTGCCTGCTGGCTGTAATTTTCCCACAGCCCCAGCGCCTCCTTATACATGCCCTTGGCGGCAAATACCGACGCTCTTTGCAGGTAACAATAAGCCAATTGCTGGCGCCAATCGCTGTTGTCGGTATCCTTCAGTAATTTTTTATACAGCTCGATCGCTTCCTTGTACTTGCCGGCGTTCAGCTGGGACAGAGCCTGGTTTTCAAGATTATTCCCGGCTGAACCGGAAACGGGCATTGGGTTCTTTTTCATGAGTATGATTGTTCTTGCAGGGGCTGATGAACAATGGAAACGGGCCATTATAAAGCATCCTTCTCGTTAGAAAACCTAAGACGCAAAATCAGCATTGATAAATCGAGGTTTAACGCATTTATAAAAATCGGATTGAAACCCGCCGCGAATGATTTTCAACCCTCCAAAACGGCAAATTGTCTATTGGTCGGATAAATTCCGGGACCAAAACCGGTAAGATTGCCTCTTTGCCAGGACGCGCAATCACAAAAAAGCCGGGCAAGCGGGCCGGTCCCGAATCTGAAAATTTCACCAGCATTAAGATATGAAAAAATGAAGTGGCGGCAGCGTATAAGATTAAGCGCCGCAGTGATATCCACTGCGGCTTTCATGATCATGGCAACCGGCGGCCCGGACGCGGCCGCGGAGCAAATCCCCGTCCTCAAAAACGGCGGTTTCGAATCGCTCCGCGACGCCCGGACGGGCACTGATGGGGGGGGAAAAAAATGGAAGCTGGATACGGCAGTCCGGATTCCCTCTGACTGGCAACCGAACCCGGCTTATCCCGGACGATTGCGGATTGGCACTGACGCGCCGCATTCGGGGGCGCGATTTGTCCATATCGCCGCCCCGACCCGCGGCGCCGCGCATCTGTACCAGGGCTGCCGGGGCTTGCGGGCGGGCAACTGGTATCACGTTTCCTTGTGGGCCCGGGGCGGCGCGTTCTCGGTGCAGTCGTACGAATATTTCCGGAACCGGCCGACCGGCGGCCAGACGCTGCTGCAGGAACATGCCGGCGCCCAATGGCGGCAATTCACCGCTTTCTATCAGCCCGCCGGCGATGGCTATCTGAATTCGGCGTTGGCGATCGCCGCAGCCTCACCGGAAGGCGTCGATATCGACGACGTGCGCGTGGAACCCGTGGCTTTGCCGGAACCGCCGGCCGATGCGGCGGACATGGTTTTTCAGAACGAGGCCGTGGAATGGCGTTTATCGCCTTCCGGTTTTTTGACCCGGTTTGCCAGTCCGGCCTCCGGCAAGGACTACGCCGCCATCGCGGCCAGACGGCCGCTGCTGACCGCCTCGCGGGCCGGCGTGCAAGGCTTGCCGGCAACCCGGATCTCCCGAACGGGCGATGTCCTGACGGCACGGTTCATCGATCCCGAGATCAAGGTCAGCTTGCGCGTTATTTCCGCGCCGCATCATTTCACTTTCGAGGTGCTCAGCGCCGAACCCGCGGACCTTGATGCCCTTGCCATCGGCTTCCCTTTGCGGCGCCTGAAGACCGTGGCGCCGGCCATCAACGCCACCTACGATGACGAATTCGGCGCGGCTTTTTTCGGCATCAGCGAAAACACGGTCAATCAACCCATGCCGGCAAGCCAGTCGATACAATGGCTGAGAAGCGGCGCGCATCGCCGTCATGGTCTCGTCGGCGCCAAATTTTCGCTGGCGGCGGCGCCCATCGGGGATTTCACGACCGCGATCCGGGAGGCCGAGCGCGCGGCGGGCCTGCCGTCTCCCACGTTGGGAGGGAAATGGGCGCGCGAATCGGAATCGGTGCAAAAGTCCTATCTGTTCGCCACCGATGCCTCGGAAGCCAATATCGACGCGCTGATCGACTATGCCAAACTGGGTGGCTTCGGCACTCTCGTTTTTTTGAAAAACAACTGGTTGGAAAGCCACGGCCATTACCGGATCAATACCGACAATTTTCCGCACGGCCTGGCAGGGTTGAAGGCGGCGGTGGCGAAGATTCACGCGGCCGGTCTCGAGGCCGGCGTGCATGTATTCGGCCCCTCGATCTCGCCGAACGATGCCTACATCACGCCGAAGCCGGATGATCGTCTGGCAACGGTGCCCGTTCCGAACCTCGCCGAGGCGCTCGATGCGAAAGCCACCACCCTCACGCTGTCGGCCGAACCCGGCTTGCCGCCGACAGGCCCTGGCGGCAGGGAGTTTCCGGGGCAATACCTGAGAATCGGCGATGAGATCATCCGTTATGAAGCCGCGCAGCCGGCCCCCCCGTTCCGGTATGTCAATTGCGAGCGCGGCGCATTGGGCACCAGGGCACAGGCGCACCCGGCCGGATCGAGCGTAAAGAGGCTGCTCACGCTGTGGGGATTTTTCCTGGTCGATCCCGACAGCACGCTCGCCGACGAACTGACCCAGAACTTCGCCGATGTCTTTAACAGTGCGGATTTCGACATGGTGTACTTTGATGCCAGCGACGGCATCATCGATGCCTATATCGACAGCTGGTATTACCTGAACCGCCTGCATCTCGCCTATTACCGCAAATTCAACAAGGATGTGCTCTATCAGGTCAGCAATGGCCTCGGTACCGATTTGCGCTGGCACATCGTGCCGCGAGCCGCTTCGGCGGACGGCCATGGCGATATCAAGGGCTATCTCGACGAGCGCTGGCCGCAGATTCTGCGGATGAACGCGAACTTCACGCGGCCCGATATCGGCTGGTATTACTGGTTCAAGGACATGCGCCCGGACCAGCTCGAGTATGTCGCCGCCAAGGCGATGGCCGTGGACGGATCGCTTTCTCTGGAGACCTCGCGGGAGGCGTTGGAAAATCAGACGCAGTCGCGCCAGATGCTGGATACGCTGCGAAAGTGGGAGCAGTTCCGGCATGCCGGCCCCCTGCCCGCGCCGGTCAAGGCCAGGCTGCGCGAACCGCAAAAGGATTTCAAGCTGTTTGATGATGCAGGCGGCGGCTGGCAGCTCTACCGCGCCGCCTACGAGCCGTTAAGATACGTCGATGTGCTGGACGGCCGTCAAAATACCTGGACCATCCGCAACGATGAGCCGGGCGACCATGAACTTGGCGTGGAGATCATTGCCGGCAGCATGGCTGGAGCATCAGCCGCTTACGGCCGCCCGGACGCGCTCACGATCGAAGGCTTTGAGGACGCGGCCGCCTTCCGGATGAGCGGTCGCAATCAATACGAGAAGCTTGTCCCCCGGCCTGACAAGCTGGTCTCGCCCGCCGGGCCCGTGCGCGACGGCGTGCGCCAGCATTTCGAGACTACCCGCGGCGAGACAAGGACCGGCGGCAGCGCCCTGCGCTACTCGGCGACGAACGAAGGGGCATTTGGCGGCTGGTCGGCGATCGGCCGGCGCTTCGAGCAGCCTCTGAACCTGGCGGGCAAGAATGCTTTGGGCGTCTGGGTTCTGGGCGACGGTAAATACGAACAGCTTCGCATCCAGCTTCGCGATGCCAAGGGACAGCGTGTCGATTTCGAAGCCGCTGTCGACTTCACGGGCTGGCATCTGCTGGCCTTCCCTTTTCCTGCCGACAGTCAGTTCGACTGGGCGCGGACAGAATATCTGCTGTTTTATTTCGACGCCGTGCCGGCCAAAACGACGGTCAGCGTCACGCTCGACAATGTCCGTGCCTTCCGGACGCAAGCGCCGGCGGCTTCGCTCGATCGGCCGATCATCACGGTCAACGGCGAGAGCATGGTCTTTCCCGATGTGCTGGCGGCGGGACAGGCGCTGACGTCGGAAGGCCCTGGCGATACGACCCACTGGCCCGGCGGCATGGCGCCGGGCAATAAGATCGAACGCACCCGCCTGCGGCTTAAGCTGAAGCCGGGCGAAAACACGGTAACGGTTTCGGCGGCGAAACCCGATGCGTTTCCCGGCGACATCCGCGTCCTGCTGTATCATCTCTGGCCGATGGCGCAGGATTGAGTGCCGGGTTATTGCTGAATTTGTGTGTGTTGGAATTTGTCTAAATGAACTGATGTTATGCAGCCGTGCCGTCAGCCTGGCCCTGCCGCAGACGCATGCGCTCTGCCGGATCGAATGCTACTGGCGCATCTGTCGTTGGCATTCGTCCCCGAGGCACCCGAAACGATTTATGCGTAACAGGCAGCGTCGGGTTACGCTGCGCTAACCCGACCTACCGGAATAATATTTAACATGGAAATCACCTAATAATTTGCGATGCGGCTCATACAGATCAAAGGGAGCACCTTTATCGTACGGATGCATTGTAGGGGCGGACCTGTGTGTCCGCCCTGTTTCGGGTGCACAACGGGTTATCGGAGAACTGTTGAGCAAGGGCGAACACACAGGTTCGCCCCTATGTGTCTGTTCATTTTACGGTATCAAGGCATCAATCCGATTCTAGATCGCGATGAGGGCATCGCTCCCACCATCGTCCATGCCTGGCGCGCAACATCCGTTAAAAAGAATGCCTGTGAGAATGTCGGCTTCTTCCCCGCCCTTTCCCTTGCCGGCCTGAAACTATTCCGATTGTATGCTTTTGCCGAAGTCGATCAGTTCCTGGCGCATGGCCTCACGGATCGCGGCTTTGTTGCCGGCATCCAGCTGATACCGCCGCGCCAGTTTTTTATAATCGTCCTCGGTCAGCGATACCGTCAGCCTCGGGCGCTTAGGCGGTTTGATGTCCAGCTGAATGATCTTTCTGATTTGGTCGGAGGTGCTCAGGCCGTTTTTGTTGGCTTCACGCCGGATGCTTTCGGATACGCCGGTGCCAAATTCGAAAGCGACCTGGATGGCGCGTATGCTTTGCGCCGATTTTTTCCAGTTTTCAGGCAGGTCTTTTTTATTCATAGGCTTGTTTGTTTAAATTTGGATAAGCGGCAGCCGCTCGATTGCGGGTATTGTAACCACAAAGAACACGGAGTTCACGACTGCCCGGCCCGCGTCTGTCCCTGCGCAAGCGCAGGACCGCGGGCGGGAATCGGACAGGCTGAGGAAAAATAGCGGCCGCACCAGTCGTTTGAGCCGCCATGAAAACAAGCCATTCACCGACCGGCTGGGCACACGGGGTATTCAATCCGGTAGGGTACGCATCTCGTCCGAGACTGTGAAAGTATTCAATTTAAAAGATTTAACCACGAAGGACACGAAGCACACGAAGTTTTAAGTTATTGATTAATTTTATTTTTTCTTCGTGTCCTCGGCAACTGCTCCTGCGTTGCTCTACCTCCTGCATCCCTGCAGTCGTTCGTGATCTTCGTGGTGAATAAGGCTTTTTTATGACGCTTTTCACTAATTCTTTCACAGTCTGGTCCCTTTTGGGATGGCATTTACCGGGACCGCTGGGAATGGTACGCAATGCGTACGAGACTGTGAAAGTATTCGTTTTTTGAAATTTTCACCACAATATGTTGTGCATTTGATATTTGTATATAACAACATATAGACATTGAGGAGAAAAATTCTGAATACTTTCACAGTCTGGTACCCTACTGTATTTTTCAGGCAGGCTCATCAATAATTTGCACAACAGTCGTTGTTCAAGTAAGGACTGATTGCTCTAATTGCTTTTTACGGGATCACTCTCGCGTTTTAGGCGCTTGAACTCTTCGGTCAGCATTTTGACGCGTTCCCAGGTTTCATGTTCCATGCTGATTTTATGCTGCATGGCCGAAAACACTGGCAAGAATGAAATCTCGAATAATTCCGCCAGTTTATGCAGCACCGCGTCGGCGCCCGGCATCGGCTGGTTGACCACTTCCACATTCATTTCGACCTGGGCGATCTGCTCGCGCAGGTGCACGATGTGCTGATTCAATTCGGCCAGCGGCGAAGGCGCCTGCAAGTGCCGGCCAATAACGGTCAGCTGCTCGGCGATAACGGACAACTGGCTGGCCAGCAATCGTGCCGGGTCGTTTTCATCGCCGAGTTTCCTGAGGCGCGCATATTCGTTCCTGATCGCGCTCCAGCGCTCGCTTTCCCCGGCGTTCAGAAGCCCCCGGATTTCCTTGAGTTTGAGCAGATTTTCCTCGGCGCCCCGGGTCAGGGTCTGCGCTTCGCCGACGTAATGATCGCTGATCAGATTCCGCAGTTCCTCGTCGTTCATGACCGATGTGACCTTTTCCGCCATCTTGTTCATGTTGCGGTAACTGCCCTGCAGTTTGAAAGGCGGCTCGGTGCGGTAGCGGTCGTCCTGCGCCGCGGAATGGATATACTGCTGATTGACCGCCAGCACGACATCACGGATCTTGAGCATTTTCTCCAGGACGGCGACGATTTCCCGGCTTTCCGAGGCGGCGTAGCGGTGTTCGAACTCATTGTCGGACACGGTTTCGCCGGCAGCCTTGCGCAGGAACCGGTAGACGTCGTCCATGCCGCGCGTGGCCAGCGGCTGCAGGAGCGGATTGGAGGTCAGGCTGTTTTCGATATAGCTGAGCGCGAAGACCTCGTCATTGCCGCTCAGGACATCGCCCAAATTGTAAATATCGGCGCGGTTGGCCAGCATGTCCGGAATTTTGAAGACCTCGCCGGATTCGGTGTAGGGGTTGCCGGCCATGATCACGCAGAATTTTTTGCCGCGCAGGTCATAGGTTTTGGTCCGCCCCTGCCAGACGCCCTCGATGCGCCGCGAGCCGTCGCACAGGGAGATGAATTTCTGCAGGAACTCGGCATGGGTATGCTGGATGTCATCCAGATAAAGCATGACGTTATTGCCCATTTCCAGCCCCAGGTTCAGCTTCTCCAGTTCCCTGGCGGCCGTCGCATTGGGCGCCTGCGCGGGGTCCAGGGAATGCACGGCGTGGCCCAGGGCCGGGCAATTGATCTTCATGAACACCAGCCCCAGGCGATTGGCGACGTATTCCATCAGCGTGGTTTTGCCATAGCCGGGCGGCGAAATCAGCAGCAGCAGGCCCATCAGATCGGTGCGCTTGGCGGCGCCCGCCGCGCCCATTTGCTTGGCCAGGTTGTCGCCGATCAGCGGCAGGTAAACCTCGTTGATCAGCCTGTTGCGCACGAATGAGGTCAAGGGTCTGGCCTGATAGCTTTCCAGGCGCAGCTGTTCCCGTTCGGCGGCGATCAGCTGCTGGCGCAGGGTCTGGTAGCGCTGGAAGCCGGGCACGATTTGCGTGCGGTGCCGGTGCAGACGTTCGCCGAATTCATCGATACTGATGCTGAGCCGTCTGTCTTCAATGCGAGCGTGATCGCCCATCAGGTTTTCGATGGTGACTTCCAGGGTTGCCGGGCTGATTTTTCGATTGAGGCCGGTTCCCAGGATGATCATCACCGCTTCCGGGATGAAGCGCTGAAAAGTGCCGTACTGCGGCTGTGCCGTGATGCCCGCCAGCCAGCCGGCGGTCAGTTGCCATTGGGCATCAAGTTGCTCCGCGCAGTGCTGCAAGGCGGTTTCGTAGTCGCCGCGATGGCCGATGCTTTCCAGATGCTGGTACAGCGCATTGACCAGGGCATCGGCCTGCCGGCTGGTAATGAATTCGGGAACGCTGGCCGCCAGTTCGGCCAGCAGGTAATCGCCGGCACTGGCGGGGTCCGCCGCCGCCAGGCCGGACAGGGTCTTGAACCGCGCCAACTGCGCGGTGATCTGGCCGGACAGGTCCTGATGCGCCTTGAGGCTGCCCAAAGACTTTTGCAGCAGCGCGGCGCTTTGGGCGAGCCGCCGCAGGTTTTGTTTCTGGGTCTCATCGATGGCGGCGAAATGCCAGTAGGCCAACGCCAGGGCGCGCGTTTCCGGCGTGAAGCGCAACAGCCCCGCGGCCTGCCGCGCCGGCAGCAAGTGTTCCAGAATCCGGCGGGCGTCGACATCGTGTATGCCTTTGTCATAGCCTTCCTGATAGCGCGGCGTCGCATAGCGGCGGATCAACTGCATCAGCGCATCGTCCTGCAGCAGCGCCGCATGGAGTTCGTCCAGCGTCAGTTGCCCGAGCCCTTGCTCGGCGCTGTGCAGAATCGAAGCGGCCAGGTATTCGGCCCGGTAAACCTGCCCGGTTTCGGAAATCAGGGCCTGATCCCAAAACTCACGGAGCTCATCGAGCTCCGGGTGTTCGGCCCGGGCATAATAATCGGTGCCGATCAAATGCCAGACCAGCCGGTTCTGACGATTGATCAGGGTCAGGTCCAGGGGCTGGGTATTGACGCTGAAGCGGTGCCGGCCCAGTTTGATGAGCGCGCCGCCGTCCTCGAAGATGTCCCGGCGGTCGCGCAGGGAGCGCAGCGCCTGTTCCTGCATGGCCTTAAGCCGGGCCTGGGCGTCATCGGCCTGTACCGAGGCGTCCAGGGCCTGCAAGTGTTCGATCATCTGGCGCAGTTTCCGCACCATGGCATCGGCGGCCAGGTAACTGTTCAGCGCATCCGGCTCGTCAAAGGTCTGCAAGCGCCGTTCGATGCCGGCGAACAGCCGGTCGATGGCCGCGACGATGGTCTGCACGCGCCGCTGCCGTTCGTCCAGCAATACCTGCTTGCGCGACTGAAAGACTTCGAACAGTTGTTCCCGTTGCTGGACGATATCGGCCAGAAATTCGTCGAAGTCGGAAAACCGGCTTTCCAGCTCTTCCAGCTGGGTCAGCAGGCGGGTCAGCTGATCGTCGCATTGCCGGGGCGTTTCGGCCGATTCCAGGGCGCTGCTGATGCTTTGCGAAAACAGTTTGAACTGGGCGGCGAATTCGGCGACCGCTTCCTCGGAGCGGAAGCTTTTGCGCTTGTGCCGGGCGCCGGCCTTGATCTGGTTGAGTTTGCTGTAGAGTTCGGACAGGGCTTCCAGAATACCGGTCCTGACCTGGGCGTCTTTGACTTCCAGGCCGGCCAGCGTTTCATTCAGCAGGTCCAGATTCTGGCTCATCTGGTCCAGCTGTTCGAGGACGGGTTGAATTTCGGCTGTGGTCTGGCTGTTGTCCAGTTGCGCCTGATAGGCCGACAGGCTGTCATGAAATGGCGCGAGCGCCGTCTCGCTGCTTAAAAAGCCGACGGTCGCCTGGCCCAGCGCATCCAGTTCGCGGGCCAGATCGTCCTGCAGCGATTGCACGGCGGCCTGGTCGATATAGCGTAGTTCCCTGATCGTGGTCAGGTGACCCTGTTGCCTGTGCATGGCGTCCAGGGCCTGGACGAATTCCCCCGGCGTTTTCCAGCTGTCGACATACAGGTTTTTCAGCAGGTTCCGCTGCCGGGTTTCGGCCTCGCTCAGGGCCTGGTTGGCTTGCTGGCGGATGCTTTCGACCTTTTCAAACTCGTCCAGCACCAGTTCCGCGGTGGCGCGGATTTGCCGGATATCGGCCCCGAGCGCGCCCGCCTCATCGGCATCCAGCCAATGGTAGGCGTCGAACAGGCGTTGTCCGGCCTCGATCAGGGCTTCGTAGTGGGCCAGCGTGGCGTGCCGGCTCGAAATCGCCCGCACCAGGCTGTAGCCGTCGGAAATGCCCCGGACCAGTTCGGCATTGCCGATTTTGCCGAAAAATGACTGGCGCGCCGGCTGCTGATGCATGAACTCTTCGTGAAAATACGGCGTTTCCCACAGCTGCATCGGATGGATGCGGCCGGGTTCGTCGTTTTCGGCCCGGAATACCAGCATCCGGCCGCTGCGGAACAGGCACACGCCGTGCGCGATGATCGGGTTTTGCAGGCTTTTCTCGATCAGGTTGTAGGAGAACAGCACGCTGATGCCGGCATCGGCTTCATAGAAGCGGTACAGCACGTCCTCGCCGTTGGGCGAGCGCAGCACGCTGGCAAACGTCAGGCCGGCCGGGACGTTTTCAAACAGCCGGGTTTCGCCGTTTTGCAGATAATAGCCGCCGGGGAAAATCAGCCCGTGGTTGTCCGGCAATTGCACGCAGGACTGGCCGATGGCGTCGATACGGTTGACCTGCCGGGTCAGGGTGTTGAAGACCAGGTAGCGGCAGGCGCTTTCGCGGTACGGGCGTATTTTCAGCACGATCAGGGTGCCCAGTCTGGCGTAGGCGATCTCGGCGTCGGCCAGCGACTGGTGCGGGTCGTCGACCGGTTCGCGGTAAATGCCCAGGCCGTCTTCGGTATTGTTTTCGACCTTGACGGTCAGGTCGCCGCCGATGGTCTCGACGAAAACCTCATCGAGGATACTGATGTGCGGGTGCTTGCCGGCGACATGGTCCTCGCGCCGGGTCGCGGTCCATTCGAAGTCGTGGGCCGGATGCCGCGGCAAATCGCGTTCGCCCCGGTTGTCGATATAGCTGACTTGATCGTCACGTATTTGCCAGCGGAACACCCGGATGTCGTCCAGTTTCTGGCCAATCTGGAACACGGCCAGCAGTTGTTCGTGGCCGGCATGCAGGGACAACAGGCGCGTGGTCTTGTAGTAGCGGTAAAGTTCCTTGAAGTCGGCGACAAACCTTTCATCCAGCAAAAAATGGTCCGGCGAGGCATGCGCTTCGAGATCGAAGCCGTCTTCGGTTTCGACGAGATTGTACAGGCTGAAGACATCCTCGACCCGGGTCTCTTTCTTCATGCCGATGAACACGTTGTAACCGAACAGCATCAGGTGCTTGCCGACCCGGCCGATATCGCGCGGCACGCAATTGTTTTCGGTACGCGCCCGTACCCGGCCGATGATTTTCAGTTCCGTTTGTCCGAATTCCTCGGCGCGCAGCGTGTTGAGGCGGTCGATTTTGGCCTGCAGAGCGAGCCCTTGCTGATCCAGGCGCTTGCGGATCACTTCAAAGGCTTCGCCTTCGGTAACGGTTTGCTGGATGTCGGAAATGGTTTCTTCAGTCATGAGCGATCAGGTTTAAAAGCTGTTGATATAGTCCAATAAGGTTCTGCGCTGCGCGTGGCCGTCGATCCAATCGCGGATACGCACGATTTCGTCATAATCGGCTCCCAATAGCTCTCTGAATTTTTGTTCCTTCAGGTCCTGGAAATGTACTTCCCGGATTTGTTTTTGCCAGCTGTCATAGAAAATCCGGGGCAGTTTATCGGCCAGTTCCAGCGATATGATCAGTTCCCATTCGCCGTTGTCCAGCCAGACTTCATTGCAGCGGACGCACAGGTCGATTCTGTTTTCGGTTTCGGCGGCGATGCGGTATTTGGTCATGATGCCGGCGCATTTCGGGCAAAACAGCGCATGCGAGGCGTCGGCCGGTTCGACGCAAGTACCTTGCTGTTGGTCGACGGCCAGTTGTTCCGCCACCGGATGCCGGTCCAACCAGGTCCGGTAGCTGAGCAGCGAAACCAGGGCGCCACGGCACTGGCTGCAACTTTCGGCGGGCAATTCGGCGGTGAGTCGGGTGGGTTTTAATCGATGCGTTTTACAGAAGGGGCAATTCATTGTGTGTCTCCATGGCGGCCGCTATCGACCCTGTAAATCCGTGTCTGTATTGATTACGTAGCCCGGATGAAGCTTGCGGAATCCGGGCCATGCAAGGCTTTCGAACGCCCGCATGCCGCCACGCTCCATGCGGGCTGCATTGTCAATTACTCAACTGTTCCAACAGTGCCTGCATCCTGGTTTTGTCTTCGATACTGCCTTTCGTCGTCAGCTTGTTCAGGAAGGCCGCCACCGACAGGTTTTGCAGATCATCGGAACCAAGATTCGCGGCGATTTGCTTAATGTCCTCGATCAGGTTCGCCTCGCCGCGCAGGTGGTCTTTAAACGTGGTTTTCAGCAAGTCGCTTTTATTGACCGTGCCGTCTATCGATTTACCGACCGCCAGCGCGCGCATGTAGCGTTCGAAGAATTCGCCGTCGCCGCCGACAATGTCGATGTTGGCCTGCTTGACCGCTTCGGCGAACACGCCCGCGTTCAGCGTGGCCGCTTCGCGGCCGGCTTCGATGGCGGCCAGGGTTTCGGTATGCGCGGTATCGACTTGCAGGCGGAATTCCTCGTGGCTGCGGGTTTTCTCATCCATGCTGGCCATCGCGGCAAATTTATCCTTCAGGCCGTCGGCTTCAGCCTGGTAATGCTGCCGTACGGCTTCGGCTTCGGCCTGGCCGCGGCGTTCGATGGCTTCGGCTTCGGCAATCTTGATTTTTACGTCGACCATGGCTTGTTTTTCCTCGGAATCGGCATCGGCATTTTTGATGCGCACCTGCGCCATGCCGACGGCTTCATCGCCCTGCGCTTGGGCCGCCATGCGCTCGCGCAGCACTTTCGCTTCGGCCAGGCCAACGGCGGCCTGTTCCGCCTGAATGCCTTCGGCCAGCCGGATTTTGGCTTGCGCCTGTTTTTCCGCGGCTTCGAATTCCGCGCCGGCCAGCACCAGGGTTTCGCGCGCCTTGAACTGGGCGCTTTGTTCGGCCGCTTCCGCGGCTTTGATATCTTTCACCAGGCGCTCCTGCGCTTCCGCCTCCGCGGCGATCACGGTCGCCTGGCGTTTGCGGTCCGCTTCCGATACTTCGCGCAACTCCTTGATGCGTTCCTCTTCCTCGGCCACATGTTTTTCAACGGCGATGCGCGAACGGATCACCTCGGCGATTTCTTTCTTTTGCTCTTCCAGGGCCTTTTCCTTGGCGATGCGCTGCAATTCGACTTCTTTTTCCCGGTCTATAATTTCAAGCTGGCGCACGCGCTCGACTTTTTCCGTTTCGATGGCGATGGCCCGTTGCCGGTTTTTCTCGGCGACCTCGATTTCCCGCTGCTTGTTTTCGTTGTCGATGCCCAGGGTCTGTTCGGCCGCGATGCGGGCCCGTTCTTCCTTGGTGTGCTCTTCCGCCTTGATCTTTTCGGCTTCCGCCTTTTCCCGCGCCTGCACGCTGGCGATTTCCCGCTGTTGCCTGGCCTCGGCGTCGGCCTGTTGCCGTTCCAGCTCCAGGATCATCTCTTTGGTTTCGACATCCTTTTTCTTGATCTGCATTTGTTCATCGCGTTGCAGCTCATTGGTGCGCACGTGCTGTATCGCCGTCAGTTCGGTAATCTTGCGGATGCCCTGGGCATCCAGAATATTGTTGGCATCCAGCTGGTTCATCGGCGTTTGTTCGAGATAATCGATGGCGGCGTCTTCCAATACATAGCCGTTCAGGTCCTGCCCGATCACCTGAATGATTTCGTCGCGGAAGTGGTTGCGCTCGCGGTACAAGTCCTCGAAGTCCATGCGCTTGCCTACCGTTTTCAAGGCCTCCGAGAACTTGGCGCTGAACAGTTCTTCTATGGTGTGCTGGTCGGAGGCCCGCTCGCAGCCGATCGCCTGCGCCACTTTCAGCACGTCCTCGCGGGTTTTGTTGACGCGCACGAAGAAGGTGACGACGATGTCGGCGCGGATATTGTCCTTACAGATCAGCCCCTCGCCGCCGCGCCGGTTGACTTCCACGGTCTTCAGCGAAATGGCCATTTTTTCGACGCGGTGCAGCACTGGTATGACCAGACCGCCGGTGAAGGTCACCTTGGGTTCGCTGCTCAAGGTGTTGATGATCATGGCCTGTCCCTGGTCGACCTTGCGATACATCGAGGCAAAGACGATCAGCGCTCCGATCAGGATGACTGACGCGGCAATGGTAACGGTGATGATGATTTCCATGACTACTCCTGATTAGTCCTGTTTGCTGATGAAATAGAGGTTTTTATCCGGGTCGTATTCATAAATTAAAGCGTGGTCGCCTTTTTTGAAGTCGTTGGGCGCGGCCGCGCGGATCGAGATGATCAGCCCGGCGCCGCCATCCTCGACTTTGGCCTGGCCGAACTGTTCGTTGACGGTCAGGGAGGTGATTTCGCAGTATTTGGCCACCAGGGAACGGTTGCTGCGCGCTTCATGCGTGACAAAAAGCCTGCTCAACGGCCGCGTGATTTTTCCTGTCAGATACACTGAAAAAATCAAGCTGATGACCAGCGCGGCCGCGCCGGCGGCGTTGTAAACGAGGCCTGCCGGCAGCCATGGCAGCAGCCAGGCGGTACTGAACAGGCTCAGGCTCCAGGCGAACAGGAACAGCAGGCTGAGCGACAGGGTGATGGGCACGCCGGCCAGGCCGAACGTGGCCAAAAGTCCCGCCAAACCGGCCTCGCTGTCGATATCCACATCGAGAAAATCGAACACGCCAAACAGACTGAACAGCCAGAACACCAGGCATATGGCCAGCGGAATGGTGTAGACCACGGTCGGAAAGCTGCTGATAAGGGTGAGTACCGTTTCCATTTTTTGTCCTTGCGCGCAAAGGCAACGATGCCGGGCGGCCTGTGGTTAAAAAACAGGACTTACGCAGTTTGCCTGTTCATCCGCCGAAACAAGCGGGTTTAAAACCTGTGGGGGCGACTGAAGTCGCCCCCACAGGCTTGCGTATGTCCTGAAAAAGAAGCTTCAATATCATGTGCCTTAAGGGTTGTTGTTGTGATTGTCGTCATACCGGCCAGGAGGCAGGCGTCGCGGCCGCGCCGGCATCGTTTTATGCCGGCGAACCGAAACCGCTGTCCTGAGCATCGCGATCAGGCTTCAGACCGCTTGGCCTTCAATCGGTCCAGAATGGCCGAAGCCGTGGCTTTTTTGGTGATGATGCCGGCATCCTGCAGTTTCTCTTGCAGCCGGTCGCCGTTTTCCTCCTGTTGAATCGCGAGGGCCGCCTGCATTTGGTCGACTTTTTTTTGCTGCTTGGCTTTGATCCGTTCCAGCGATTCGGTGGCCGAACGCAAGGACGACCGGCTGCCGGAAAATCGGGCGGCTACGGCTTCGTTGGCCTTGTGCACGCTTTCCGTGGTTTTGACCAGGGTCAATTCCCGGTCCATGCCCTGGATGTTGCGTTCGGTGGCGGCGATAGACTGCTTCAGGGTCGCGATATTGCTGTCGAGGCTTTCCAGAACCACCGCTTGGGCATCCAGCTCATTGCTTAAGGCGGCGATTTTTTCCGCTATCTCCAGAGCCAGGGCTTCATTGTTCTTCGCCAATGCCTGATTGGCGTACTGTTCATGTTCCGCGATGGCCGTCTGCAGGCCGTTCACTTTCCGCTGCACCGCCATTTGTTCGGCAATGACTTCGGTCAGGCTTTCCCTGGCGCGGTTTAAATGTTCCTTGGCGTCGCGGATTTCCTGTTCCAGTATCCGTATCCCTTGAGAATCGACCAGGGCTTCGCCGGTTTCGGTAGCGGCACCGCGCAGCGCGGTCAGGAGTTTATTGAGTAGGTTCATGTTGTTCGGCTCCTAATGATGAGGCGTCATTTCAGGTAGTCCGCCATCAGTTCAATGGCGTCCAGGGTGTTGTCACTCAAAGTCTCAATTTCATGCAGAATGGCATCGGCATCCGAGCGGGTACTCAAGGCGCCGAAAATAATGTATTGATGGCCGATTTTGGAAAATGACGACAGCGGCATCGGAATGTTCAGGGCTAGCAAGGCTTCCAGTAACGCTTCGCGTTGTTCCGGAATGATCTCTTGTTCTTGCCAGAGATAGGAAACACAAAGAATCTGGCTGTCATCAATCGTCACATATACCGGGAATTCCTCGCGATCCTGGATCAGGACCTGAAGCACCTGCAGGTCCTCTTCGATGATTTCCGGCGCCAAAGCCGCGCCATTGTTGAATCTGGACTTGTGCAACGAGTCCGCCAGCTGCGTTAACGTTATTTTGTTATTCATGGGTTACTCCTTGTGCTGAGTGGCGCTGACAGAATAGATTCTTACCCCATATTATGTCAAGACATATTATGGGGATTCTGGATGTGATCATATTAAGAATAGCTGCTTTTAAGAAATTGACAGGTTTTTAGCGGGGCGGGCGAAAAGCCGGGCATTTTTCACTGAATGATCAAATCGGTCCGGGCCAAGGCTTGCCGCTACGTAATTTCACTTATTGATCCAGAGTCAAACTGGGCATTTAATCGGCATGATTGGCCGGTTATGCCAACCTCGAACCGATTGCCTGGCCGACTATGCCAGCCATCAGCTTTACCCCCATTCGTCCCATTAACCAACCCAGGACTGTGTAATTATGAAAAGCCTTCCTTTGGCCAGACTAGGCCCCCACGAATCCGCGCCCGGCGTGGTCGATTTCGGACTGTTGCTGCCCTGGGTTTCGGCGAGCGCCGGCAACCGGCTGTTTATAAAGCTCATTCATGAGCGGGATCAGTTCATCCAGGCCATACAGCCGATGGCTATCGAGCTGCGGCATGGCGTCGATGCCGAGTACGGCGACGCCTGGTCGGTAACGGTTGATTTCAACATTGTCCGCGACGCGCAGCCGGGGTCGCATTTCGGTTCGCCCGGCCGGCATGTCTACCGTTACGAGCTGCATAACCCGAATGTCGGCATACTGGACTGGATTATCGATCCCTTTGCCCGCGAATACGCCGTCGGCAAGCTCTCCGCCTTTACGCTCGGCTATAGCCCTTATGCCTGGAGCCCTGGCGAGGCGGACTGGAAAACGCCGGCGCTGCACGATCTGATCCTGTACGAACTGAATCTCGCCGAGTTCGGCGCCGACCTGCAAGGCGCGATCGACCGTCTCGACTATCTGGCTGATCTGGGCGTCAACGCGCTGTCGGTGATGCCGGTCAGCAATGTCGCGCTGGAGGTTGATTGGGGCTATCTGCCGCTGGGCTATTTTGGCGTCGATGAACGGTTTGGCCGGCGCGCCGATTTCCAGCATTTTGTCGATGCGGCGCACCAGCGCGGGCTGGCGGTTGTCGTGGATGTCGTTTATGGCCATACCGCTGATGACTTTCCTTACCACGATCTCTACCGGCGCCTGCAGTATCATGAAAACCCGTTTATGGGGCCGTTCGCCAAGGACTATTTCGGCGTCGGCACCGACTTCAGGCGCAGCCTGACCCGCGATTTTTTCTTTAGCGTCAACCAGCACTGGTTGGAGACTTATCACATCGACGGCTTTCGCTACGATTGTGTGCCCAATTACTGGGACGGGGCCATGGGCGACGGTTATGCCAGTCTGGTCTTTCACACCTACGAGTATGTCAAGGGCGCGCTCGCGCGGCTGTCCCGCTTCGACGCGCCGGAAGGCCCTCGTCTGATTCAGATCGCCGAGCAACTGGAAGCGCCTGAACAGATTCTCGAACAGAGCTACAGCAACGCCACCTGGCAGAATGCCACTTTCGGCGCGGCGGGGGCCTGCGCGCGCGGCGCCGCCGGAGCGATAGAGCACCTCGGCCTGCGGCTGGGCGCGGTAGGCTATATCGGACAGGCCAGCCACAATGGCGAGGTGCTGGGCAAGGCGCCGCTGCAATATATCGAGAACCACGATCACAGCCGTTTCCTGTGCGAGTTCGGACTCCGGCAACGCGACTGGAATCCGCTTTTCGCCGAAGGCGAGCGCGCGCACTGGTATCGCCTCCAGCCCTACCTGATCGCGTTGCTGACCGCGAAGGGCATCCCCATGCTCTGGCAAGGGCAGGAGTTCGGCGAAAATTACTTTCTGCCCGAGGACGGTCTGGGCCGCGTGCTGCTGCTTCGGCCGTTGCGCTGGGATTATTTCTATGACCCGGTCGGCAAAAGCCTGGTGGGTCTGACCCGCAAACTGGTGAATCTACGCAAGTCCTGCGAGGAATTGCGCCGGGGGAGCCATTATTTTCATAATGATTATGAACGGTATCTGTCACGCGGCCTGTTGCTGTTCGAGCGCACGACCGACGCGGCAACCAGTCTGATCGCGGTGAACTTCACGCATGCCGATCAAAGCGTGCCGTTTAACTTCGGGCGCGCCGGCGCCTATAACGAGCAACTGCACGGCCAGGACAACTTTGTCAGTGCGCCGGGGCAGGAACACTGGCTGACCGTTCCGTCCAATTACGGACGCATCTGGCGCAGTGTTTAGATAGGAAGCCATGCAGCCTGGGGTTTGGCTGAAACGGGTATTTTGAGCCGGATGGACGGGTCAGAAAGCCGGCGGGACTTTGGAAGCGCATCCTATCCGTGCGCGCAACCGCTGCCTTACGCAGCGGGCATGAGTGCAATCGTCGTCGCCTGTATGATGAATATCAGTCCCAGCCCACGGGCTGATACCCTTGCCCCTCAAGACATCTGTTGACGAAGTTCTCATAGGCGGAACTGCGTTTCGGCTTGCTGAATATCCAATTCAGCAAGCCGGCGACCGCGCCGGAAGCCGCTCCGATGGCCGACCCTGCCCCTGCCGATCCCACCACCGCCCCCCCTACGGCGCCCGATGCAGCGCCGATAGCAGCACCTCCGGCAGTCCCGGCCGCCGCCCGACCGGCTTCGCTGCCGCCGGAATCGATACCGGCGGCGTCGGCAAGCTCCATGCATCTCTCGATATCGCGTTCCGCGGCTTCCGACCCGACGGAGGTTAAATGCGCGTTGGGATAAAGAACCGGGCGGGTCGATGCGCAGCCCTCCACTACCAGGGCAACGACAAGGATCAAAAAAGTCTTAACCATGAGAATCTCCTATTTCAGAGGATAATTGACGGCACGGTTTCGTGCCGAATGCAAACCGATGATTACGCCACGGGGATAGCATGATATTCATGCGTAACGGTTCATTGACCGACGACCTTGAGTAGACCACTAGCACCGGGTTAGGTTCTACGCATAGCGGCAAGCAAATCGAATGAGCCGCTTTCCGCGGGTACATTGTCGTTTGGAAAGAGAAATCGGGCGGCGGTTCAGTGCGAATACTGCTCCGGGGCGCAATTGAATTCGCACCGGCGCGGGCATTGGGCCATTTTAGGCAGAAGAGGTTCAAGCGCTGCTCGGGCGCGGCAAACGCAATCAATTACCCTCTTATCGTATGTAAACCGCGAATTGCAGCCTAAAGCGGATCATTGTTGTGGCCGGAAAAGCATTGATACATCATCTTGATAAAAAACATGACTATGAACTTAACACTGATTACCTCATCCAATTATCGGGTTGATGAATGAGAGAGCCCTCATGAACGCGGAAACCACAAGCTTTAGGAACTGCCCCCATGATTTCCGGATAAGGAGAGTTACCTTAAAGGGTTCTGCCATGAATGTTAACAAGTAGACATTGATGTGTGCACATATAGCGAACAATCGCTATTTTGCTGCTTGGGCCTGGTGCCCATTATTTAGTTTCTTTCAATAGGCCGGTCCGGCCTCTATCCCAAATCCTCAAGTTGTACCTGGCCAAATCCAGGCCACAAGCATTCTTTTTATTTTCATAGAGTTAATTTATGTCCGAGCAGTTTTTGAGCCACAAAGCATCGTCATCCCCGGGCTTTGTAAATACCTCCACTTACAGACAAGACTTGATCCGGACCGTATCAAAGTATGCGCGCCCCGATTACCGGAAAGCTTTCTGGCAAATATCGAATACTTTCATACCCTACCTCGCCCTATGGGGATTAATGATTTTTTCCACGCTCCAGGGCTACCCGTATTGGGTCACCTTGCTATTAACCGTTCCGGCTGCAGGTCTGTTGGTGCGCATCTTTATATTTTTCCACGACAGCTGTCACAGTGCCTTTTTTCCTTCACGCAAAGCTAACCGGATTCTGGGCTATATTGCTGGAATTATGGTATTTACCGCCTACGAAGACTGGCAACGCACCCATATCATTCATCATTCGGCCTCAGGCAATCTGGATCGTCGAGGCGCGGGCGATATCTGGACAATGACCGTAGAAGAATATTTAGCCGCTTCGTGGTTGAAACGCCTGGCTTACAGGCTTTTTCGCAACCCTTTGGTATTGTTCGGTCTGATTCCGATCGTGCTGTTTTTAGTGGTGCAGCGCTTTCCAAGCCTTGGCGCCGGCAAACGGGAGCGTTACGGAGTAGTTTTCACCAATATCGCCCTTGCGGTTCTTATCATAGGGATGAGCTTGCTTCTGGGTTTTCAAAATTACCTTATGATTCAATTGCCCATTCTCCTTCTAGTACTACAGTTGTAGATTATTTTTCTCCCTGCGTCGTCGGTAATGGCAGGCACGGGCAACGGCTTGATGGCGTCTTCGCCATAGCGACCAGTTGACGATATGCATGATTCTCGGCGGATGCCGCCACAGCCATTGCCACAACAGCTTGCGCACTTCCGGTACCGTCAACGGGATCAGAGCTGCCGCTGCTTCCAGGCTTGCTTGCTCAGCAGTTTCCGGTTTTTTTTGCCGATGACGCGTCTTTTTCATGGCGGCACAACACCGCCAAATACGCCAACGCGGCCATTGCCAGGGTCATGTGTCGGTACCAGCCGTGCCAACTGCGCACTT
>NZ_JQKS01000021.1:0-112624 GCF_000746145.1 Methylobacter sp. BBA5.1
CGCGCCATCGACTCGCGCGGCGGCGTCAGCGAATACCAGCACGACGCTAATGCCCTGCTGATGTGGCAGACCAGCCCCGAAGGCCGTAGCACGCACTACGCTTACAACGCACACAACCTGTTAAGCCGCGTCACCGATGCCGCCGGCCACCGCACCGACTACGCCTACGACGACGAAGGCCGGCTGCTGTCCGTGACCGATCCGCTCGGGCACACGACACAGCTGGCCTACAGCGACACAGGCCAGCTGACCGGCCTGACCGATCCCCTGGGCCAGACCTGGAGCCGCGACTACGACGACCGGGGCCGCCTGATCCAGACGCAGGACCCGCAAGGCGGCGTCACGCGCATCGCCTACAACGACCAGGGCCTGCCGGCGCGGATCGTCAACGCCCTGGGCCAGACCCGCACCCTGCTCTGGGACGAGCAGGCGCGGCTGGCGGGCGAGATCGGCTTCGACGGCAGCCGCCGGCAGTTCCGCTACGACAGCGACGACCGGCTCATCGCCGCCAGGCACCACCCGCATAGCAGCCAGTACCGGTACGACGCCGCCGGCCGCGTCACTGCCCTCCAGGGCCCCGACGGCGCCGTGGTCCAGCTGGCCTACAATGAAGCCGGGCTCTTAACCCGCTATACCGACGCCGCCGGGCGCACGACCGAATACCGCTACGGCGACGGCCTGGCGCAGCTCACCGAACGCCGCGACCCCGCCGGCCAGGTATTGCGCTACCACTACGACAGCGAGCGCAACCTGATCGGCCTGACCAACGCCCAAGGCGAGCGCTACCAGCTCAACTACGACCAGGACGAGAACCTGATCGAAGAGATCGGCTTCGACGGCCGCGTTCAGCGCTATCATTACGATGCGACAGGCAACCTGGACCTGTACGCCCAGCGCGGCGACCAGGACTGGCAGGTCAGCCGCTTTGAGCGCGATCCGCTCGGGCGCCTGCTGAAAAAGACCGGCTGGGACGGTGCGGCCTGCGAGTTCCGCTACGATCCGCTCGGCCGCCTGCAACAGGCCCAGAACAGCCACGCGCAGCTGCAGTTCCAGTACAACCCGCTCGGCCAGGTCATCAGCGAAAGCCAGGACGGCGCCGCGATCGCGCACGAATACGACGCCCTGGGCCGGCGCACCGCCACGGTTACGCCCACCGGCCAGCGCCTCGACTATGCCTACAATGCCCAGGGCCGCCTGCAGACCGTCCGCCTGGACGGCGAAATCCTCAGCCGCCACCAGTTCGACGAGCAGGGCCTGGAAACCGCCCGCCAGCAAGGCGACCTGGTCAGCCGCTACGCCTACGATCCGATGGGCCGGCTGACCCAGCACCAGGCCGGCCTGCGGGGCAAAGCCGCCCTGCTCGGCCGCCGCTACGGCTACGACGCCACCGGCAAGCTCAACGCCGTCGACGACCTGCGCCAGGGCGCCAGCCGCTATCTGTACGATCCCGCCGACCGGCTTATCGAGGTCGAAGGCCTGACGCCGGAACACTTCGTGCACGACCCGGCCGGCAACCTGATCGGCATGAACGAGGACGGCGGCGGCCGGGTCAAAGGCGACCGCCTGGTACTGTTGGGCGACCGGCATTTCCGTTACGATGCCGCCGGCAACCTGACCGAAGAGCGGCGCGGCAAGGCCGGCCGACTCACTACCCGCTACGCCTACGACAGCGACAACCGCCTGATCCGGGCCGAAACGCCCGATGGCATCAGCCAGTACCGCTACGACCCGCTGGGCCGACGTATCGCCAAGGTCACGCCCGAGGGCGAGACGCGCTTCGTCTATGACGGGGCGCGACTGCTGCAGGAAACCCGGGCGGAGCGGTGCCGGACCTATCTGTTCGAGCCCGGCGGCTTCCGGCCGCTGGCCTGCATCGATCAGGCCGGCGGCGCGGCCTCACAGGTCTATTACTACCACCTGGATCATCTGGGCACACCGCGCGAACTGACCGATGCTGCCGGCAAAATCGTCTGGTCGGCCCGCTACCGGGCTTATGGTTCGCTGGCCCTGGCCGATGTGGCCGACATCGATAATCCGCTGCGGTTTCAGGGGCAGTATTTTGATGCCGAGACGGGGCTGCATTACAATCTGAACCGGTATTATGATCCCCAGGCCGGGCGCTTCATCCACCAGGATCCGATTGGCCTGGCCGGCGGCGTGAACCTGTTCCAGTATGCGGTTAATCCGGTCAATTGGGTTGATCCGTTGGGGTTGACGGGAAAGGACTGTGCGGGTATTGCAAAAGAAGCAAAAACTCATTTTCCAGATAACCCTAATGATCTGACGAAGGCTTTAGGAGTAGATCCAGAAGTATCTACAACTCAACATGGCACCACAAGAATGGTGTGGTCGCCCAATAGTAATACTCGCATTCGTTATGAAAGTCATCCGGGAGATCCAGGACCATTTAATGCGAGGCATCATGGAGAACATTATCATATAGAAACTAAGCCTGATAATCTGACATGGGGCCAAGCTAAACGCCGTGGTGAGGTCCAGAAAATCAAACCAGAGAATTATCAACATGGCCATGGTACTGGTTTTTTACCTGGCGAATCACATCCGGGGATGTAAAGTTGGAATTAAGCAATTTAGTAATTAACGATGGGGCAATAAAAAAAATGATTTCTAAGCCTGGGAGCTTAGAAGTTTATTTTGAGGATTGGCAAGAAAACACTTGGTCAATTGTATTTGAGGATGTTATCGCTTTTGAATCTTTAGGCGCTGAAGGTGAGGAGCTTTCAGAAATTAAGGTAGCTGATACAGGAGAATATAAAATAAAAGTTCTTCGCCTATTTCCAGATGAGTCTGAAGCAAAGTGCCGCATATATTCTTTCGTGTCAGCCTGGAGTGGCTTGAGTGTACTTCAAGTCCTCGCTGATAAAGTAACTGTAGGCCGTATGCTGGATGAATTGTAAAGAGCCATAGGATGCGCTGAGGCACGAAGCGCATCATTCGAGTAACCATCAGCCAGGCCAATGACTGACTACCGCCGGATCTACGCCCCCTGGCTCAACCTGGTTCTTCACCGTTACTCTCGCAGAACGCCGGAATAATTATCTGTTGGTGGAAAAGATTGATCTGCTGAGAGCCACCTTGCGTTACGTCAAGGAGCGCAAACCTTACCGGATTAATGCCATCGTTATCCTGCCTGACCATCTGCATTGCATCTGGACATTGCCGCCTGGGGCAAGGGGATTGAGTGTGTATATGCCGGAGTGCCGGATGGTGAGTTTGGCTATGGGCTTGAGTAATATTGTTAATTAAAATGCCGAAATTGAATTTGTTATGGAATTCGCTATCGCTAATAAATAAATTATGAGGAAATAATTGGTATTAAGACTGAAGAAGGGGGTATAGGCGCGAAGTTCAGTTTGCCTCATAGAATTTAGTTTCGCTTTACTCTATCTATTTGCCTTTCTAACTATATACCTAATTAGATCGATGAAAGTAATAACAAAAAATAAAAGGAATGTAATATGGATAAAATTCAGAAATCTGTCGGACGCGGATGTATAAACATATTAGGAGATGTTAAGTTAATTCAGCAAATGCTGAACAATGCTATTTGCAGTCTTCAATTGGATGAAAGTGGCAACTTAAATCAAAACACTATTGCTGCCATTGACTATTTTCAAAAGTTCTATCTTGGTATAAAGCCAGATGGGCGTATTAGTCCATCTGGGCCCACCTTTACAGCTTTGGAATTAAAATATCAGAACTCTAATTGCAAGGTGTTTTCAATCGCACTTCCTGCGTCAAGTAATGGCGTTAAACTAACGAATAGCGATTTTGATAAAGCAGCAAAAAAGTTGGGTTGCGAAGAAGCATGCATACGTGCCGTTACTGATGTCGAATCCAAAGGTGGAGGATTTTTCTCATCTGGTAAGCCTAAAATTCTTTTTGAGGCTCACATTTTTTCGAAAAAAACTTTTCATGCTTTCGATAAAAGATATCCAGATATTTCTTCATCAAAGTGGAACAAAGCTTTGTATTTAGGTGGTGAAGCTGAGTATAGTCGCTTAGAGAAGGCGATGACCATAAATCGGCAAGCTGCTCTTGAATCTACTTCTTGGGGGCTCTTCCAAATCATGGGTTTTAATTACTCAGCTTCTGGTTTCTCGTCTATTGAAGATTATACCCAAGCAATGTTCGAATCAGAGGGCAAGCAACTATTGGCCTTTGTCAATTTTATTAGTAAGGTTGGATTAACTAAATACCTCAAATCTAAAGATTGGAAGAGTTTTGCTCGTGCATATAATGGGCCTAAGTATCAAGAAAATAAATATGATACCAAGCTTGAGATAGCCTATAAAAAATATGACAATAAAAAAATAGCAGTATTAAAATGAGAAAAACTAATATTAATTATCGTGACAAAAAATGGATATTTGTTAATACTTTTTTTGTATTAATGTTATTTCCGTTATTTACGTTAGGCTCTGAGTTGGTTCAAAAGGAATCTAGCGAATCAATCCATACATTCTTAAAGTCGGCCTTACCAAAGGATGCCGAATTAGTACACCCAGTTGTAGAGATTGCATTACAAGGGGCGTCACGTGCAGTTGTTGCAATTTACCATGATAAAAGTCAATCTACGAATTTTAGTGGACTTGTGCTGTTATCCGAAAAAGGATTTCAAAAAAATCGAGTGACTCATCTTGAACCCATAAAAGAAGCGGATGGGCTGTTTGAAATTGAAGTCAAATCCGTATTTACTGTTAAATCCAACCTCCATAATAATGGTTTAGTCATTTTGTATAGTTATTACAGGTTAGGTTCTGGCGAAGAGAATGGAAATGCCGGTTATTTTTATTATCTGGATGAAGACTGTTGGAAAATAGATGAAGGCTTATCCGATAGACTGGAGGGCGTGAAAAACGCAAAACAGGCTAAAATTAAATTGAAATAATAAAAAGCTCAGTAGAGTGGGATGGTAAACAACTTCATCGTTTGCTCACTATTTATAGCAAAGTTGATGGTCAGAAAAGCGCATCCCATCCAACAAGCTAAATAAAAGAGGAAAAACCTCATATGTCCAGGTTTCCAAACTGGCCGTATGCAGGATGAATTATAAGGTGGATTTGCCTTAGCAATCCACCAACAACCGGCGTCTTAAAACCGTAATGTTCCACGATATTACTGGTCTGCCTGAAATGGCGGTTTGCTGCGCGAAACCGTCCTACTTGCTCATCTCGTTTTCTACATTCCTGACCGCGCCGAGTATATCTGACATAAGGAACTGAAGTGCATCAAAAGCGGCATTAGCCAGCATTAAAATCCAGTTCGCATAAGTCTTTGGCCGCATGTAACTGCCCGTTCAGCAGCATATTTTTTAATTTTTCCGCGCGTTGCATGTATTCTTCGGTCAGTTCTTTGAATGCCTCTGGCAAATGGTGTCGTTCCAAACGTGATAAATGTCCGTCGAAAGCGGCAGATACACACAGTAAATCAAGCAAAAAATAGCGTTCGCGCTCGGAGATTTCATCCAGGAGTGATAAAAAATCTTTCCAGTTATCGTATTCTTTAGTCTCATCGATTTCGAAGGTCAGGCAGAGCCTATGCAACAACACCAACATATTCGGATGGTAATGTTGCGCCAGGACCATCATGACCGCAACCGCCCTGATCGAGCCTTCGCGGGCTTTAGGGCTCAGTTGAGCGATCACTTCGTCGGTGATGATGTTCACCGCAATATGTTCGGCCAGTTTGTTGCCGAATAGGCGCAGTCGCGCTTCCCTAGCCACTTTATACAAAGTAAAGGCATCCCATAAACCGGTTATCGGAATGGCAACCCAGTTGAAGGTCATGCGTATGTCGCCTTTACCAAAAAAGCGCACCAGTAAAAATTTCACCCCCAGACTACTGAGTATGACTTTGGCTTTATATAAAATCGTGACCAGAAATATTTTGGATTTGGATAAATGTTTTAGCGGATCAATCCCCAAATAATGAATGATCGGATCCGGCACTTCCAGCGCGGCACGTGCCAGTATATTGGGCACGGCATCATCACCCGGCAGGCAAAAGTCTTTGGTGGCCTGGTTATGTCCGGTTAGACAGGCGAGGCTGTAGACAATTTTGAGACCCAGCCAAAACAGCACAGTCATTTCGATAACCAGCATCAAGATTAACGCCGAGCCATAGAGCAGATAATAGGCCGTGGTGCTCATCGAGGCTTGATAAGTCCATTCTATCCAGATTGTCACGAATGTGGTCAGAGCGCCTATGGCAAAGGCGATCACGGCCGCGAAAGCCGTGATATTGGACGATAATGCCTGTAGCGTTGCATCGGGCTGTAAGTCATCGATGCTGACATTATGCAACTCGGCCGTACCGGCTTTTTTGGCCAAAAACTGGTAGTAACGAACTCCGACAGTTTCCAGGAAACCCGCCTGCTCTTTTCTTTGATAGATCGATTGTTTGGTCGCTGCTTCGGTCATAGCTTAATTACTAAGTTTAATTTTCCATCATAAGGTTTAAACCACCGGCTTTAGCCGGTCAGCTTTAGCTGCGATAATCTGGCCAAGGAGGTGGCAATGGACTATAGATACGGCAGCCATACGGTTTACCAAATTGAGTACCATTTTGTTTGGGTAACGAAGTATCGTTATAAAGTTCTGAAAGGTGAAATAGCCGAACGAGTGAGAGACTTGGTGCGGCAGACGTGTGAAGCCTTTGAGATACGGATCATCAAAGGCGTGGTGAGCAAAGATCATGTGCACATCTTGGTGAGTGCACCGCCGAATATGGCTCCCAGTGAAATCATGAGGCGAATTAAGGGACGAACATCGAGCTATCTGCTCGAAGAGTTTCCGCACTTGAAAAAGCGATATTGGGGAAGGCATTTTTGGGCGCGCGGATATTTTTGCGCCACCGTTGGCCAGATGACGGATGAAATGATCAAACAGTATTTGGAGCATCATTTTGAACCTAATCCCAATGACAATTTTAAGATGGAACCCGATTAAGACGCGTCGTTTAGTCGACGCGTATCCGGACTTTCAGTCCGTTATTCGAACCCACCCGCTTGAGCGGGTGGTTGTTTAGTGAGCATCTGGCGTCATTTACCGGATGACGCCTCATTTATCCGCCCTGGGTTCTGGATTGCATGCGGCAACACCATTCCCAGCAAATCGTGGCATTCACTCAGGCTAATAGGTCTCCGGCGCCATAGCATTTCCTGAACGTCTTGCAATTGCCGAAAAGATCAGGCAGCTTATTCGCAAATCACCAACCGCTTGTCGTTGGCAGCGGAATAAGCGTCCTTGCTGGTTATCAGCCGCAGGATAATTCCGCAATAAGGGCAACCGAATGGTTCGTCACCCATCCAATCTTCAATTTCAATATCTTCTCCACAATCAGGGCATTTCATATTAAACCTCGCAACACCTCAAGCAAGTTCGGTAGGTTGGATAAGCGATAACGTAAAATATTCCATCTCCCCAGAAAATACTGGCTAATCACGATTTAAAGCGCCGTTATAAGCGTTTGTCACGGCGTAACCCCGCTCCCACGAATTCTGTTAACGGCATTCATGGTACATTTATCGCTTCGATGTGCAGGGTTACGGCTATCGCCTAACCCAACCTGCACACTAAATTTGAAATCGTACAAATTTAGATAATGCAAATTTCTTGCAGGCAATGACTATAGCGTTTATAAAACCCATACAACTGATGAATCAGATGGGCGCAGTAATTAAACCATGGATATATTTTATTATGTCAAAACCAGAAAATAATGATGGCGAAACATCAAAACACATCAAAACGATACTGATTGTTATCGTTTGTGTGATTACATGGATAATACTTCAATCTATTCTTGGAATCCCACTGAAGATGTGAATACGGTTGCCAAAAAATAGCCATGATCACCTAAAACATCCTCTCCAATAAATTCGGAGTTGACCGTTTTCCTCATCGGAAAAACTCGACTTCACCAGACTATCCCCGGCCTGAACCAAAACTACTTCGTTATGGATTGCGGCCAGGTTCATTAAAATTTTGGCCCTAGACCGGCCGAAAGAATGCCAGCCGGTTCCGCACCGCCCATAGCACTAAACTGATCATGAGCGTCGCCGACATCATAGCCTTGATGCTGGGCGATTCATGGCCGTCATCCTGATCGACAGCTGAGTCATCACCGACCTGGGGCGCTCAGGATAGTACCTGGTTCGGATGGAGCGGCTGTACCGGGACAACACGCTGGTAATCTACCTTATCATCTACGCCGAGCGCTTAGTCGGCTTCGAGCGCCTTGAGGGAGTGGAGCCCTGTTCAGGCATCAGGGCTTCGCCGCGCCCGCTTCCCGAGCCTGGAGCTGATCCTGCCCGAAACAGCCGGCGAGCTGAACTGTCCTGTTCATGAATCAGGAAAGCATTGCGCGATTGCTCTGATTGGCAAGACAGGGTCGTCAATCCATTTTTCCCATGATAAAATCCGTTAGGTTGCTTAGCGCTCTATTTCATAAAGGGGCTCCAGGCAACCTCATTTAGCTTCTCTCGAAGCATTATCGGCGTGATGCTCATCAAGTCAATGAGTTTACCCATTTTTTGAATAATCAAAGTTAAAGTCTGAAAGCAATATTAAGTGCTTGAAATCAGAACCGATCAATGGAATAAATAAGGAAAATCAATAATGAATCGTGTCATTGGAATAGTTGGAATATGCTCGTTATTAGCGGCCTGCGGAGGACAGGGATTACCCGGAGTTCAAGTAGGCAGTATCGGAGGCATTGATGTCGACGGTGCCATAGGTGCCGCGTCCGAACTCGGAAAAGCCGCTACTTTGACAGACGAAGAAGTGAAAGAATCTTCGCGACAAATGCGGTTATTTGAAGAACAATCCCAGGAAACAGTCGCTCCCGCATCGAGCAAATATGCGAAGCGGCTGGCGAGGTTGACCGATAAGTACCGCAACTATGATGGTTTGGATATCAACTTCAAGGCTTATGTCAGCGACAGCGTTAATGCCAATGCGACGGCGGACGGCTCTGTACGTGTCTACACGGCATTGATGGATCTAATGAATGACGAAGAGTTGCTGTTTGTTATTGGCCATGAAATAGGCCATATCAAAAACGGCCATGCCGCAAAGGAAATGCGTACCGCCTTGGCCTTAAGCGGAGCCCGCAAAGGCGCGGCCGCAAGCGGAACAATGGCTGGCAATCTTGTTTCCTCGGAATTAGGCGGGCTATTGGAATCCGTCTTGAACGCCCAGTACTCCCAGAGTCAGGAAACGGAATCGGACGATTACGGATTGCAGTTCATGCGTAAAACAGGCGGCAATCTGAAAGCGGCGGAGAGCGCGCTACGTAAACTGGCGCAATTGAGCGGAGGTGAGCATTCAATGCTGTCTTCCCACCCTGAACCCGACCAGCGCGCCGACCGTATGGGACAGCTCGCCAAACAGGAGTAAACCCGATAGATGCTATAGTCAGTTCAGACAGCCTGGATGTAAAGAGGTGAGTTTCACTCGCCTTCCCCGTGGTAAGCAGTCAAAATGTCCCGCTTCTTCCGGGCAGTCCGAACCGCTTCAGACCGATCTGGTTTGATCGGCAATCAATGGGGGTCAGTTTCGCTTGGTGCTCGACATCAATGCAACCTGACCCTCATGATTCAAGCCTTACAGAACCTATATCCCGCTCCTGCACAACAGCGTATTTAATGCCAATTTAACGGCGCGCCTTAACCATTCCCCTCAACAAAAACACGGCTCCGCCCCCCTCCCTGCTTTTCAACCATGACTCTGGCGCCGATCCTTTCGACCAGTATCGGCACATGCGAGATAACGCCGACTTTACGACCCAGGGCTTGCAGGGTGTCCAGGCTGGCAATGGCGATGTCGAGGGTTTCCGGGTCCAGGCTGCCGAAGCCTTCGTCAATGAACAGTGATTCAACCTGGGTTTTGTTTGAGGACAATGAGGCCAGGCCCAACGCCAGCGCCAGCGAGACCAGAAAGCTTTCGCCGCCGGACAGGCTGTGCACGCTGCGCACGTCGTCGGCCATGTCGCGGTCGATGATCTGCAGTTCCAGTTCGCTGCCCGGCACGCGTTGCAACCGGTAGCGCCGGGCAAAATCTTCAAGATGGCGGTTACTATGGGCCAGCAGGGCTTCCAGAGTCAGGCTCTGGGCAAAGCCGCGGAATTTGGCGCCGTTCTTCGAGCCGATCAGATCGTTCAGGCTTTCCCATTGTTGCCAGCGCTCCTGCTGCTTTTCAAGCTCCGCTTTCAGATGGCTGCCGGCAATGATTTTCTTGTCGTCTTCGCGTAGCAGTATCAATTTTTCTTCTTTCTGTGAATTCAGATTCTGCCGCTGCTGCCGCAATTCCTGAGCGATCTGCAGGGCGAGTTCCTCAGTTTCCAGGGGCGCATGGGTTTCATGCCGGCGCCGGTCGTCCGCTTTGACTTTCAGCAATGCGGCCGCTTCGTGCAGCGCGTGTTCCAGCTTTAGCCGGTCTGCTTTCTGCTCACTCAACCAGGTTTCGTCCTTTTCCAGCAACGGCTTCAAGCCATCCAGGTCGATGCCCTGCGTTGCCAGCGCCTGATTCAGCATATTCCCCGCCTTTTCCAGATTGCCAGAGCGCCGATCGGTCTCGTCCCGCCAGTGCCGCTGGTTTTGTTGCTGCGTCGCCAGATCGGTTTCAGCCTGGGCGGCATTATCGCTGGCCTGCTGATGCGCGGCCTTGGCAGCCTGTACCTTGCGGTGCAGTGCCTGTTCGTAGATGTCTGCGGTCTCACCCTCGGCATGCGGCAGCAAGGCATTGCGTTCTTCTGACAGCTTCTGTTTTCCCTCGATCTGCTGTGTGATGTCGGTCTGCTTGGCTTGGAAAAGTTTTCTGCATTGTTCCAGGGTCTGGGCCGAGAGTTTTTCCTCGTGCTTGATATCGGCAAGATCTCGGGTGGTCGCCTCTACTTCCTGCGCTGCCTGTTGCCATTGGCCTACCTGTGACGCCAGGTTTTGTCTGAACTGCTCCGCATCACGCGCCAGATCGGACTGCCAGTCATCAATCTGGCCAAACGGCGCCTGCAGCAGCCCGGTCTGCGCGTCCCATTGTGTTTCCAGTTCCTGAAGCTGCTCGTAAAAATGCTTCAGGTTGGCTTTATTTTCGGCCAGACGGCTGTCGAGTGCAGCCTGTTGACCGGCCAGAGTTTCCTGTTTCTGCTTGGCGGCATCGAACAGGTCCTGAGCCGTTTTTATCTGCTTTTGCAGTTCTATGGCCTGCTTCTCCTGCTGTTTGATCCGCTCCCATTCGACCATCAATTGTTCGGCCTGTTGCTCCAGCCACGGTAAAAGCCCCGCATCGGTAACGGCCAGATCGGCTTTGTCGGGCAAGGTCAACATGTTCCACTCATTACGGCAATCAGCCAGTTTTGCCTGGGTCTGAGTGATTTGCTGCTCCAGCGCCGTCTGTTGTTCCTGTTTCTGGGCCATCAGGTTGTTAAGCCCCGCGACCGATTTGATCAGGGCCACTTTTTCGCTTTCCAGTTCCTTGACCCGGGCCTGCTGAGCGCCATCCAGCGGGGAGCCCACGGTACTATGGCTACGCCAGGGATGTTTGAGGGCGCCGCAAACGGGACAGGGTTGGTCCGGCTGCAGCAGATCGCGGAATTCCTGCGCGTTTTTATGCGTGGCGGCCTGGATCAGGGCCAGGGCTTTTTTGGCTTCTTCGAGCGCGGTGCCGTTGACGGCCTGTTGGCGGATTGCCGTTTCCAATTGTCCGGCCGCATCGGTCAGCGCCTGCCCGATAGTGGCCAGTCTGTCGCCGTCCTGCGTCATGGCCTGTTGCAGCCCTCTCGCTTCCTCAGCCAGCTTCAGGGCCGCACTGGCTTGCGCACGCTTGGTTTCCAGCTCGTCTTTAGTCCGGTTCAAGTCCTCAAGCGAGTACTGTCCGGCCTGCTGTTTCAGCGGATCGAGCCTTGCCTGTTGCCGTTCCTGCTCCTGCAGGCTTTCCATGATGGCTTTTTTGATCCCGGCCAGCTGGTGCTCATCACCGTCAACCGCATCCTTGCGGGTATTGAGCCTGTTCTCGCAGTCGATCTTGCGTGCTGCCAGCACTTGGTAGCGTTCCAGTTCTCCTTGCCAACGGCTCCATTCAACCGCGATGGTTTTGAACGCCTGATTTTCGTCCAGCCAGACGTTGAGCTGCTGCAATCGATCCGTTTTTTCAGCCTGCTGTGCCAGCAGGCGCTGATGATGCGTTTGCGCATCCTCCAGCTGTTCCTGGAGGCGGATTTGTTCGGCAGTCAAGGCGTTGATATTGACTTGCATGATCTCGATGCGGGTATCCAGATCGCGGACCTTGTTCAATAGCGGTTGGGCATCATGCCGGTTTTTCTCGGCGGCCTGCAGGGCATCGGCGGCAACCGTTGCCTGTTGTTTGGCCGCCTTTAGCCTGAATTCGGTGGTTTCTTGCAATTCGCCGCCGGCTTGCAGTTTCTGTTGCGCATCCCGGACTTCTGTCAGCGCTGCTTCATACTGCGCCAGCAGGGTTTTAAGCGGTTGCGCGGCTTCGACTTTTTCTATCAGCAGGCGATCGGCTTCGGCGTCGTCCCAGGCTTTCCGTCTGTGTTCGAAGGCCTCTCCGGCCGCCTGCTCGGCCGCTTTCAGGTTGTTCAGCGCCGTGTACCAGTCGAGGGTTTGCTGATTGGCGTTGATCGCTTTTTCCAGATCGTCCAGCAGCGCGACGCACTGATCGCGTTCCTGTTCCAACGCTTTTCGATCGGGCTCTGCCAGCGGCAGCTGATTCTGCAACTGCTCTTCGATGCGTCTGAGCGCCTCTTTTTCCTGCTTGGCGCGCTCGAAGGCCGCGATCGACAGTTCGGAATAAATATCGGTGCCGGTGATGCGCTCGAGCAGATTGGAGCGTTCGTCTTTCTTGGCTTTCAGGAACGCGGCAAAATCGCCCTGCGCCAGCAGCACCGAACGCCGGAACTGGTCGAAATTGAGGTCGATTTTTTCACTGATCGCTTCCAGCGTGCTCTTTTTGCCCTGCCCTATGCGCAGGCCGCTGGCGGTATGAGTCAGCGTGATGTCCTGGGGCTGAAGCCGGCCGGTCGCCTTGCCGCGCGCCTTGCTGACTTCCCAACGCGCCCGGTAGGCTTGCTTGTCCTTGCCGATAAAATCGACCTCGGCAAACCCCGAGGCCGTGCCGCGCCGCAATATCGAGCGCACGTCGTTGCTGGTCACGCGCAGATTTTCATCCTCGTCCCTGTGCCCGACCGCAAACCCGTGTCCTTCGGGCAGACGCGGTATTTTGTCGTACAGCGCCAGACACAGGGCGTCCAGTATCGTGCTCTTGCCAGCGCCGGTGTGACCGGTGATGGCGAACAGGCCGACCTGCGCGAGCGGGCCATCGTCCAGTGAAATCTCAAACTCGCCGGCCAGGCTGGCCAGGTTTTTGCCGCGAATCGCCAGAATGCGCATCAGTCGCCTCCCTGCACGCTTTCGACCAGTTCATTGAATAGGGCTGTCAGGCTGTCCGGTGCACTCTGGTCGTAGCGGTTCTGGTAGCAGCGCTGGAAAACGTCCATGGGTTGCAGTTCTTCCAATCGCTGTTCGATATTCGCATCGGCCAGGCTTTGTTGGCTGCCGCCATAGGCCGTCGATATTTTCAGCAGGCGCAGCGGCAGTCCGGCGATGGCTTCCTCGATCTGCTGGCGCAGGCCCGGTTCCGGCTTGTCGAGCCGGATTCTGAGTTCCACGAACGGGGTTTGCTCAATCGGCAGTTCGTGGTCGAGATCCAGACGCTCCAGTTGCGCGATGACGTCGGCTAATACCGCGAAGTTCTTGCCGTCAGGGATTCTGATCATCTCGACGCCGCGCGGAATTTGAACGGCGACCGTTTCCACCTGCCCCGCCTCGATATCAATCTGCCGCACTTGATGCCGATAGTCGGCTTCATCGAAGGACAGCGGTATCGGTGAGCCGCTGTAGCGGATATGCTCGTGCGGCCCGACTTTTTGCGCCAGATGCAGATGGCCCAGGGCGACATAGGCGACGTTGCCGGAGAATATATCGACCGGCAGCGCGTGCTGGTTGCCGCCCAGGATTTTGCGCTCGCTCAGTTCCGACACGCGGCCGTCTACCATGTAGCAATGGCCGGTCAGGACCAGACTCGCGCCGTTGCCGGACTTTTTCTGGAGCTGTTCAGATAACTGTCCATACAGGTCTTTAACGCCGGCGATCAAGGGATCGCCGGCCTCGCCATTGCCGGGCAGATCGGCATGGCGCAGAAACGGCATGGCGCCGCACCAGGCCTTGATGGCTCCTTTGGCATCGGTCAGCGGCACGATCAACCGATCCCAGTCGATTGTTCCGTCGGGTTTGCGCACCAGTCCGCCGACGACATGCACGCCCAGCGCTTTCAGTATCGGCGAAGGCGCATCGAGCCGGCTTGCCGAGTCGTGATTGCCGCCGATCAGCACGATATCCAGTTGAGGCTGCCGTGTTCTGGCGTTGACCAGGAATTCATAAAGTTGCGCCTGCGCGAGCGCCGAGGGGTTGGCGGTATCGAAAATGTCGCCGGCGACGATCAATGCGTCAACCTGTCTGTCTTGCATGGCCTGCAGCAACCAGGCCAGGAACTGCCGGTGTTCGGAGTGTCGCGATACGCCGTGCAGGTGATGGCCGAGATGCCAGTCGGCTGTATGGAAGAGTCTTAACATGTGGTATGTCCCTAATGTTGCCAGCTCAGTAGGTTTTCATGAGGCCGTCCAGGGTCAGTCCGCAACTGGGCACGAACGCCTGCATGAAAAACATGACTTCGGGCTGATCGGATTCGCCGATTGTTTTGGCCAGGTGCTCGGCGGCCATCTCGAATTCGGTGTTGCCGGCTTTCAGCTCGGCCTGGCATTTGAGGTAGGCTGAGATCTTGTCGGCGGCCTTGATGATGCGCACATGCTCTTCCGGCATGTGGTCATGATGAATCAGCGTCTTAAAATCGGCCTGCAGCTCCGCCGGCAACAGGTTCAGAAGCTCCTTCTCGGCCTGTTTTTCAATCTGCTTGTAAGCCGTGCTGATTTCCTCGGAGTGGTATTTGATCGGTGTCGGCAGATCACCGGTGATCACTTCGGTGATATCGTGATACAAGGACGCGGCGGCGACGGCATTGGCATCGACATTACCGCCGTAATAGCGGTTTTTGATCAGGGCCAGCGTATGCGCGATGACGGAGACTTCCCAGCTGTGCTCCATGACGTTCTCGTCATGGGCATTGCGTTTGAGCCCCCAGCGCTTGATCCAGCGCAATCTTGATAAGTAGGCGTAAAAGCTGCTTGTTATCGTTGTTTCTTTCGTCGTTTTCATACGGATGATTAATAGCAATCGGGATTTTATGGCACATGATACTGAATAACAGCCATCTTTGCTGCACTGTCATCGGGGCGGCCCTATGCTATAGCTGCTATAATGGCGCTCGACCCGCATTCTAACTATTTGAAAAACATCATGCTTATTCAGTGGTATCCCGGCCATATGCACAAGGCCAGCAAAGAGATCAAACACATCCTGCCTCAGGTTGACCTGATCATTGAAATTCTGGATGCGCGCATTCCGTTCAGCAGCGAGAATCCGATGCTGAAAACCCTGCGCGGTGACAAGCCCTGCATCAAGGTGCTCAGCAAAAGCGATCTCGCCGACCCGGACCTGACGCAGCAATGGCAAATCTATCTGGAACGGGAAAAAGGCGTCAAGACCCTGGCGTTGACCGTCGAGCAACCCGAAAAAATGCGCCAGATCGCCGATCTGTGCCACAAGATGCTGCCCGGCAGGGACAGCAGCGGCCGGCTGATACAAGCCCTGATCATGGGCATACCGAATGTCGGCAAGTCCACGCTGATCAATATCCTAGCCGGCCGGATTATCGCCAAGACCGGCAACGAACCGGCCATCACCAAAACCCAGCAGCGTATCGACATCGGCAACGGCATCGTCCTGTGGGATACACCCGGCGTGCTCTGGCCCAATGTCGAAAACCGGAACAGCGGCTACCGGCTGGCGACCACGGGCGCGATCAAGGACACGGCCATCAATCATGAACATATCGCCTTTTTCGCGGCCGAGTATCTGTTAAAACAGTACCCCGACCTGCTGAAGGCCCGCTATCAGATCGAACAGCTGCCGGATGGCGAGCAGGCGCTTATGGAAACTATCGGCAAAAATCGCGGCTGTCTGCGCTCGGGCGGACGCGTGGACATGGACAAGGTTGCCAAACTGTTACTGGCCGAGCTGCGCTCCGGCATGATCGGCCGCATCAGCCTGGAAACGCCGGCCATGATGGAACGGGAACTGGCCGAACTGGCGGTTATCCGCGAGCAGAAAGCGGCGAAGAAACTGGCCAGGAAACAGAAGTGGAAGGATTCGAAATAATTCTGTAGGGGCGGATTTATCCGCTCTGAGCGACTGAAGTCGCCCCTCCATCTACTGTAAAAAAGCCGATAAATGCGCTGCATTTATCGGCTTTTTATGCAGTAAAGCTTTGCGAGTATTTCGGGTCGAATGAATTCGACCCTACAACTGCTGATATCAAATAAAAACTATTTTATAGCTAACATATTATCTAGGGCTTCCTTGGCCAGTTTGGCCACGTCGGCAGGTACGGAGATCCGGTTGACGACATGGCCGGCCACCAGGTTTTCCAGAACCCAGGCCAAATGTTGCGGATCGGTTCTGAACATGGTGGAACACATGCACAGCATGGGCGACATGAAGTGCACGTTCTTGCCCTGTGCTTTGCATTCCTCGTTCAAACGATTGACCAGGTTCAGTTCCGTCGCGACCAGCCAGCGCGTGTTCGGCTCCGCTTCGCGTACGGTCTTGAGAATGTATTCCGTAGAGCCGATGTAATCGGATTTCTGGCACACTTCAAAGCAGGCTTCCGGATGCGAAATCACCTTCGTTTCGGGATAACGCTGCAGGAAGTTATCGACATGTTCCGGCTGGAACGCCTGGTGCACGGAACAATAGCCGCTCCACAGAATCATCTTGGCATTGCGGACTTGCTCGGCCGTCAGCCCACCCATGGGCTTGGTGAAGTCCCAAACCACCATTTCCTCCAGCGGAATACCCATCCGGTAGGCGGTGTTGCGGCCTAAGTGCTGATCCGGGAAAAACAGGATTTTTTCGCGGCGCGCGAAGCTCCATTCCAGGATTTTCTGGGCATTGGACGACGTACAGACGATGCCGCCATGCTCGCCGCAGAAGGCTTTCAGGTCGGCAGCCGAGTTAATGTAAGTCACGGGCGTGACTTCAGCTTCCACATCCAGAATTTCAGCCAGCTCGTGCCAGCATTTCTGCACCTTGATCAGGTTGGCCATGTCCGCCATGGAACAGCCGGCCGCCATGTCCGGCAATATGGCGATCTGCTCGGGCCTGGACAGAATGTCGGCCACTTCGGCCATGAAATGCACACCGCAGAACACGATGTATTCGGCGTCGGACTGGGCCGCTTCCCGGGACAGTTTCAATGAATCGCCGGTCAAGTCAGCATGCTTGAAAACTTCATCACGTTGATAATGATGACCTAGAACAACACAACGACTGCCCAGCTTTTCCTTGGCGGCAACAATGCGCGCTTCGCACTCCTCGTCACTGAGCAATGCATAATCTTGAATGGATAATGCGGTATCGGTCATTATAAAGACAAACCTTAACAGAGAATAATTTGATAACTCACAACGGACACGATGGAACGAAGTATTTAATTTACTAAGACCCTTCCTTCCCGATATAGTTTTGCCTCCGCCGCATATTTTACGGCGGAGCAAATGTTGGACAGGCTTATCTTACGATGCCTTGACTGCCGGTTTCAGCAACCGGATGCCCAGTTCGCGCAACTGCGCATCATCGACGACAGCCGGCGCACTGACTAAAGGACAGGACGCTGATTGTGTTTTAGGGAAGGCAATCACATCGCGGATCGAGTGCGATCCGGTCATCAGCATGACCAGGCGGTCGAGTCCGAACGCCATTCCGCCGTGCGGCGGTGCGCCGTATTTCAGCGCCTCGAGCAGGAAGCCGAATTTTTCCTTGGCTTCGTCCTCGTCAATGCCCAGAATCTTTAGCACGGTCTGCTGCATCGCTGTTCGATTGATACGAATCGAGCCGCCGCCGACTTCAGTGCCGTTCAATACCAGGTCATAGGCGCGTGACAACGCCGCGCCAGGGTTGGCCAGCAATTCTTCGACCGAGCAACTGGGCGCCGTGAACGGATGGTGAATGGCATTCCAGCGCTGACTCTTGTCGTCCCATTCGAACATCGGGAAATCGATCACCCAAACCGGCTTCCAGTCGCCTTCCAGTAGGTTGAGATCGTGGCCCAGCTTGACCCGTAGCGCTCCCATCGCTTCGTTGACGACGTGCGCCTTGTCGGCGCCGAAGAAAATCAGATCGCCGGTCTGAGCGCCGGTCTTGGTCAGCACTTGCTCCCAGACTTCGGCCGGTGCGAATTTGACGATCGGCGACTGCAGGCCGTCGATGCCGCCATTGCGGTCGTTGACTTTGATATAAGCCAGACCCTTGGCGCCGTATATACCGACGTATTTGGTCAAGTCCTCGATATCCTTGCGGCTCAGATCGCCGCCGTTAGGCAGGCGCAAGGCCACGACACGACCGTTGGGATCGTTGGCAGGACCCGAGAAGACTTTGAAATCGACCGCTTTCATTTCCTCGGCGATATCGACCAGTTCCAGCGGAATCCGCAGATCGGGACGGTCGACGCCGAACCGGGACATCGCTTCCTGATAAGTCATGCGAGGAAAAGTGGCATCGAGTTGCACATCGATGATTTCCGCGAACAACTGACGGATCATCTCTTCCATGACCTCCATGATCTCGTTTTCATCCATGAAAGACGTTTCGATATCGAGCTGGGTAAATTCAGGTTGTCTGTCGGCGCGCAAATCCTCGTCGCGGAAGCAGCGCACAACCTGATAGTAGCGGTCCATGCCGGCAACCATCAGTATTTGCTTGTAAAGCTGCGGCGACTGCGGCAAGGCAAAGAAGGCATTTTCATGTGTGCGGCTGGGCACGATGTAATCGCGCGCGCCTTCCGGCGTGGCCTTGGTCAGATAAGGCGTTTCAATCTCGAAAAATTCGTTATCGTCGAGGAAATTGCGCAAGGTACGCGTCACATCGCGACGCACGCGCATTTTTTCCTGCATGGATGTGCGGCGTAGATCGATGTAGCGATAACGCAGACGCATTTCCTCGTTGACTTCGATATCGCTTTCCACCGGGAAAGGCGGTGTTTCGGATTCGTTCAGCACTTCCACATTGCTGACCAGCACTTCAATTTCACCGGTATGCATGTTCGGATTAATCGTGCCTTCGGGACGATTGCGCACGATCCCTTCAACCTTTAAAACATATTCACTGCGTACACTTTCAGCGATGGCGAAAGTTTCAGGAGAATCAGGATCAAATACGACCTGCACCAGGCCGGCACGGTCTCTCAGATCAAAAAAAATGACCCCGCCATGATCCCGGCGACGATGAACCCAACCGCATAATTCAACGGCCTCCCCTAAATGTTCTTTGTTTAATTCTCCACACTTGTGGGTACGCATAAGTTTTCTCTGTTAATCCAAAAAAGTTGTCGATATTACGTGCTTAAACCGGCTGTTGCAAGTCAGCCCTAATGACTGCTGTTACAGCTTCCGCCGCAGCAGCTCGCTGAGCCTGGAGAGCTGGTACTGGTACTGGAGCTGCTGCTTTCGCCCGCTATGTTTTTCTTGGTACCGCTTTTGAAGTCAGTCTCATACCAGCCGCCGCCTTTTAACCGGAACCCGGCCGCTGAGATCTTTTTCATCAGCTCAGGTTGACTACAGGCCGGGCAGTGAATTAATGGCTCGTCGCTGAGTTTTTGCAACGCCTCGTGTTCATGACCGCATGCTTGACATTGATATTCGTAAATTGGCATTAGCCCCTCCGATAACAAAAAAATAATACCCAAAATAGGGGACTATGTTAGATTTTCAAGGTCCTTCCTATAAAATACCTGCCTATTTTACAGAAGAATAACCCGCATAATGAAAAAATTAACCATCACACGACCTGACGACTGGCATTTGCATGTCAGAACCGGCGCGATTTTAAAAACCGTCATGCCTCATACCGCCAGGCAATTTGCCCGTGCCATCATCATGCCCAACCTGAAGCCGCCCGTGACGACCGTGGCACAGGCCCTGTCTTATCGGGAGGAAATTCTGCAGGCCGTGCCCGTCGGTCTGAATTTTACGCCACTGATGACGCTTTATTTGACTGGCTCGACGAGTGCGTCTGAAATCAGCAAAGCCGCGGAATGCGAGCATGTACAAGCGTTCAAGCTGTATCCGGCCGGCGCCACAACCCATTCCGATGCCGGCATTAGTGATATCAAGGCCGCCTACCCGCTGCTGGCGGCCCTGGAAAAGCACGACATGCCTTTGCTGATCCATGGCGAAGTTACTGACGAGGCATGTGACATCTTCGACCGGGAGCAGGTATTCGTCGACACCACCCTGACCGATATCAGCAGAAACTTCCCGGAACTGCGCATCGTAGTCGAGCATGTAACAACGGCGGAAGCCGTGCAGTTTGTGCAGTCGGCCGGCGCGCGCATTGCCGCCACCATCACGCCGCAGCATTTGATGTTCAACCGCAACGCCCTGCTGGCCGGCGGCATACGTCCGCATCATTACTGCCTGCCGATCATCAAACGCGAGCACCATCGCCAGGCCTTGGTTGCCGCCGCCACCAGCGGCCATCCGAAATTCTTCCTGGGCACGGACAGCGCCCCGCATCCGACCTCGCTGAAGGAAGCCGCTTGCGGCTGCGCGGGCTGTTACAGCGCCCATGCCGCGCTGGAACTGTATGCGGAAGTCTTTGAACGGGCCGACGCATTGGATAAACTGGAAGGTTTTGCGAGTTTCCACGGCGCCGATTTTTACCGTTTGCCGAGAAATTTGGACGCCGTCACGCTGGTGAAAACCCCTTGGAAAGTACCGGGGGCCTATAGCGAGCATTCGCTATCGATCACGCCGCTGAAAGCCAATGAAGAACTCGCCTGGCAAATACAGCAGTAGCGCATAGACCCCAGACAGCCGTCAAATGCCGGCTGTCTGGGGTTAAAATGCCGGTCAATAGGGGCTGACAGGTGACAAATAATCCTCATCAAGTTCCAGTTCTTCCTCATCCTCCGGGACATTGCCATCGTAAACCAGGTAGTTACGCCGCTGGAAATAGGAATTTTTGAAAAACTCATACCGGTCCACAGCCGCTTCAGCGGCCACTTTTTCCGTGCCCAAATTATCGGCACGCAAATCGGTCGCATTCAGGGCGAATAACGAACCCGTAATAATGCCGCTATCGATATAGCTGATAGGGTTCATGGCCGCATCGCCGATCAAACCGCCCACCCCGCGCGGCGAGCTGGGCCCGAAAAACGGCAACACCAGATAAGGCCCGGTCGGCACGCCCCAAACGCCCAGGGTTTGATCAAAATCCTCGTTATGCTTGGGCAGGTCAATCATTTCCGCGACATCGATGAAGCCACCAATCCCGGCCACCGTATTAACAATAAAGCGCGCGCCATCCATACCGGTTTGCGACAACTTAAACTGCAACAGATCATTTATGGTGACGCCGATATCATCGATATTACTGAAAAAGTTAGTCACGCCACGATCGACAAATGACGGCGTGACCCATTGATAACCTTTAGCGACAGGCTTCATCACATAATCATCAAGATTATCATTAAATGTCTGTACCCCACGGTTCCAGTTTTCCATCGGATCCCTGGTGTCTTTTGCGCTGGTTGCGCATCCGGCCAACATGCCGAATAATATAAAACCAGTCAATTGCGTTATTAATTTTTGCTTGCGCATTGATTTGCCTTTAATTTCGCTATTATTTTTATTCTGAATTAAATTTCGCGTAACATACCATAAAATGTCTACTACCACCGACATCCACCCTATTATGCCCCTTAAGTTTTTCCACCCCGAGACCATTCAAAATTAATGGATATACCTGCAATACCCTTAGACAAGCGATTTAGAGGCTACCTACCCGTCATTATCGATATTGAAACAGCCGGCTTTAATCCTAAAAAACATGCAGTACTGGAAATCGCCGCCGTTATCGTCGAACTTAACAGCCAGCACGATCTGGAAATCACAGAACGCTATTCCACGCATGTGATTCCGTTTAAAAACGCCGAACTGGATGAAGCCGCCCTTAAATTCAACGGCATTGATCCGCACCACCCTTTTCGCATGGCTGTCGACGAGAAAGAGGCGCTGAATACGCTGTTCAAACCCATCAAGGAAGCGGTAAAGCGCAACAACTGCACGCGGGCGATCCTGGTCGGCCACAATCCGGCTTTCGATATTAATTTTTTAAATGCGGCTATTCATCGCACGCAAATCAAGAGAAGTCCGTTTCATCCGTTCAGTACGTTTGATACGGCCACACTCGGAGGATTGGCCTATCAACAGACCGTGCTGGCTAAAATAGCCCGGACAGCCGGACTGGAGTGGGATAACGAAAAGGCGCATTCAGCGCTCTATGATGCCGAAAAGACAGCCGAACTGTTCTGTATGATAGTCAACCGCTGGAAGCGACTTGAGTCGCTCGATCAATAAGATAGAAACCATCACCGTACCCGCGTCCGCGGATACGGTGATCATTGACATTACCTTCGAACTGCCTTTATCCCGCCTATTGAGCCAGCGGCGCTTGATCAACCGGCTCTCAATTTAACTATTGCAGAGCCTCGGCGGTTTATTCCGCTATGGCATCGGCCGCCGCCAACATTTTGCTCAACTCGCCCTTGGTGTACAAATCAGTCACGATGTCACAACCGCCGATGAGTTCACCGCCGATATAAAGCTGCGGATAAGTCGGCCAGTGCGAGTATTCCTTCAGCGCTTCACGAACCTCAAGGTCCTCAAGAATATTAACGTACGCGTATTTTGCATGACAGGCATCCAATATCTGAACAGTCTGCGCCGAAAAGCCGCACTGCGGAAAATCAGGCGTGCCTTTCATGTATAAAACAACCGGATTGTTTTCAAGCTGGTCTTTAATTCTTTCTGTAACATTCATAGTAGCAGTCACTCATTCGACAAATAAAACCAACTAATTTTATCAACATTTACGCTGTTAAAAAAGTAAATCTTAAAGGACCGCTCTTGCCTGAGGCTCATTTGAAAACTATAATCGAACATTTTTCCGACGGGCGGCTGACTTCCGCCTACTTTTCTTTGCAGGCAGAATCAATGACTAGCCATATTATGCCAACTTATGGACGTTTACCCGTAACTTTCGAGCGGGGCAGCGGCGTATGGTTGTGGGATACCGACAATAAACGTTATCTGGATGCCTTAGCGGGTATAGCCGTATGCAACCTGGGTCATGCTCACCCGGCAGTGCACCGGGCCATCTGCAAACAAAGCGAAACCCTGGTGCATACATCAAATGTATATGGTATCGCTGCCCAGGAGAACCTGGCGGACAGGCTGATTGATAAAAGCGGCATGGACAACGTTTTTTTCAGTAATTCCGGCGCCGAAGCCAATGAAGCCGCCATTAAACTGGCTCGCCTCTATGGACACCAGCGGCATATAGAAAATCCGGCCATCATCGTCATGGAAAAAAGCTTTCATGGCCGCACGCTGGCCACGCTGAGCGCCACCGGCAACCCCAAAGTACAGCAAGGCTTTGCACCGCTGGTCGAAGGTTTTGTGCGCGTGCCTTATAACGATATCGATGCCATCGAACAAGCAATTGGACAGCACGGTAATATCGTTGCCATCCTGGTCGAACCGGTTCAGGGCGAGGGCGGCGTCAACATTCCGGCCAGCGATTATCTGAACCGAATCCGCAACCTGTGCGACCAATATAACCTGCTGATGATGCTGGATGAAATCCAGACCGGCATAGGCCGCACGGGTAAATTTCTCGCCTACCAGCACAACTCGATCGTGCCTGATGTCTGCACACTGGCCAAGGCGCTAGGTAATGGGGTACCGATAGGCGCCTGCCTCGCCCATGGCAAAGCGGCCCAACTCTTCTCCGCGGGTTCCCACGGCTCGACGTTCGGCGGCAATCCTTTGGCATGCAGCGCGGCGTTAGCAGTATTGGCAACGTTAGACCATGAAAACCTGATCGAACAAGTCGAACAAAAAGGCACGGCAATCCACGACGGATTTGCCAAGCAACTGGGTGATAACCCGCATGTGGTCGATATTCGCCATAAAGGCCTGATGATCGGCATTGAGCTTGACGCACCCTGCGCGGAACTTGTCAAATCAGCCCTACAGCAAGGCTTATTGATCAATGTTACCAGCGAGAAAACCATCCGCTTGCTGCCGCCATTAATCATTGATGACCAACAAATCAATCAACTCGTGGAAACCTTATCAGCTCTTATTCAAGAGCATACAAGACTATGCCTATGATTCCCAGACACTTCATCAGCCTGCTCGATTTATCAAGCGAAGAATTTCGCGGCTTGATCAACAGAGCCATAACGCTGAAAAACAACCGCGATCCCAACTACCAGCCCCTTAAAGGCCAAGTCCTGGCGATGATTTTTGAAAAATCATCGACGCGCACGCGCATTTCATTCGAAGCCGGCATGAGCCATTTTGGCGGCAGCGCCCTGTTCCTGTCGCCCCGGGACACCCAACTCGGACGCGGCGAACCGCTGGAAGACAGCGCTAAGGTTATCTCCAGCATGGTCGACTGCATCATGCTCAGAACTGACAAGCACGAAACGGTAACGACATTCGCGGAACATTCGCGCGTACCTGTGATCAACGGCTTAACCGATTTACAGCATCCTTGCCAATTACTGGCAGACATGCAGACCTTTTTTGAACATCGCGGCGACATTCAAGGCAAGACAGTCACCTGGATCGGTGACGGTAATAATATGTGCCATTCCTATATTGATGCCGCGACCGTATTGGACTTCAAATTGAACATTGCCTGCCCGTCTGGTTATGAACCCCTGGAATCGATCGTTAAAGCCGCGGGCGATCGCGTCCGTTTTTTTTCCACACCGTTGGAAGCGGCCCAGAATGCGGATTTGCTCGTTACCGACGTCTGGGCCAGTATGGGTCAGGAAGAGGAACAGAAACAACGCGAAATAGCCTTTAAAAATTATCAAATCAATACAGAGGTCATGAAAGTCGCCAATCATGATGTCCTGTTCATGCATTGCCTGCCCGCGCATCGCGGTGAAGAAGTCACTGCTGACGTTATCGATGGTCCTCGGAGCGTTATCTATGATGAAGCTGAAAATCGCCTGCACGCCCAAAAGGCGCTGCTGGAATTTCTCATGTGCCATAAATAACGCTAAAATTTATCTTTTCAAACGATCAACACCAGAGATTCAAGTGAAAAAACTATTAAGCTCGTTTTTTATCCTAATGCTCACTTTCGGTCCGGCGCAGGCTACAACAGCCTATATAACCGACAATGTCAATTTAGCGTTAAGAAGCGAAGAAAACACGCACGGCAAGGTGGTAAAACTGCTCCCATCCGGTACGCCTCTTACGATAATTAGCCAGAACAATAAAACCGGTTTCAGCTATGCGCGTCTTAGTAACGGCACAGAAGGCTATATTCTGACCCGTCACACTATGAAAGAACCCTCCTCGCGTTTTCAACTGGATGCCGCCAATAAAAAACTGGCGTCGTTCGAAACGGAGAATATAGCGTTGAAAGCCGAACTTGAATCATTGAAAAGCGCGCTTACCCCGGGAACAACGCTTGAACAATCCCTGGCAGCGGAACGTGATCACTTAACCAGGGAACTTAACGAACTGAAACAAACCGCCTCCAGCGCGATAGAGTTAAAAACTCAACGCGACGAACTTCAGGAACGCGTGGTTAATGTTGAACGGGAACTGGAACAGCTCAAACTGGAAAACCAGGCGCTGGCGGACAGCAGCAATCAGGACTGGTTTTTATACGGTGGCATTCTATCCTTGATCGGTGTCGTATTAGGGTTCATTCTACCCAAATTAGGCTGGCGTCGTAGAAACAGCAGTTGGGATACCTTCTGAGAAACCAATGCAACCCTTTGCCTTCGCACCCTATATTTTAAATATTTAACCTTCGGAAATCGCTTATATGGCTAACTCAGGTGACAAAAAAAACCGCACCTATTCTTCTCAAGTTGTTGACGGCATGGAGCGTGCGCCAAGTCGCGCAATGCTGCATGCCGTTGGCTTTAAGAACGAAGACTTCAGCAAACCGCAGATTGGTATCGCCTCGACCTGGAGCATGGTGACGCCTTGCAACATGCACATCAACAGGCTGGCTGATGATGCCGCGCGCGGCGTGGACAATGCCAACGGCAAAGCCGTTATCTTCAATACCATCACGATATCGGACGGTATTTCCATGGGTACGGAAGGCATGAAATATTCGCTGGTATCGCGCGAAGTCATTGCCGATTCCATTGAAACCGTGGTCGGCTGCCAGGGCTTTGACGGCGTTGTCGCCATTGGCGGCTGCGACAAGAACATGCCCGGCTGCATGATCGCCTTGGCCCGCTTGAACCGTCCGGCCATCTTCGTATACGGCGGCACTATTCTGCCAGGCTGCCACAAAGATAAAAAACTGGATGTTGTGTCCGTATTCGAAGCGGTTGGCGCCAGAGCCAATAACAAAATCGATGATGCCGAACTTGCTGAGATTGAAGCTAAAGCCATTCCGGGGGCCGGCTCATGCGGCGGAATGTATACCGCCAATACCATGGCATCGGCGATTGAAGCATTAGGCATGAGTCTGCCCAACAGTTCCGCTCAGGCCGCTGTCTCTGAAGACAAGCGCCGGGATTGCGAACTCGCCGGCGCAGCGGTACTGGAACTGTTGAAAAAAGACATCAAGCCACGCGATATCATGACCAAGGAAGCGTTCGAGAATGCGATTACGGTTGCCATTGCACTCGGCGGCTCGACCAATGCGGTACTGCATATCCTGGCCATGGCCAATGCCGTCGGTGTCGACATTACACTGGACGATTTCACGCGCATCGGCAAGCATGTACCCATGGTTGCTGATTTAAAACCCAGCGGCCGCTACCAAATGGCCGAACTGATCGAGATCGGCGGCATTCAGCCTTTGATGAAAGAACTGCTGGACCGGGGCTTGCTGCACGGCGATTGCTTGACCGTGACCGGAAAAACCCTGGCTGAAAATCTGGCTGACGTCAAATCGTATCCGGAAGGCCAGGACATGATTCATCCGCTGGATAACCCGATCAAAAAAGACAGCCATCTGGTGGTTCTATACGGCAATCTGGCTTCCGGAGGCGCCGTCGCCAAGATTACCGGCAAGGAAGGTCTGTGTTTTACCGGCAAAGCCAAGGTATTCGAGGCCGAAGAGCAAGCACTGCAAAGCATCCTGAACGGCGACATTGTCAAAGGCGATGTGATCGTTATCCGTTACGAAGGCCCCAAAGGCGGTCCCGGCATGCGCGAAATGCTGTCCCCCACTTCCGCCGTAATGGGCAAAGGTTTGGGCAAGGATGTGGCTCTGATTACCGACGGCCGGTTTTCCGGCGGCACGCATGGTTTCGTGGTCGGACATATCACTCCGGAAGCCTATGTCGGCGGTGCGTTGGCGATTGTTGAAAACGGCGACTCGATCACGATTGATGCGGAAAACAATACCTTGACGTTGCACGTTGATGACCAGGAGATTGCTCGTCGATTGGCCGAATGGCGGCAACCCGCACCGCGTTATACGCGTGGCGTATTGGCAAAATATGCCAAACTTGTCAGCTCCGCTTCATTGGGCGCGGTGACTGACAATCTGGATTAAAATCCCGTCCCTGTTTGCTCTGGGCGTTCCGGCGCCCTGAGCCCCTTTTCTTTCATGGGCAAAAATTCCGCAAGCGCTATCATGGAATCGCATCAATCATTCGTCAGCTGGTTTAGAAACTCCTCGCCGTATATACATGCCCATCGCAACAAGACCTTTGTGATTTCGTTCGGCGGCGAGGCGGTTCTTGACGATGATTTCGCCAATCACGTTCATGATTTTGCATTGCTGAACAGCCTGGGCATACGCTTGGTTCTGGTCCACGGCATACGTCCGCAGATAGACCAGCGCCTGAAAAACAGCCCGCCTCCTCGCTTTCATAAACATTTACGCATTACCGATGACCAGGCGCTTCAATGCGTCAAGGAAGCGGCGGGGCTTGTGCGCGTGGAAATTGAAGCACTCTTGTCCATGGGCCTTGCCAATTCGCCGATGGCGGGCGCGAAAATCAAGGTGGCTTCCGGCAATTTCGTGACCGCCAAACCCATTGGCGTCATCGACGGCATCGATTACTGCCATACAGGGGAAGTGCGGCGCATCGACAGCGCGGCCATCCATCAACAACTGGATCAGAACAATGTTGTGCTGATTTCACCTATCGGTTATTCGCCGAGCGGGGAAATTTTCAACTTGTCCGCCGAACAAGTCGCAACAGCCGTCTCGATTGCATTAAAAGCCGAAAAACTGATTTTATTGACTGAACAAAGCTGTTGCAATCCTGATGACGGCGCGCAAATCCAGCAGATGACCACTGCGGAAGCCAGAACTTTTCTGGAGCAGCACCCCGACCTTGCCGACACGATCAGCCTGCCTCTGAAAGCGGCGATCCAAAGCTGCCAGTCCGGCATAGACCGCGTTCATCTGATCAACCGCACCCATAACGGCGCCCTGTTGCTTGAGCTTTTCACCCGCGACGGTATCGGTACCTTGATCAGCTCAACACCGTTTGAGGAATTGCGCCCCGCCACTTTGAACGACATAGGCGGCATACTGGAATTGATAAAGCCGCTGGAGCAGCAAGGCAAATTAACCAAGCGTTCCAGGGAAAAAATTGAAATGGAAATTGCCGATTATATCGTGATTGAAAGAGACGGCCTGATCATAGGCTGCACGGCACTGCATCCTGATGAGCAACGGGAATCGGGCGTTATCGCCTGCATGGCCGTGCATCAGGATTATCAAGGTTCCGCCCGGGGCAATCGCATGCTTGAGTATACTTACCGTCGGGCAAATAAGCTGGGACTGAAAAAATTATTCGTGTTGTCAACACAAACCATGCACTGGTTTATTGAACGGGGATTCTTGCCGTCAGACATCAACAGTTTACCCGACCCGCTCAAGGCGCTATACAATCCGCAGAGAAACTCCAAAGTTCTATGCAAAAATATCGAATGAGGTCTCGACCATGGCGCATACACCCGGTTGCCTGTCTATACTGCAAATATCCGATTCGCACATCCTTCCCGAGCCTGGAGAGACATTGCTGGGAATTGATACAGCCTACTATTTTCAGGCTGTCCTTGAACAGGCTTTCGCGCCTGGGCAACAGTTTGATTTAATTCTATTCACGGGCGACTTAGCGCAGCACCCAAGCCCGTTAAATTACCAGCGCATTCTTAATACGCTGGAGGCCTATCAAACACCCTGCGTCTGCCTGCCTGGCAATCACGATGATTATGAGTTGATGCAGCAGATCTTGAATACGGAACTCGTCAACTGCCGCAAACAGGTTTTCTTAGGCAACTGGCAAATCATAAGTCTGAACAGCCAGATTCCCGGCGCGCCCGGAGGCCGCCTGTCTGATCAGGAACTGGCATTTCTTGAACGGTGCCTGGGCAGCCAGCCGGATCACTATGCGTTGCTTGCCATGCATCACCATTGCCAATCCATCAATAGTCCCTGGATGGACACCATGATGATAGAAAACGCGCAGGCGCTGTTTGCCATAATCAACAAACACCCGCAAGTTAAAGCCGTCACATTCGGCCACATCCATCAGGCAATAACGCTTGAAGCCGGGCCGGTTCGCGTATGGGGCGCACCTTCAACCTGTTTCCAGTTTCAGCCCGAAAGCAAACAACTCACAGTCGCTAATACGCCTTCGGGTTATCGCGTGATCCGACTGTTTGCCGATGGCAAGCTCAAATCCGAGACTCACCATTTACCCAAGCCGCTGACCGGGTTGCAAACAGATACACAAGGCTATTGATGCTTGGCCCCGCTGTATTGTTTCTCTTTCGATAAATACCCTTCCGCATTAACGGGAACAGAATCGATAGTCAGAAGCGCTCCCAGCTCGGTCATCGCTTTCTGATAGACTTTACGCTTGAAGTAAACGACATCTTTAAGCGGATCCCAATAATCCACCCAGCGCCAACCGTCAAACTCCGGCTTGGCGCAACGATCGAAACGCACATTGGATTCCTGCGTTATCAGCCGCAAAATAAACCAGATTTGTTTTTGACCTATACAGACCGGCAGTGTGTTCTTGCGAATATAACGCTCGGGCAACTGATACCTCAGCCAGTATCGCGTACGACCAAGCACTTGTACATGCTGTTGTTGCAGCCCCGTTTCTTCCCACAATTCTCGATACATCGCTGTTTCAGGATCTTCATTCTGATGAATTCCGCCTTGCGGGAACTGCCATGAGTTCACGCCCATCCGTTTTGCCCAAAACACGCGACCCTCGTCATTGCAAAGGATGATTCCGACATTGGGCCGGTATCCTTTAGAGTCAATCATGTTTAAAAAACCTGTGTCTTGTCCTTTCCTAAATTCAATCTTGCGTGTGGTAGAATTGCAAAAAATAGGTCAGGTTGTTTTGTAATGACCTCCATTGTTCCATAAAAAAACTACCGACGCCATAGGGCGTGATTTTTTTAATTATTTCAGACAGGTTCAACCGTGAGTTTAGCGATTTTTGATTTAGATAATACCCTGATTGCCGATGACAGTGACTACTTGTGGGGGCAGTTTCTTGTCGACCGGGGCATTGTCGATAAAGATCAGTATGCCAGTGCTAACGTAAAATTCTATGACGATTACAAGCGGGGCACGCTGGATATAAAAGCATTCCTGCGCTTTTCCCTGCGGCCTTTAGCCAACAACGAACCCGAGCAGCTTTACCAGTGGCGCGACCAATTTATTGAAGAAACCATCAAACCGCTGTTATTGGAATCCGCGCAACAACTGATTACCAAACACAGGGACCGGGGCGATACCTTATTGGTTATTACGGCCACCAACCGCTTCGTTACCGAACCGATAGTCGGACTGTATGGCATTGATAACCTGCTGGCGACCACGCCGTCATATAAAGAAGGGCGATATACAGGCGATTTTGATGGCATCCCCTGTTTTCAGGAAGGTAAAGTTAAACTACTGGAAGCCTGGCTGAAAAATTCGACGGAAACCATGAAAAACAGCTGGTTTTATAGCGATTCACACAATGATCTGCCATTGCTTAAACTAGTCGACAATCCAGTCGCGGTTGATCCTGATGAAAAACTGACCCAATTTGCCAAGGCGGCCCGGTGGCCGATCATTAGCCTAAGAAACGGCGAATGTCCGACGCATCATTTTCATAAATAGCCATCAAACCAACCAAGGGGTAACCGCCCAGCAAGAATTATCGCTGTTGAGTACTGATAACACCTTGATTGTTCTCGAACCGGAATTACGGACTTCAGCAAGGAAGCGCTGAAGTTATTTAGCATTTATGAGTACATTGAATAACGGATTCTTTCGATGATATACCGCATACCCGCCTGGACCCAAAGCGTTCGATTCTGAATTGCCAAATCAAACGAAGCATGGAGGCGGCTCATTACATTAGCTAGAATCCATATCCCCGAACAATAAAAAGGCATCAATTGCCATACGGCCATGCTCCGGCGGGCGACAACAATAAAGCATTAATAGCGCTTGAGCCTCGTCTCTGTTGACTGTCCCGCCCAATGATATAACCGCTGGTTCCGCATTTCCATTATAAAAACTGACAAAATGCAGAGCTTGTGCTAGCTTTTTTAAAGTCAACCCATCTGTTTCGCTCGTACCGATGCTATGGAATTCCCTCTGGCGAAACCGATGGAGCCATCGCATGACCGACAAATTTGACAAGTATTTCAAATCCTTATAATTATTTAGCAACAGAGAGCGAAAATGAACTTCACGTCAGTAAAAGATTTTAAAATATTTTTTGTCATGATCGTCATCCTGGTCTTGCCAGCCACATTAACGCTGCTGACCATTGAAAAAGCTCAAAATGTCATTGATCCTATTGCCGGCGTTTCCCCTCTGGGCTATACCTGGAGCCTTCTGCTTTTTATTGTTCCGGCTTTGGCAATTATCATCTGGCTTTATATCAATCACGATGAAAAATTTATCCGTAAATCTTTTTGGCTGGCCCTAATCGTGCTCATACCGCTCGGTTTTATTCTGGATATTGTTTTCGGGCTTGTTTTTTTTACCTTTACGAACCATGAAGCCACCCTCCAGATATACCTGCCCGGCTTTGACTTCAGCCAGATGAACTGGCGGATGGCATTGCCGCTTGAGGAATTTGTCTTTTATCTAACCGGATTTATTGCGGTTCTGCTCATCTATATCTGGTGTGATGAATATTGGCTTGCCGCTTATAATGTGCCTGACTATTCAGTCGAGAGTAAAAAGATAGAAAGCATCGTGCTTTTCCATCCGCAATCGCTCATGATTGGTCTGGTCTTGATTATATCAGCCATTATCTACAAGAATTTTTATCCTCATCCCTATCAAGGCGGTCTTCCCGGCTATTTTATTTTTCTCGTAGTCGCCAGTTTTGTTCCTTCAATGGCTTTTTTTAAGACAACTTACCGATTTATCAACTGGCGCGCTTTCAGTTCCACCTTCTTTTTCATTTTATTGATCAGCTTGCTGTGGGAAGTGACACTCGCCTCACCTTATCAGTGGTGGGGATACAACTATGATCAAATGCTGGGCATAACGATCGGCGCCTGGACATCCCTGCCTATTGAAGCTGTATTGGTATGGATGGCTGTCACGTTCACAACAGTCATTATTTATGAGGCCATTAAAATCTGGATAGCCTCCGGCAAACCTATTAAGCAAGCTTTCCTGGGAAGGAATTGAAATTTGCATTCCCTGGTCGGTTGCATGGCAAAGGAAATTTTAATATTGCCTTCCGCAAGGACAAGCTGAGAAAGAAAGCCGGCCTGCTCTTCAAAAATTCAGACTTATCTGTCCGAACAGGCTGCGCTGTACCTCGATGACAGGTACCGCTGTCCCTACGGCCTGGAATTCGGCGTGACTGCTATCGAGTAAATTTCTGCCGGAAAGGGAGAATTCTATATTTTTTACAGGTTTCCATCCCAGGCGGACATCCATTTCCAGATAACTGTCGATATTCCGTTCAGGCAAGCTATCCACATAGCGAAAAAAAGTATCCATTTGCACATTGTGCGGCAAATCCATGGAAGACCTGAGATTAAATTGATGATGCGGCGATTGTCCTTCCTCGACATCTTGGGACACCGAACCCGTGGCAGTATGAATCTGAATTTGCAGATAAGAATAATTCGTTTGCAGACGCCACCATTCCAATGGCAGCCATTGCACTGCCATCTCCAATCCGTAAGTTTCGCCCTGGGCGTTGTTTCCGTAAGAAACAGGGAAAACCAGATGAGGTGCGGCATCAATCGTTTCAACAAAAGGCCTGCGGGCTTCCACACTGCTCAAGTTGTCATAAACATTGTAAAAAGCCGCGACGTCAATTGAGATATTTTCCGCCGGCGCTATTCTATAGCCTAATTCGTACGCCATCAGCTCTTCCGATTCGAAATCCTTGTTACCTTGTAAAGCGGCAAAAACGCCGGGGGCTTCCTGGCTGAAATAGAGCAAACTCGTGTCATGGTCTAAACGGTTGGGCGTGCGTACCGCGCGTGAAACAGACGCCCACAGGGTCTGTTGATTATCGGGCGTATAAATCAGACGGGCGTTAGGCTGAATTTGAAAACCGTTAAAATCATTATGTTCAAACTTCGAGCCAAACAGGAACTTTAACGTGTCGGGGATCAGCGCGACCTGATCCTGTATAAATGCGCTGTACAGGAGATAATCGCGACTTGCGGGAGCAAATGCAAAATTGATGGCATTATTTTGATCGTCCGTTATATACCGAAATCCAAGCCCCCAAGTTACTTCCTGCCGCCCCCCAAGCTGGAAATAATGTTGTAAATCCACATCATATGTATTGATAACCGCTTTCGATGATTCATTAAATGCGGAATAAGTGGTTTTATCCCGGGTATGATCAAAGTACAGCTGTAGCGACAGATCCGATGTATCAGAAAACCGATGCCGCCACCGACTCAAAATATTGCCGCCGGAAAAATCCTCCCCCACATTAGCCAGAGAAGTAAAAGGCGCCATAGGTGCCGTAATACTCCGCAAACTGCCCCCGTTGCCGGTATACAGATCGCCTTGCAAGGTCAGGGAATCCTGCTCTGTCAATTCGCCATCCACCCTGAAACCGCCCTGAAATTTTTCCCAGTTATCCTGAGGGTTTCCGCCTCCCAAGACTTTCAAATCATCTTTGTCGGCATATTTCAGGTATGTCCGGTAATGCAGACTATCTGCAATCTTTCCACCATAACGAACAGCACCCCCCCCCTTATCCTCTGTACCTCCGCCGGCCGTAACCAACAAACCCTGACTATTATTCGCGCTTTTGGTGATGACATTAATGACACCATTCACTGCATTGGCGCCCCACATGGCGGCACCAGGCCCCCGAACCACTTCAATTCTTTCTACATCTTCGAGCAATACGTCTTTTGTCCTCCAGAGCGTTCCGGAAAATGTAGGATGATAAACCGTCCTGCCGTCAATCATCACCAGCAGTTTGTTCGCATTCTCTCCATTAAATCCGCGGGCTGTAATTGCCCAGGTATTCGCATTCACTTGCGCGACCTGAAGACCGGGAACTATTCGCAATGCATCGGGAATGGATGTAACGCCGGACCGTAGAAGGTCGTCATTGTTAATAACAAATACAGCGGCCGATGTTTCCGAAACCTTTTGTTCGCGCCGGGACGCGGAAAAAATGACAGCTTCTTCCTGCAGCCAGCCGAGTTCCTCATCTAATGAATTTGCGATATCTGTTTGCGGCGTGATGGAAGGCGCTCCGGCGGATACCGGTGCCATTTGGATCAATGAAACGGCGTATATGGATAAAGCCAGGAATTGTTTACTCATAGTCGATGAAGATTATGAGTTCTTTTCTAAAGGTAAAAACATGTAACCGAAGCGCCATGACATGTCTGGCGCTCCAGCGCGGACAAAAGGAATGGAAAACCGATTTTGTTACACATCAGGCATTGCATCTTTAACCCTCAGCATTTTTGCGCCGATCTGATTCCGACCATTTTCTTTCGCCATATAAAGTGCCTCATCGGCTGTTTTTATCAGGTCTTCCGGCGATAGGTCCGTAGCAGGCACGACACTGCTCACGCCCAGGCTTAACGTTACCCGATCGGCCACACCGGAATAAGCATGAGGAATATTGGAATCAGCTACATTTTTACGCATGGCCTCGGCAATTTCCACCGCCCCATCAAAATTCATTTCCGGCAATACAGCGACGAATTCCTCGCCTCCATAACGAGCCACAAAATCAGTGACCCGCTTAAGCGTATCGCTCAGTATTGCCGCGATATTCTCCAGGCACCGATCGCCCTCCGCATGCCCGTAGTTATCATTAAAAGGTTTGAAATAATCCACATCCATGAAGATCAGTGACAGGGGTGACGCTGACCGCATGGAGCGGCGCCACTCTCTGGCAAAATATTCATCGAACATGCGGCGATTGGGAATGCCCGTCAATGCATCTATGCTGGCCAGCTGTTTCAGTAAGTCACGCTGTTTCTTAAGTTCAAGGTGTGTCTGAACCCTGGCCTGAACGACAGATATATTGAACGGTTTGCTGATGTAATCGACGGCGCCTGACTCAAAGCCCGCCATCACTTCCGACACTTCATCATGCCCGGTAATAAAAATCACTGGGATATGACGCGTTTTTTCATTGGATTTCAGGCATCTGCACACTTGCCGCCCATCCATACTCGGCATTTCGATATCCAGCAAAATCAGGTCCGGCGGCTGATCCGACTCCGCCATAAGCAAAGCTTGTTCCCCGCTTATTGCCACAATGATATCATAACGCGACCTTAAAACCTCTCCCAATGCCCTGATATTGATCGGCATATCATCGACAATCAATATTTTTTGCCGGTTATCCGCGCTGGAAGATGCGGATGTCTGCTCGAGTTCCGTATCAAATAAATTCAGAGCAATGTCCTGTAAAACAGATTGGGCGGCGGCAAAATCAAATTCGTTAATTGTCTGCCCAAGCAGCTTGAGCTTTTCACTTCGCCATGCATTGCGGACAATCATTTTCAGTTCTTTAAAATAATAATCCGCATCCAGGCGACTTCCATCCAAAGCATTAAGCAGTTTCTCTAATACAAGCCTTACCAGCGACAAATCGAGGTCAACAGGGTTATCACCATCGGGCAGATCTCCAGACTCGATAGCGCGTAACCGTGATACCGACTCAAGCACTTTATGCTGAGCTCTTGAAAATTCAATTGCCAATTCAGAAACACATGCCTGCTGTTTTTTAATGGCTTGTTCCAGCGCACCTATTCTGTCGTTCAGTTCGGACATGGCAAGATTGCCCGCTACACCTTTTAATGAATGCAGTAAAGTCAAAGCCGCTCCATTATCGCCTGCTTGCAGATAGGCTTCTAGCCGGGCATTTGCATCATTAAAATTCTCATGGAACTTCACCAGCAATTCATGAAATAACTGAGCATTTCCCGCAACATTTTTTAATCCCAATTGCATATCAATACCCGGCAAAGCCGCCGGTAGCTCTATGTTTTCCTCCAAAGTCCTATCTGATGATATTTTCTGCATTTTCGGCTCGACAACAGCCAATAAGTGAGTCATCAGTTCATCAACGTCTATGGGCTTGACCACATATCCATTCATGCCGACACTTAAACACTTATCTTTAACATCGCCCATGGCATGAGCCGTCATAGCGATAATAGGCAAGTCATCAAACTGAGGCTCGGAACGTATAATTCGTGTTGCCTCATAACCGTCCATCACCGGCATTTGCAAATCCATTAACACAGCGTCAACACGGTTGATCCGTATTTTTTGCACGGCATCCAATCCATCCGTGGCGATAACGACCTCAAAACCTTCCTGCTCCAGTATTTCTTTCGCAACTTGTTGATTAATATTATTATCCTCTACCAACAACAGTTTCGCCCCTTTGGTTTCGTGCAATTTTTCATGCCTCATTGTCGAACAGGGATTCTGTAAAGCAGGATAATCGTCAAATCGATTTTGGCCGAATACATCGGTAATCGCATTCAGCAACACCGACGGATGCACCGGCTTAATAAGAAACCCGTCCAGGTTGGCGTCATTAGACTGTTGTATAACATCCTCCCTGCTGTAAGCAGTTATCATGATGATGCGAGGCACATGGGTAATCCTGGGATTATTCTTAATACGGCGCGCGACTGTGATACCGTCCAGTTTGGGTAATTTCCAATCCATGAGTACAAGTCGGAAAGGACTTTCAACGGATGCGTTTTCCAACATCTGAATCGCCTGCTCCCCTGTGTTGGCTTGAGCGACTTGAAAGGAAAATGACTCCAGGTGAGAACGTAAAACATTTCTGGATGTTGCATTATCATCCACCACCAATGCTTTCATGCCGTGAAAATCACCAAACGATGCAATATATTTTTCATCAATTCCCTGGTATTGCTCAAAGACGGCGGTAAATGTAAAGGTACTTCCTTTTCCTACTTCGCTGGTTACATGAATATCTCCTCCCATCATATCCACCATTCGTTTACAGATCGCCAATCCAAGGCCAGTCCCCCCGTATCGACGAGTAGTGGATTTATCGGCTTGGCTAAAAGATTCGAATAACCCGCCTATTTGTTCTTTCGTCAAACCTATTCCGGTATCCTTGACGGAGAACTCAAGCATGATCTGGTTTTGTTCCAACACCTTTCCAGCATGTTCAGCCAAAGCAATATTAACGACGATATCGCCATATGGGGTGAATTTCACTGCATTATTGACCAAATTAAGTAATACCTGACCCAGTCTCAACGGATCCCCTATCAAATACAAAGGTACGTTACAGTCAGTGATAAAATGTATCTGAAGGCCTTTTTCCTCCGCTTTGACACTCATCAGATTTGAAAGGTTATTCAGCACATCATCCAAATTAAATGCGATGGCTTCCAATTCCAGCTTCCCGGCTTCGATTTTGGAAAAGTCCAGAATATCGTTAATTATTCCAAGCAATGCATGCGAGGAAGCTTGAACTTTTGTCAGATAATCATACTGTTTGGCGGTGACCTCCGTCTGCAGCGCCAAGCGGGTCATACCGATAATCGCATTCATCGGCGTTCGAATTTCGTGACTCATGATCGAAAGAAACTCTGATTTGCTTTTATTGGCGGCAATTGCCTGATCCCGTGCCTCCGCCAGTTCGGATGTACGTTCTATGACTTTCTGCTCTAATGTCCGGCTATATTCTCCAAGCTTATCGTAAGAAGCCTTTAGATTTCTGGCCATCTGAGCAAACGCTGTCGTTAACGCACCGATTTCACCCTCCTGGTATTCGTTAATGGTCTCGCTGACCGCAAAGTTGCCTTGAGCCAGCTGATTTGCCAGACGAGTTAAATGCATTAGCGGCCTGGACAAGCGCTCGGATACGAATAATACGATACCGACCCCCATTAGAATAAAAATAGCCGTGATTATTAATAACCGCGTTATCATTTCACGGATTTGTCCGAGACTTTCCTGCTTTGACTTAGTGATCTCCTGATTAAGAAGATCCAGTGAAAATCCCAGCCTAAGAACCCCCCAAGGCTCCGAACTTACTTGGATAGGCATGATAAACTCCATAAAGGACTTACCATCGCTGGCATATTCATTGACTGTCGCGGTATTTTGGCTCGCAGCGAATAAGTCTTCTTTTTCGGATAAGATCTCCAACTCCAACTGAGGCTTTAGGGTATGGATGTACGCCATACCGGAGGATTGCATTAGAATGATGTAATGAAGGCCCTCATTTTCTTTCACTGCATTTCTTAGCAGGTCGGAAACATGCGAGAGATTAACGGAAGCAATGCCATTTTTGACTTGACCGGATAGACTATCGGATAAAATTTGTCCTCTATCGATTAATTTTCCTTTTATCAATGCAATGCGTTTTTCCAACTCTTTTTCAAACACATCTTTTTGAAACTCGATCTGAACAAAGGTCAACATAGTCAACAAGGCGATGATTAAACCCACCATCGTCACGAGAAGCTTTTTAAAAATACTCCGTTTAACCATTTGTTATATTCTCAGGCTGATCTATCAAAGATTATTCAATAATTTGATTAACCGAGCCCAAAGCTTCGTTATTCAAATCCAATCCATATTCCTTCACTTTTTTCATATTAAGCATAATATAGGAACCTGCGGGATCAACCACGGGTTGCAAGACTTTTTTATGCTCTAGCAACTCTCTCGCAAGACTTGCGGCTTGCAGGCCCATCGTGGAAATATCAGCCGATATCACCAGCGTTGCCCCCAATGTGGAAAATATTTCAGCATAGGCAATGACCGGTTTTTTCATCGCCGCGCTCTCGCTAAAGATTTCAAGCACAGACTCTTGGCTTGCAAGAACAACAGGATCCGAAATAAGCCATAAAACATCCACTTCCGGCAACAGTTTTTCCAAGGCCGGCATTAATTCTGCTGATTCGGCAATGGGAGTGCTAATAATTTCCATTCCCACATCTTCCGCGGTTTCAATAGCTCCCGATAACCATTCTTTGTTATATCTCTCACTATAGATTACCCCAATCTTCTTTACCGCCGAAAAAAGGTAACGATAAGTCATCAACTGCATTCCCGGTGATAACTCATTGGAGACGCCATAGGAATTTTCGCTCATCGGTAAACGCTGCCAATTCAGCACAGATGAAAAAATTATCTTTTTATCTTCAGCAATTTCGTGCGCCAATAAATAAGCTTTTGAACCAATCGCATAAATAATGTCAGGATTGACTTGCCGAATCTGTTTCTTAACCTGATCGATGTCGACTGAACTATCCCCCAAATTAATTTTTGCCCTTATCCCTACTGTATTTGCTGTAAACGCCGCTTGAGCCAATTCATAATTTTTTACCGCCGCATTTGAATTAAGAACCAATGTACCTCCGCTTTCTTCAGCAATGGCCTCACCTGTCTGAAATGATAACAGCATTAAAACAAATAACAGCAGGCATCCTGTCCTGACGATTAGTGTTCGCCAAATCAAAAGCCAGTCTGTCATAACGCGTGCCATATTTACTGTCATACTAGGGCCCGAGCTCCTTGAGTTCAGACTGTGTGAGCCTCCGCCAGCCGTCAAGACCGAGCATTTTCAACCTACTTTCCCCTTCAGGGGCTTGATCCATGCCTTCCAATATATCCAGCAAGACCTCTGCGCTTGCAGTCGCCTTGTTCGGGACCACGACCAAGGTGAGGAACTGTTTCTCGCTGACGCCCAGCCGAGTCAACAAGCTATACTGCTTCTGATTAATTTTGGCAAGATTCTCGAGACTGTCTTCCGTCGTCAATGCCGCGTCCGCCATGCCGAAGCCCACAGCCATCAAGGCATCGATATCCTTGGGAACCAGAATCAACTCTATCTGCGCCAGAATCCCAGCACTGTCATCACCCAGAATCTGACTAAGAATAGTTCGCGTATAGGCTTCGGTAGCTGCGGAAGCTATTCTCCCTCCCTTTAATAACTCAAACTTATTGATTTGTTTTTTTGCTGACAAGACTTTTCGCTGGGTCGATTTGCCGTGAGAGATTCCCACTAAAACCGGTGTTATCGACACTTTTTTTTGTAAAATATGATAATGCCAGCTAGAAAGCAGGAATCCACCGTCTTGCGTTTCCATGAGCGTTTTCTCAAAAACATCTTTGTTACTAAACGGTTGAAAACGAAAGCCCCCAAATTTTGAAAGATAGGTATCAAATGCGATCTTCAAGGAAACGTAATTATTAATATTTGTTTCCGAATTATAAAAATAAAGCGTGTTGCTGTTTAAGACTGGATTCGCTTCAGGCTCGGCATGAGCAATCGGACTGCTGATGAGAAAGAATGCAAATATACTAAGCGTAAAAAATCTGACGCCGGATTGCGTCGTAAAAATTGCGGATATTCCGGATTCCCCATCGCGCATATAACGTCTGGGAGTGATTATAGAAAATAGATAAAATTATCGATCATATAAGTTCGCCTGAATGTGACAACATTGGATAGAGTTTACATGCTTATAATGTCGTGGATGTTTTGAAGTTGAGCGTCATGAGGCAAACAATTTAGCCGAAGCGGGATACAGTGAAGCAAGGCAGAGTTTATTTATTATTTCCATTTTTTATAGCTCATGACTTTATATTTCAATATCCGCAGATTCCGACAGCAACCGAATATCCTGCATTTTTCTATTTGAAGCAAGCCGATCATTTTTTTTTGATATAAAAAATCTGCCTGTCCGATTCTCTTATAAGCTTAATGATTTGATGACCTGTCTGGTCGGAATAAACGCCAAAATCCAAGTGGGCTGCCGGATCTGTCGCGATTACCTTGACAACATCACCGCTGGCCATTTCCATCAGCGCTTTTTTCAGGCGCAACAATGGCAGAGGGCAATTCAAACCGCTAGCATCTAATTCTAGGTTAAATTCAATCATTGTTTGGTTTTAAATGTTCTTAAGTCACTTCAGAATGCTTATAATACCATCCTCTACTTAATCCGCGAATCATAGACATACAATGGATTATTTTCCAATTTTTGTAAAACTTAAAGATCAAGATTGCCTTGTTGTCGGCGCTGGTGAAATTGCTGCCCGTAAAATTGAATTATTAGCACGGGCCGATGCAAAAATCACTGTCATCGCCAATGAAATAAGCGCAGCCGTTTCCAACCTACAGGTCACTCATAACCTGAATATACAGAAAAAGACTTTTTCCCCAACTGTCGACTTGCATGGATTCAGACTGGTTGTATCAGCCACTGATAATGCCGATACCAACCGACTAGTTGCCAAAACGGCAGCTGAACAGAACATCCCTGTTAATGTAGTTGACAACCCCGAACTTTGCACCTTTATCTTTCCGGCCATCATTGATCGCTCACCGGTCGTTGCCGCGGTATCCTCCGGCGGCGCTTCGCCGGTTTTGGCAAGATTGCTTCGCGCGAAAATAGAAGGCTTGATTCCCCCTGCCTATGGTCGCTTGGCTCATATTGCTGAAAAATTCAGACCATTCGTCAAAAGAATCATTAAAGAGCCTGCGCAACGCAGAATCTTCTGGGAAAACATACTTCAAGGCTCCATTGCCGAACTGGTCTTTTCAGGCAAGGAACAGGAAGCCGAGGCACAGCTTGAGCAGACACTCATTAATCAGAAAGAAAACGTTAATGTTGGCGAAGTATATCTGGTCGGAGCCGGCCCCGGTGCGCCTGACTTATTAACTTTCCGTGCATTACGGTTAATGCAACAGGCTGATGTTATAGTTTATGACCGACTGGTTTCGCCCGAAATTATCGATTTAGCCCGCCGGGATTCCGAAAAAATCTATGTTGGCAAGCAACGGCATAACCATGCACTCCCACAAGAATCCATCAACAGCCTGCTGGCGGATTTGGCCAAAGCAGGGAAACGGGTGGTACGACTGAAGGGAGGCGACCCTTTTATTTTTGGTCGCGGCGGAGAAGAAATTGAAACCTTGATGCAGCAGGGCATCAATTTCCAGGTCGTTCCGGGCATCACTGCAGCGTCAGGCTGCGCCACTTATGCGGGTATACCACTGACCCATAGGGATCACGCCCAATCCTGCACATTCGTGACCGGCCACCTAAAAGACAATTCCATCAACCTAAACTGGAAACAGTTGGCCGCACCCAATCAAACCATTGTCATTTATATGGGTCTGGTCGGGCTGGAAAAAATCTGTCAGTCTTTAATTGAACACGGCAGCCCGAAAAATTTGCCTGTTGCTCTGGTGCAGCAGGGTACCACGAGTAACCAACGGGTTATTACCGGCACCCTGGAATCCCTGCCTGGCATAGTGGCCGGCCAGGACATAAAACCGCCAACACTGGTTATTATCGGCACCGTCGTAATGTTGCATGACAAACTGGAATGGTTTCATACGGATCAGCCAGTTTAAAATCATCTGTCTATAGACGCTGTCAACCTTATAGCATACAGAATAGATAATTATTCAAGCCGTTGAATTTGACTGACTGGACTATCTCATTGCAACTTCATAAGCGGCCATAATCGGTGATTTCACAGCCACCACTCTGCACTTAAATAAATAGTGAAGTTTTTTATCATTTCGGCCAATAAATCTTTATAGCGGCAAAAAACAATCTGAACGATTCAGTTATTATTCATACAATTTATTGATAATAGACCCCAAGCAAATAATAAATATATATTTTAATAAAAAGGATTGAATTTTATTGCTAAATTCCCTATCCTTTGCGGGTTTAACTTTTAATTGGGCTGTATTTAGTAAAATATTGCAGTCTTTTTTAATCACCAAGAGAGGTCAATATGAAAAAATCATTAGGTTCATTAGCGGGCATTGCTTTAATCGCTTTAAGCTCACAAGCATTTGCTCAGGAAGATATCAAAGTCGGCCAAAAAATCTATGACCGCGCTTTCGGTCGTGGCTGCGGCACTTGCCATGACATCGCTTCAAATCCACAATTGTTCGAATTAGTTAAATCCGGAAAACTGGACAGAGCCACTTTCGAAACTGTTATTAGAGAAGGTAAAGGCGGCATGCCAAAAGCCATGGATGCTATCATGGCTGTTGGTCCCGTCAAAAAAGCAGGTTATAGCGAAGATCAAGCTCTTGACGCTTTATATGCATATCTGGGCAGCAAATAATAAGCTATCTATCCCCTAGATAGACGAACATAAAAAAAGCCACCCTAATTTATATTAGGGTGGCTTTTTTATTTCTATCAACAAAATTCAACGCTTACCTAAATATCCCCTTTTTACTTCCTTATTATAAGGTAACCGGTTACTGTTTCTGATCCAGATTCCGGCAATTGCGGCAAGCATCAATCCACAAGAAGCAAGGCTAAGATAGATAAGGTTTTTCAGGTGCGACATTTCCTGCATGAGTCGCTCACTGTCAATTTCCGCCGGCTCTTTTTTAGCGGAATCTGAATAAGATCGCAATACTCTTACATCATTCTTTAAATCTTCTATTGTCCCCAAAGAACTCGAAACAGCGCCCAAGCGTATACTCTCTTCCAAAATTCTTAGTTTACTTTCTATTGAACCACTGACCAAACCGATAAGTTGCCCTTTTAACGTATTAACTTCAGCAGATAACACCGAATTCATTCCGGAGGTATAGATTTCGGAAGGCGTGATTTTTTTATAATTAGGCATAACATCGTGCGCGGGAAATAATAAAAAGCCTAATATAAAAACAACAGTCATCAAGATAAACACTACAATCAGCAACAACTTGTTAATTTTCATTAATCCCTGGTGCGACGGTATTGTTTGCAGAATCACAGAGCGACGCCCATGAGCATCAATAATCTCTGAATTTATCTCTCGCATATCGCTCATTATTCACTTCCTCTCAACCGGGAGCCAATGAAAAACAATGTCCGGCCGAAAAAATATTATTTTTATAATTTGGTAGCACCACTACCTAATCAGGTAATTATACAAGTTTAATGCAATTTGTCCTGTGTTTTATGGAATAGCCTTCACCACCGATCAACTTCATCGCAAATATTCAATGCATCGCCGACCTTTTGGCCAAAAGTTCATTTCGTATCCTGACATGGGGAACCGCGACCGCAAGAAGCTCATCATCAAGAACAGAGTGAACAGAGGAAATGACTGACTGCTTTCTCCTGTCCATGTAGTGGATCGACAGCCCATACGCATACCCTTACGGGTATACGTGTTATTTATTATTAAAAAAATAAATTAAGAAAACGAAAGCATTCTTACCCTATTAAAATGCAAAGGATAGCCGTACAGACTAAATCCATACGACTGAATTCTTGAGTCAGCGTTTTCTTTTAGCTGCTATTCTCAACCTCAATGCGTTCAACTTGATAAAGCCTTCAGCATCCTTTTGATTGTAAGCACCTTCATCTTCTTCGAATGTAGCAATACTTTCATCAAACAGACTATCAGCTTCAGATAACCGACCGACCACGATGACATTGCCTTTGTAAAGTTTCAGTCTGACTTTGCCATTAACATGCTCCTGAGACGCATCGATCATTTGCTGCAACATCTTGCGCTCGGGGCTCCACCAGTAGCCGTTATAGATCAACGACGCGTAGCGCGGCATTAATTCATCCTTCAGATGTGCCACTTCGCGGTCCAGGGTTAATGATTCAATCGCACGATGCGCTTTCAGCATGACGGTGCCGGCCGGTGTTTCATAGCAACCTCGCGATTTCATGCCAACATAACGGTTTTCGACGATATCGAGACGACCTATGCCGTTTTCTCCGGCAATTTTGTTTAACTTCTGCAAGACTTCGGCAGGCGTATGAGGAACGTCATCTATCGCAACAATATCGCCCTGACGATATGTTAATTCGATATAAGTCGGCTGATCAGGGGCCGCTTCGGGCGAAACGGTCCAGCGCCACATATCTTCTTCAGGCTCGGTCCAGGGATTTTCCAGAATTCGGCCCTCATAGGAAATATGCAGCAGATTGGCATCCATTGAATAAGGCGATGCCTTGCCTTTCTTCATTTCAACCGGAATGCCATGCTGTTCAGCATAAGCCAGCAGTTTCTGCCGGGAAGTTAAATCCCATTCGCGCCAGGGTGCGATAACTTGAATGTCAGGACGCAGAGCATAGGCGCCCAGCTCAAAGCGTACCTGATCATTGCCTTTACCGGTTGCGCCATGAGCAATCGCGCTGGCGCCGGTTTCATTGGCGATTTCAATGAGCCGTTTGGCGATTAAAGGACGGGCAATCGATGTGCCGAGCAGATATTCACCTTCATAAATCGTATTGGCCCGGAACATCGGAAAAACATAGTCGCGCGCGAAATCCTCACGCAGATCTTCAATATAGATTTCCTTGATGCCCAGTGCTTGCGCCTTGGCCCGGGCCGGCTCGACCTCTTCACCCTGGCCCAGATCGGCAGTGAAAGTGACAACCTCGCAGGAATAAACATCCTGTAACCATTTGAGAATGACCGAAGTATCCAAACCTCCGGAATAAGCCAGTACTACTTTATTGATTTCCGACATAACGCCTTAACCTTGAGTTAAAAAATAGGTGAATTATACCGGAAAACAAAGTTTGCCGCAGAAACGAAGCTAGCGAAGATTCACATGCCGCTACGTTTCTGCAAACACTATGTTTAAAAAGCGCAGCCGGACTTAAAGCCCAGCTTTTTTAATACCATAGCCAATGGGCAAAAACCAGTGAAAGCCGACTGCAATAAGTTTGCCCCGACAAACGCCGTAAACCACAGCCAGTTTTCAGAATGATAATGCGCCAGCAGCAGACTGATCAGAATAAAGCTGCCCGCCACAGCAAACACCATGCGATCAATAGTCATCTATTCTCCTCTACTTTAAGCGTACAACACCCATCAACTTAAGCATCAGTCTCTCGTAAAACGGCTCACTGATGCCTTTTCTGATCTTGCGCATAAAATATTTCTCGAAACCGATTTTCGCCAGATGCACCCACTTGCCTTCCGATGACCAAGTCACATTTCGCGGCGGGATTTGCGGCTTGGCCATAAACGCGACACCGGAATCGCCAAAATCAGCCAGACACAGAGCATTCCACGTAGCCACATAAGTCGGCTCCTTGCCCTCCAGTTCACTGGCGATATTATGGGCAGTCGCCGTTACCATGGATTCAATCATATAGCCGGTTTTTGGCGCACCTACTGGTACCGGCGTTGGTTCAACCGGCGGAATCGCGATACAGACACCGACTGAATAGATGTTTTTGAAGGTTGGATTGCGCTGATGTTCATCCACCAGAACAAAACCGCGCGGGTTCACCAAGCCTGACACATCGACATTACGTACCGCATCAACGCCGGTGAAAGCAGGCAACATCATCGAATGCTTAAACGGCAACTCGTGTTTTTTCTTTTCCTTGCCTTCATCATCGACTTCCGTGACATACATCATGCCATCCTCAATCCTGTCGACTTTGGCATTGGTTATCCACTTAATGCTCTTATCCCGCAGTGCGCTTTCAAGCAATCCTTTGGTATCGCCTACACCACCCAGACCCAAATGACCGATATACGGCTCAGCCGTGACAAAAGTCATCGGCACCTTATCGCGAATCTTACGTTTACGCAATTCCGTTTCAATAATCATTAAATACTCATACGCAGGACCATAGCAGGATGCGCCCTGGACTGCGCCGATAACAATAGGGCCCGGATTTTCCATGAATTTATCCCAATCACGGACTGCAACTTCAGCATGATCGACATGGCAGACCGATGAAGTATAGCCCTCAGGACCCAATCCGGGCACTTCATCGAATGCCAGGCGGGGGCCGGTCGCAATAACCAGGAAATCATAAGGCACGGCAGAACCATCTACCAGTTGTACCTGATTGTTTGCAGGATCAACTTTTGATGCTGCTTTTTGGATGAACTCTATACCTTTCTTTTTCATAACCGGCGCCAATTCAATCTTCAGCTCTTCCGGCTTACGCCACCGAGGTGGAACCCAAGGATTCGATGGCACGAAATGAAATGTAGGCGTATCGGAAATCACAATCACATCATGATTTTTCCCTACTGTTTCCTTCATTTCATAAGCCATCGGTACGCCGCCAATACCGGCACCTAAAATCACTATACGAGCCATGTTACACCCTCTTGCTGGTTGTTTTACATTTTTGCTTTAAATAATAATCAACATAATCCAAGACTATATTGCGCCTGTTTAACTGTAAGAACAATACTGAAATAGAATATTAGCATATTCTAATTTTGTGTACAATTTTATAGCTTTCGTTTTTTTGCCTGCTCTCATTCAGGCTCTATATCATCAATCCGAATCACACTTCGGATCTACGGACTCACAATTTATGCACTTAGGATTTGGCTAAAAATGACTTCCTGAAATTAGAATCTTGCATGGAATGTACCGACCAAAAGCAGGCTCACTAGGCGACGCAGTGAAGCGCATCGCTCGCGAACGATGTTTAAACAGGAAGATTATTTACAACCAAATCCTTATTCATAACAACTGGTACCAAATGCATAATACTTTGTAAATAAGAAAAGAGTCGAGCTTGATAAACACTTAAATATAAACCATTCACTATTTAATTTTGGCGTCAAAAATGCTATTTTATCCGGCTTGACAGCTGGTGTGGGGCTTCGCCTTTAGCTATCATCGGCATATTTTGACCTTGATTTACAGTCATGTTGTTTCTGGACTCGCAATTTTAAGCCTGTAAAAATTACGGCAAAATCACTGGATACAATTCCAAATAATAATTTTAATAAGCTATGTATACCCGCTCCAATTAGGATCAGACATGAACAAAACTTTAATTTCAGAGATTACCGGGCAGGATGACGTCGATCCGGCAGAAACCAAAGAATGGATTGAAGCTCTGCAAGCCGTATTAGAGCGGGAAGGCGGTGCTCGCGCACATTTTCTGATTGAGCAATTAGTCGCCGCAACCCGTCACGCTGGTCTGGACATTCCATTCAGCGCCAACACCGCCTATATCAATACCATTCCCGTTGCCCAACAAGCACAGTTCCCCGGCAATACCACGATAGAGTATAAAATCCGCTCTTATGTCCGCTGGAATGCAATGATGATGGTACTAAGAGCCAATAGACATACTAATGTCGGCGGCCACATCGCCAGCTTTGCATCGGCATCGACTTTATACGATGTCGGCTACAACCATTTCTGGCATGCCCCATCCGAGCAGCACGATGGCGACTTGATTTTTACTCAGGGCCATTCAGCCCCGGGTGATTATGCCCGTGCATTTTTGCTGGAGCGACTCACCGAGGAACAGCTTGATAACTATCGCCAGGAAGTCAATGGCAACGGTTTATCCTCATACCCCCATCCCTGGCTGATGTCCGATTTTTGGCAGTTCCCGACCGTGTCGATGGGATTAGGCCCGATTATGGCCATTTATCAGGCACGCTTCATGCGCTATTTACAGGACCGGGGCCTTGCCGATACGACAGGACGAAAAGTCTGGGCCTTTCTCGGCGACGGTGAAACAGACGAACCAGAATCATTGGGCGCAATCGGCATGGCCGGCCGTGAAAAACTGGATAATCTTATTTTTGTCATCAACTGCAACTTGCAGCGACTCGACGGCCCGGTACGTGGCAACGGCAAAATCATCCAGGAACTGGAAAGCGAATTCCGCGGCGCCGGCTGGAATGTGATCAAGCTGGTCTGGGGGCATCATTGGGATCCGCTGCTGGCACGCGATAAAGACGGTTTACTGGTAGCGCGCATGATGGAGTGTGTCGATGGCGACTATCAGACTTTTAAAGCCAAAGACGGCGCCTATGTACGCGAGCATTTCTTTAACACGCCCGAACTGAAGGCCATGGTTTCCGACTGGTCTGACCGCGACATCTGGGAATTAAATCGTGGCGGCCATGATCCTGCCAAAATTTATGCGGCTTTCCATGCCGCTTCCAACCATACAGGACAGCCGACTGTTATTCTGGCTAAAACCATTAAAGGTTACGGCATGGGCGAGTCGGGACAAGCGCAGAATATTACTCATCAACAGAAAAAGATGAGTTTAATTTCGCTGACCCGGTTCCGCGATCGCTATGAACTGCCTGTCTCTGACGAAGAGCTGAATGACTTACCTTATCTCACTTTCCCCGAGGGTTCGAAAGAGAAGGAATACATGAAGCAACGGCGCCTTAACTTAGGCGGCCATTTACCCTTTAGAAGAACTAAATCCCATGCGCTGGATGTGCCGGTACTGGCGGACTTTAAACCGCTACTGGAAGCCGGCGGCGAAGGTCGCGAATTTTCGACAACCATGGCTTTCGTGCGCCTGCTCAACATACTGATCAAAGACAAGAATATCGGCAAACGCATCGTTCCTATCGTACCTGACGAATCGCGCACCTTCGGCATGGAAGGCATGTTCAGACAACTGGGCATCTGGTCACAAGTCGGACAATTATATACGCCGCAGGATGCCGACCAGCTCATGTTCTATAAAGAAGACAAGCACGGTCAGGTACTGCAGGAAGGCATCAATGAAGCCGGCGGCCTTTGTGACTGGATTGCTGCGGGCACCTCTTATTCGACCCATGGCGTGCCGATGATTCCGTTTTTCATCTATTACTCCATGTTCGGTTTTCAGCGTGTGGGCGACCTGATCTGGGCTGGCGCCGACCAATGTACTCGTGGCTTCCTGCTGGGTGGCACAGCTGGAAGAACGACATTGAATGGCGAGGGTCTACAGCATGAAGACGGGCACAGCCATTTGATTGCAGCGACCGTACCCAATTGTGTCTCCTACGACCCAACGTATGCCTATGAGCTGGCAGTAATCATTCAAGACGGTCTGCGGCGAATGTATGTCGAACAGGAAAACGTGTTCTATTACATTACCGTGATGAATGAGAACTATGCCCATCCGGCGATGCCCAAAGGTATAGAACAGGATATCATTAAGGGCATGTACTGCTTCCGCCGCGGCGCCGGACAAAATAATCCGCGAGTACAATTACTGGGTTCGGGGACTATTTTCCGTGAAGTCGAGTTTGCCGCTGAATTATTACGTAATGATTGGAACGTCGAATCCGATCTGTGGAGTTGTCCGAGTTTTACCGAACTGTCGAGAGAGGGTCGGGCCTGCGAGCGCTGGAACCGGTTGCATCCGACCGAAACTCCGAAACAATCGCATGTCGCCAACTGCCTGAACAATGCTCAAGGACCAGTCATTGCCGCCAGTGATTATAACCGTGCTTTTGCCGATCAAATTCGGGCTTATATCAAAGCGCCTTATACCGTGCTCGGCACCGACGGTTTTGGCCGCTCCGATACGCGAGAGCAACTGCGCCGATTCTTTGAAGTTGATCGTTATCATATTGCCGTTGCGGCCCTGAAAAGCCTGGCGGATTTGGGACAATTTGACCCGGCAAAAGTAGAGGTGGCCATTGCCAAGTACGGCATAGCTCCCGATGTTACGGCTCCCTGGTTAACTTGAGAAAAGGAATCAAAATGGCTTCTCTAATCGAATTAAAAGTGCCTGATGTTGGCAATTTCTCGGATATCGATGTTATAGATGTCCTGGTTAAACCAGGTGATGTTATACAACTGGATCAGACTCTGGCAGTACTGGAAACCGATAAGGCCAGTATGGACCTGCCCGCCAGCGCGGCAGGTACTGTACAAGAAGTATTTATAAAGGTCGGCGATAAAGTCTCGGAAGGTTCATTAATTGCAACTGTGTCGCCAAGTACGGAGCAGGCTGCCGCTGAAAAACCGGCACAACCAGAATCCAAAGAAGTCGCTCCGGAAAAAAAGGCACCCGAACAACCAGTTCAAGCGCCCCCCCAATCCAAGCCAGCTCCAGAGCCTGTATCCGCACCTGAGCCAATTGCAGAACCCTCCCCCGCCAAAGTCGCGCATGCCACGCCGGCTGTCCGGCTTTTTGCCCGTGAACTGGGCGTGGATATCAGCAAAATCACAAAAGGCAGCGGCCGGAAAGGACGCATATTAAAAGAAGACGTAAAAAGCTTCGTCAAACAAATGATGACGGAAGGTTTTGCTCAAGGCGGCGCGGGAATTCCACCAATACCGGCGGTAGATTTTTCCCAGTTCGGCGCCATTGAAGAACAAAAGCTCAGCAAAATAAAACGTTTGACTGGACAAAATCTGAGTCGCGCCTGGTTGAACCTGCCAATGGTCACGTATCATGAAGAGGTTGATATTACGGAAATGGAGGCATTCCGCAATACGCTCAACACCGAAAAAGCAGCTGGCGGCACAAAAATCACCGGATTGGTATTTATCATCAAGGCTCTGGTTGCCGCCATGCAGCAATTCCCTCAGTTCAACGCCTCTTTATCTGCCGACGGCGAAAAATTGATCTATAAGAAATATTTCAATATTGGCATTGCAGTCGACACACCGAACGGCCTTGTCGTGCCAGTGATTCGCGATGTCGATACGAAAGGCATCAACGAATTATCGACTGAACTGGCTGAAAAAAGCGAAAAAGCGCGTCAAGGCAAGCTTATGCCGGCGGATATGCAAGGTGGCTGTATCACGATTTCCAGTCTCGGCGGTATCGGCGGCACGGCTTTCACACCTATTGTTAATGCTCCTGAAGTAGCTATTCTCGGCGTTACCCGCTCTAAAATGCAGCCAGTATGGAATGGACAGGAATTTATACCTCGCCTGATGTTGCCTCTGGATCTGACTTATGATCACCGCGTGATTGATGGCGCGGAAGGTGCTCGTTTCATGGCAGTCATCAAACAAAACTTAAGCGATATTCGTCGCTTGCTACTTTAATCAGGGGAAATAAGATGGATGTTAATCCGGCGATTAATGATGAATCACTGCACGCAGAAGTTCTGGTGCTGGGCGGCGGCCCCGGCGGCTACACAGCCGCTTTCCGCGCGGCTGATTTGGGTAAACAGGTGGTACTGGTCGAACGTCATGCCGTTTTAGGTGGCGTTTGCCTGAATGTCGGATGTATTCCATCCAAAGCCTTACTGCATATTGCACAGATCGTCCATGAAGCGGAGGAATTCGAACATCACGGCGTCCATTATGGCAAGCCAACGTTCGATATCGACAAGATTCGCGCATGGAAAGAAAGCGTATCAGGCGCTTTGAATGATGGTCTGGCTCGATTGGCAAAACAGCGCAAAATAAACGTGATACAGGGCACCGGCAAATTTACTTCAGCCAATACGCTCGAAGTACAAGCCGAAGCCGGCGCACAAACCATCCGTTTTGATCAAGCCATTATAGCCGCAGGATCACATGCGACCAAAATACCGACCTTCCCTAACGATGACCCGCGTTTGTGGAATTCAACCGATGCACTAGCATTAAGAGAGATTCCGAAAAAATTGCTGATTGTCGGCGGCGGTATTATCGGACTGGAAATGGCCACCGTCTATCATGCCTTGGGTTCGGAAATCAGTGTTGTTGAACTGATGGATCAAATCATACCTGGCTGCGATAACGATCTGGTTACGCCTTTGTATCGACGTATTAAAAAACAATACAAAAACATCTGGCTTGAAACACGCGTATCCTCTGTTGAAGCGCTTAAAGAAGGCTTGAAAGTGTCTTTTGAGGGTAAAGGCGCTCCTGATTCAGATCTATACGATGCGGTTCTGGTAGCCGTAGGGCGCAGGCCAAACGGCAAGTCCATTGCTGCCGAACAAGCAGGTGTCCAGGTTGATGACATGGGATTTATCGCCGTCGACAAACAACAACGCACCAATGTCCCGCATATCTTTGCCATAGGCGATATAGTCGGCAACCCCATGCTGGCCCATAAAGCGAGCCATGAAGGCAAAATTGCCGCGGAAGTGGCTGCCGGCTTAAAAGCCGGGTTTGATGCATTAACCGTCCCTTCCGTTGCTTATACGGACCCCGAAGTAGCCTGGATGGGATTGACTGAGAATCAGGCTAAACAGCAAGGCGTCGAGTACGACAGGGCCATTTTTCCGTGGGCGGCCAGCGGTCGCTCGTTAAGCCTGGGGCGCAAGGAAGGCTTGACTAAAATACTCTGCGAAAAAGAGACTGGCAGGATTCTCGGAGCCGGCATAGTAGGGCCCAATGCCGGCGAATTAATCGCCGAAGCGGTACTGGCTTTGGAAATGGGCGCCGATGCGGAAGATATCAGCTTAACCGTGCACGCTCACCCGACACTATCCGAAACTTTCGCTTTTGCCGCCGAAATGATTGCCGGTACGATCACCGACCTTTACATAAAAAAGGATTAAGCTCAATTTTAATAAATATTCAGCTTCCATTCATCATATCCGTTAAAGAATATGTTCCCTGAAATAGGTCGCGTCATTATTGTCGGCTTAATGATAGTCCTGCCCGTTGGTCTGATTTACAGAAAAGCGGGCTTCCATCCGGCATGGGCATTATTGGTGTTCTTGCCTGGATTTGGATTGTTGCTGATTTTTTTGCAGCTTGCCTTTGCGCCCTGGCCCAATCAAAAAGACATTGATGGAGGGATGAAATGGAAGCGGCCCTGATAATCGTGTTCGTTGCTTTCGTCTTATGGTTGGGAGCCAAAATACTGGATAAAGCAGGCTTGCATAAGGCTTGGGTTTTCTGCCTATTGATACCGGTCGTTAACATTATAATGGTCTGGGTGTTTGCTTTCAGTCACTGGCCTAATTTAAAACCTGGCGTGAAGCAGGATTTATAACTCCTCTTACCCGACTGAATAAGGTCACGCAGCCGCAAGCGGATTAGTCCCGGGATGCCAGTCAGAACGTAAAGCCGGCAGGCAAACAGCATGCGATGCATAACCGCTCACTTATTGCTACTCGTGAGTGAATTAAGATTGATTTAATAAAGTGCCGCAAGCACGGAAAAAAGCGCTCCATGCGCAACGCCAGCAAATAAATTCTTGTCAGTTTTGGAACAGGTGTAAAATGGTGGTTAAATCGATTCGACACATTCCATAAACTTAAAAGAACCATCAAAAAACTTAAAAGAACCATCAAAATCAGTCATTTCGATTCACCAAAGGAATGATTGTTTACTCCACCCATGGTTAATTAAGTTTACATAAATAATAGCCGTATACCCTACAAGTCCCTCAACCCAAAATTTTTTCGCTTTAGCGTTAATTTTCGAGCAACTGAATGAAAAAAATAGTTACTGTTATTGCACTCGCCTTGCTAGTCGTCATAAATTTCAGTATTTGGAGCTACACCAATAACCCCTTGCAGTTAAAGTCATGGAACAAGCCCATGATGGGATTGACCTTCGATCCCAGGCGAAAAAACCATTCTCCGGAAAACAATCAATTTCCCACTACAGCTGAAATCGAGGAAGATCTGGCTCTGCTTTCCGGAAAAGTACATGCCGTCCGTACCTATAGCGTATTAAGAGGACAAGATAAAATTCCCGGACTCGCCGCCAAACACAACTTAAATGTATCGCTCGGCGCTTGGATTGATGATGACTTGGAAGCGAATCGGCAAGAAATCGAAACTCTTATTCAAGTCAGTCGCCAGGACAATCCCAAAATCGTCAGACTCTTGGTTGGCAATGAGTTTCTGCTGCGCCACCAGAAGAATGAAGAGCAACAGATGCAAGCCAAGCAACAGTTGATTGAATATTTACGCGAGGTGCGTAAACGTACCTGGCGGCCGGTCAGCACTGCTGAAACATGGGATCTATGGCTTAAACATCCGGATTTAGTCGATGAAGTAGATTACATCGCAGTTCACATCCTGCCCTATTGGGAAGGAATTAATATCGATGATGCGGTTGATTATGTTTTTTACCGTTATAATGAACTGAAGCAACACTATCCGAATAAGCCTATCGTTATTACCGAAGTAGGCTGGCCGTCGAATGGCCAACCTTTCAAGCACGCAACGGCATCGCGGTCCAACCAAGCAAAATTCCTACGCGAATTCCTGAACCGCGCCACAGATGAAAAACTCGTTTACTACATAGTTGAAGCCTTTGACCAACCCTGGAAAATGGCACTGGAAGGTTCTGCCGGCGCTTATTGGGGCGTGTTCGATGCCGACCGTAAACCGAAATTCCCATTAGAGGGCGACGTACTGGCCTTGCCGGCCTGGAAACACTGGGCGGCAGGTGCGGCCATTTTCAGTGTCTTATTAATGGCTGTCTTCCTGTTCACGCGCCGTAGCATCAAACTGCCCGGTATGGTTTTTTTCGGCGTCATGGCCAACCTTGCTGCATCGGTAATTTTCTGGTCCGCGTCAATTGGCGCCCAACAATACCACTCGCCTCTCACTATCGCCTTCTGGGTCATACTGATATTGATGCAGATATTGGCGGTGATTATCCTGATGATTGAAAGCCTGGAGATCGCGGAAGTGGTATGGCATAAAAAAACCGCCAGGACCTTCGAACCGCTGACGCCGGGACCTGATTTCAGATACCCGAAAGTATCGCTGCATCTGCCTATCCACAATGAACCGCCGGCCATGGTGCGCAAAACGCTTGAAGCGCTGGCGGTAGTCGATTACCCCAATCTGGAAGTGCTGGTCATGGATAATAACACCACGGACCCTGCGGTTTGGGAGCCGGTGCGTGATGACTGCGAGCGCCTGGGGCCAAGATTCCGCTTCTTTCATCTGGAAAACTGGCCGGGCTTTAAAGCTGGCGCGATCAATCATGCGCTCGAACAAACCGCTGAAGATGCTGAAATCATCGCTGTCATCGACAGCGATTATATTCTTTCACCTGATTGGCTCAAATGCATGGTGCCCTATTTCGACAATGAAAACGTCGGCTTCGTACAATCGCCCCAAGACTACCGTGACCTGCATGTGAGCACTTTCAAAGCCTTCTGTTACTGGGAATATGCCGGTTTCTTCAATATCGGCATGGTACAAAGGAATGAATACAATGCCATTATCCAGCACGGCACAATGACCATGATTCGGAAATCGGCCTTGGAAAAGGTCGGTAAGTGGGCCGAATGGTGTATTTGTGAAGACAGTGAACTGGGGCTGCGTCTGTATGAAGCGGGCTATGACTCGGTCTATGTCAAGGATTCCTTCGGACGCGGCTTGATGCCTGACACCATGTCCGGTTATATGACTCAGCGGTATCGCTGGGTATATGGCGCGATGCAGATTATTAAAGCTCATTGGCGCAGCTTCCTGCCTACGAAAAAATCACCACTGACATCCGCGCAGCGGTATTATTTTGTGGCTGGCTGGTTACCTTGGTTTTCGGATGCGTTAGCCTTGTTATTTACCACGGCAAGTCTGATATTGACCGGCTTTATTGCACTGGATCCGACACACAGCGAGCTGCCGGTCAATGCCTTCCTGTTGCCGACGATCGGTATATTCAGCTTTAAAGTCCTGCGCGGCTTATGGCTGTATCAGGCGCGCGTCCCTTGTTCGGTCTGGCATTCGCTAGGAGCGGCTTTATCTGGGTTAGCCCTAACGCATACAGTCGCCAAGGGCACGATCCAGGGATTATTCACATCCAACAAGCCATTTATGCGTACGCCTAAATACGAAAAGCAAGGCCCTCTGTTCGAAGGTTTAATGACCATACGTCAAGAATTGATATTGCTGATTTTATTAGGTGCAGCCATTACCTTAATGTTGTCCCTGGACCATTTCGATAATCTGAGCGGCAGACTATGGACAGCTGTGCTATCAGTACAGGCTGTTCCCTATGCGGCAACCTTATTGACGTTACTGATCAGCATAGCGCCAAATTACCGATCGAAAAAAGCCTTACAATCGGCCGAAGAACTGGATGACGTAGTCTAACCTGTCCGCGATAACTGTCATGCCTCTTGAAAAATATCGGAGGCATGACGGATCTCTCCCGCGCGCATGTATCGCAATGATATTTTCCTTCGAGCAACTATCCCTATAGAATACTTGATACTCACTGGATGCACGGTAGTTATTGCATCGGTTTACAGCAAGGGACGGCATTCCAAGTTACAATAAGCTTATGAATACTAATCTTGCCCCCTTCTCGGCACTAACTCCCGATGTTATTTTAAATGCACTCGATCGCATTGGTCTGCATAGCGACGGCCGCCTGCTCCCGCTCAACAGTTATGAAAATCGCGTCTATCAGGTCGGCATGGAAGAAGGTTCGGCCGTTGTCAGCAAATTTTACAGGCCTGATCGATGGACTGATGCCGCTATTCTTGAAGAACATGGCTTCGTAAAGGAACTGGCTCAAAATGAAATCCCCGTCGTGCCGGCAATGGCATTTGGCGACAATAAGACATTACAGCGGATAGACGGCTTTCGTTTTTCCGTTTTTGCCCGGCAAGGCGGCCGGGTTCCTGAACTGGAAGATCCCGAAAAACTTGAATGGATGGGGCGGTTTATTGGCCGTATACATGCCATCGGCGCATTAAAACCTTTTAAAGAGCGCCCTACTCTGGACATCAACAGCTTTGGCGATGAACCGAGAGCCTATCTGTTGACGAACGACTTTATCCCAACAGATTTGATCGATGCTTACAGCAGTGTTACAGCCTATGCGCTGGATAGCGTGAGATACTGTTTCGAACGTGCCGGCAAGGTGAATTACTTGCGGCTGCATGGCGACTGTTATCCCGGCAATATCTTATGGACCGATGATGGCCCGCATTTTGTTGATTTTGACGATTGCAGGATGGGACCGGCGATTCAGGATTTATGGATGCTATTGGCGGGAGATCGCGCCGAGATGACCGTGCAATTAAAACACCTGCTCACCGGTTACAGAATTTTTTATGACTTTAACATTGCCGAATTACACTTGGTGGAAGCGTTACGCACATTACGTTTAATTCATTATTCCGCCTGGATTGCGCGACGCTGGAATGACCCGGCATTTCCTATGGCATTCCCCTGGTTCAGTTCGCCGCGTTATTGGCAGGATCGTATCATTGAATTGCGCGAGCAGACAGCTCTCATGGATGAAGCACCTCTGGAAGCGGTTTAACCGTACAACTGATCTATTTTATCCGTTGTCTGAGTATCATGCTTCTTACCGGATTGAACGACGTTCTATGCACGCCGTCCAGATAGCCGAATTGCTCTATCTCGGCCAAGTGTTGTTTAGTACCGTAGGCTTTGTGCAGATGAAACGAAAAATCAGGATATCTTTTGTGATAATCACACATGATTTTATCCCGCTCGACTTTCGCCAAAATAGAAGCGGCACTGATGGCCTTTATTTTGCAGTCGCCTTTGACTATGGCCTGAGCAGGCATGGGTAAAACAGGGAGTTGATTGCCATCTATCAGAACCTCGTCCGGCCGCACAGGCAGTCCATTTATGGCGCGTTGCATGGCCAGCAACGTAGCCTGAAGAATATTCAGTTCATCGATCTCTTCGACACTGGCTTCCGCCACTGCCCAACCCAAAGCGACTTCCTTAATGATCTTGCACAGATTGTTCCGCTTGCTCTCACTCAGTTTTTTAGAATCGGCCAGTCCATCAATCGGACATAAAGGGTCCAAAATGACAGCAGCAGCAACAACAGGGCCTGCCAGCGGCCCTCGACCAGCCTCATCAACGCCTGCGATATTGATCTTTTGAGCGTGTTTTATTGAATAGTGGTCATCCATACAATTGGCGATCAATTAAGTTAAAAGAATTTATAATTGAACCTGTTTTTTGCTTCGCCTGTTCATGCAATCAGCGCAAAATACCCCGGGTCACATTGCGCAGAAAACTGACCATATCGGATAACTGTTTACTGTCCCCCGCCATGTCTTCCATTTGTTCAATCGCATCTTCCAGCCGTAAATTCATTTTGTAAATAATCTTATATGCCTTTCTGATTAATCGAATGTCTTCTGGAGAAATACCATTGCGCTCCATGCCGACTGAATTAATGCCATGAGGACGGGTAGGTTTTCCGCCGACCATAACAAACGGCGGAATATCCTGCGTGATGGCACTGCCCATGGCGGCAAAACTGTATTGCCCTATCTGGGTAAACTGATGCACCAATGTGAATCCACCCAGGATCGCATGGCTATTTAGATGCACATGCCCGGCTAATGAGGCGCCGTTGGCCATAATCACATGGTCGCCGATAATACAATCATGGGCTACATGTGTGTATGCCATGAACAGGTTGTCATTCCCTATCTGAGTCACGCCGCGATCCTGCTTGGTGCCCCTGTGCATGGAGGTAAATTCCCGAATGGTATTCCTGTCGCCGATCTCAAGTCGGGTTACCTCGGATGCATATTTCTTGTCCTGAGGATCCTCGCCTATCGATGTGAACTGATAGATGCGATTCTGCTTACCGATTGACGTGGGCCCCTTGATAACCACATGTGGACCGATAACTGTGCCGGAATCAATTTTGACATCAGGCCCTATCACAGAAAAAGGACCTATAGCGACATCTCCCGCCAGATCGGCTTTAATATCAATAATGGCCGTTGGATCGATCAAAGCTAGTCCACCACTGCCGCACATCTGATTTCAGCGCTAGCGACAAACTCGCCTTCAACCTCGGCACAGCAATCGAAAGCCCAGATATTACGTTTGCTTTTAATAAATTTTGCTTCCAGCACCAATTGATCGCCAGGCACAACCGGTCGTTTAAATTTAGCCTTGTCGATGCCGGTCAAATAATAAATCATGCCCTTGCCCAGCACATCGGGCGCGGTTTCCGATGCCAGTAATCCCGTAGCTTGCGCTAATGCTTCCAGGATCAGCACGCCAGGCATAATAGGCTTTTGCGGAAAATGACCTTGAAAGAACGGTTCGTTGTAAGTAACGTTTTTAACGCCAACTAATCTTACTCCAGGTTCACACTCAACAACCTTGTCAACCAATAAAAATGGATAACGATGAGGTAAAAATTCTTGAATTTGTAAAATATCTAACTTAACAGACATGGCTGGGAGTGCTTCACTTAAGAGTTATAATGATATGCATGGAAAATTCAAACAATTAATCTGGCAGTCTTGAAAGTTTTTCTTGAACTTGAGTGGTGACGTCGATTTGTTCACTGGCATAGATAACGCCATCCGTCAGTAATAAATCGAAATTTTGGTCTTTGGCTATTTCACGGATCGCTTCAACAATGCGGCGTTGCAGTTTACCCAACTCATCATTGCGACGGATATTGAAATCCTCGCTAAATTCCTGCTGAGCTCTCTTGGCGTCTCTTTTCTTATTTAAAATGTCTTTTTCCAGATTCCGTCTTTCCGACTCACCCATGACGGAAGCATCCCTGGCCATTTTTTCTTCCAGATTTTGAATTTCCTTTTGCTGGGCAACCAGCTGCTTATCACGAGGTGAAAATTCCTGTTCCAGACGTTTTTTAGCTTTTTCGGCTTGTGGAGCTTTTTCAAGAACAGCCGGTATATTGACAAAACCGATCTTTAGATCGGCGAAGCTCACATTCGCAGTCAGCAATAGTCCTACAAATAAAGCAATTTTTGTTTTCATTGTTAAACCTATCTCCGGTTGTAGTTAAAATTAAATAGTTGGTAAAAATTGTTGATATATTAGTTAAATTATAGGGGATAAGCCTATTAAACCAAAAACTTCTTCTAAAAATTTTGTCCGAAGTTAAATTGGAAATATTTTTTGTCATCTTCTATGGATTGAGTGACATTATTATTATCAATGTACTCATTCCTACCCGAATTTAAAGGCACTGCAATACTGACCGACAAAGCGCCAAACGGTGACAGCCATTCACCTGACAGTCCGGCCGAATATCTTAAGTTATCAACTTTAAAACCGTCGCTAACCGTTCCGGCATCAAAAAAAGTCCCCAACCGGATTGATTTAGTCTCCGGCATAAAAGGTACGGGGAAAAACAACTCGGCATTGCCGATTATCTTACTTGAGCCACCAAAAGGACGGGCTAGCGAATCGCGTGGACCCAATGTATTGGTATCGTAACCGCGCACAGATCCCCAACCACCGGCAAAATAGTTCTCAAAGAAAGGCAGGTCATCCGTCTTTCCATAACCGTCGCCATAGGCTATCTCTCCATGCAAACGCAGGGTAAAATCCTTGGCCAAGGGGAAATACTGCTGTTGTTTATAACTGACCTTGTAATACTGGAGATCGCTGCCGGGCACTGTCACCAAAGTAGAAAATCGTTGCTGTCCGCCTCTGTCAGGAAATATCGCCCGATTCAACGTATCGTGCGTCCATCCCAGCGATGGCGCCAAAGTCAGATACTTATCACCTTCTTTATTCATGAAATCCCGTATTTTAGTGGATGTAAAGTCGGTCGTTTTTAATTTGGTATGCTTTAGGTCGGTATTAAACTGCAACCGGTCATATTCATTCAATGGGATACCGAAGTTCACGCCGGTACTGATAACATCAGTAGTGTAGTTGGCGAGGTTGACTTGCGTAGCATCTCGCGTTGTATAGCCGAGGTCGTAGCCGAAACTCACGCCGTCCAATGTAAAATAAGGATTAAAAAAGCCGAACTGGTATTGCGTGAAATAATCACTGTTGTTAAAGGTCAGGTTCACGCGCTTGCCGGAACCAAATACATTGTCCTGAGAAATATTGGCATTCAGGACGATCCCCTGCGTTTGAGAAAAGCCAATCCCGGCCATCAAGTTGCCGGAGGCTTTCTCCACGACTGAATAATTCACGTCAATCTGATCCGAAGTCCCGGGGACCGGCGGCGTTTCAACATTGACCTCTTCAAAATAGCCCAATCGTTCCAGACGCGTTTTCGATCGCTCAATTTTTGAACTTGATGCCCAACTCGATTCCATCTGGCGCATTTCCCGACGCAATACTTCATCACGTGTTTTAACATTACCGCTCATGTTGATACGTCTTACATAAACGCGTTTACCCGGATCGACAAAAAAAGTCATATCAACTGTTTTAGTATCTTCTTTGATTTCCGGCACCATGTTGACGTTTGCGAACGCATAGCCTTCATCGCCCAAGCGGTCGGATATCGCTTTCGAAGTCTCCGTGGCATTTTTTCTGGAAAAGATTTCCTTGGGTCCGACTTTGACGAGTTTTATAAGCTCTTCCGGGTTGACGACCAGATTGCCGGCCAACTTTACTTTTTCAAGCGTATACACATCGCCTTCCTTGACATTGATGGTGACATAGATGTCTTTTTTATCCGGCGTGATTGCAACCTGGGTGGACTCCACCGAAAAATTGATATAGCCGCGATCAAGATAATAAGATCGTAATTTTTCCAAATCCGCCGATAATTTCTGCTTGGAATACTGATCGTTTTTAGTATAGAAGGATAGAAGGTTCGAAGTGCTTAATTCGAATTTGCTCAATAGCGTTTTGTCGTCGAAGACGGTATTGCCGACGATATTGATTTGCTTGATTTTAGCGACCCGTCCCTCGGAGATTTTAATATGAATACCGACCCGGTTCCGAGTCAGGTTGGAGACTTCCGTATCGATCTTTAAACCGTACTTGCCGTGACTGAAATATTGGCGACTCAACTCCTGCTCAACCTTATCGAGCACCTGCCGGTCGAATACCTTGCCTTCGGCCAAACCGATCTGCTTTAAGGCTTTGGTCAAATCATCCTTGCTGAGGTCCTTATTGCCTTCAAAAATGATTTTTGCTATTGATGGGCGTTCCACGACATTAACAATCAGCGTGGAACCTTCTCTTTCCAGAGAGACGTCTTTAAAGAAGCCGGTTTTGAACAATGCCCTGATTGCCGCTCCGGCATTGTCCAGAGAAAATCTTTCACCTACATTAATAGGCAGATAGTTATAAACCGTCCCGACAGAGATACGCTGAAGTCCTTTAACCTGAATATTCTCAACAACAAATTCTTCGTCACCTTTAACCGCTTGGGAAACGAGTAGTAATAGCAACAGCAAGCGCGAAAAAGTATTTGATCTCATGTAAACATCTAATGAAAAACATATTGTCAGGTATAAAAACTCGCAGGATTATAGCACAGTAAAGATTTTAAACGAGTTAAGCCCTATCAATAGGAAAACCCAGTACATCATTAATCGACGCGCTGTCCGACAATAGCATTAGCAAACGATCCAGACCGATGGCCATGCCCGAGCATTCCGGCAAGCCGGCCTGCAACGCAGCAACAAAACGGCCATCCTTGACTGAAGCAGGCAGGCTTTTTTGCCGCCTGATATCCAGTTCCTTATCGAAACGCCTGCCCTGCTCTTCGGCATCGGTCAATTCAAAATAGCCATTGCCCAGTTCAACACCATTGATAAACAGCTCGACCCGATCGACGATCAGTGGATTTTGCGCATTGATTCTCGCTAATGATGATTGGCAGGCGGGATAGCCGTATACCATGCATAAAGCATTTTGGCCCAAATGCGTCTGGACTTTATGGCTGAAAATAAAATCCAGCCATAGCGCATGATCGTGCCCGCAAATGCTGACGGCTTCAGGTAATTGATTAGCCAGTGCATAGGCACAATACCGCCGATAAGAAAACTCAAGCGGATTCAGTTCGGTATAGCGGTGAAATATTTCCTCATAGCTGAATCGCTGCGTTGCCCGCAGCGGTCTGCGGTTAGCAAATAACAGAGTTATCAAGTCGGCGCAGTCATTCATCAAATCCGGCAACTTAAAGCCAACCCGATACCATTCAAGCAATGTGAATTCTGGATTATGGAAGCGTCCTGACTCACCGTTTCTGAAGGCTTTGGTTATTTGATAAATAGAACCGCTGCCGGCTGCGAGCAGCCGCTTCATGGCAAACTCAGGCGATGTTTGCAAAAACAGTGTTTGCTTCCGGGGCGATAAACAATATTCTGTGGTGAAAAACTCTAACTGCGGGTCTGTTCCGATGCCATGACTTAATAAAGGCGTTTCCACCTCAAGCACGGATCTTTCTTCAAAAAAGCCACGTATTGCAGCGAGCATTTGCGCTCTCAGACGCAAATGCTCTACGGGACATGTCGGCCGCCAATCACTCAGCACTAGTCTTTAGCGCGCGAGACATATTCACCGGTACGCGTATCCACCCTGACAACCTCACCGATTTGGACAAACAAAGGCACTCTGACTACCGCGCCAGTTTCCAGCGTAGCCGGCTTGCCGCCGCCGCCTGAAGTATCGCCGCGCACGCCAGGATCGGTTTCGGTAATGGCCAATTCGACGAAGTTGGGCGGGGCGACGGAAAGCGGCGCGTCATTCCATAACGTTACGGTACAAAAATCCTGGTCTTTCAGCCAATTTTTAGCTTCGCCTACCGCTTTTCCATCGGCCTGATACTGCTCAAACGTATCCGGCACCATAAAATGCCAGAATTCGCCGTCGTTATACAGGTATTGCATTTCCACATCGACAACGTCGGCCCCTTCTAAAGACTCGCCTGATTTAAATGTTCTTTCGATCACACGGCCAGTTTTGAGGTTTCTGATTTTTACCCGATTAAAGGCTTGTCCCTTTCCCGGCTTGACAAATTCATTTTCAATAATTGCACAGGGGTCATTATCCAACATGACTTTCAACCCGGCTTTAAATTCATTAGTACTATAACTAGCCATTTTATCCTCGAGACTACAAACAATAATTAAAACTTAACCATTATAATAGATGGCCACTACCGATAGAAACTTTAAAATAAGCCATTTCATGTCAGAGCAACAAAGCGAAACAGAACACTTTAATTCAAGCTGGCAACAGCAGCTTGCCGAAGCCTTTAATAATATTGAAGATTTATGTCATTATTTACACTTGCCACAGGATATCCTGCCGGTTTCGGCAGCGGCCGGCAGACGCTTTCCCTTGCGCGTTCCGCTCAGTTTTGCTGCAAGCATGGAAAAAGGCAATCCGCATGACCCCTTGCTCAGACAGGTATTGCCGGTCAACGATGAACTGCTTGCCCACCCGGGTTTCAGCGCCGATCCGGTCGGCGATCTTCAGGCCGCGACCGAATTCGGCGTACTGCACAAATACCAAAGCCGTGTCTTGTTCATCAATACCGGCAGCTGTGCCATCAATTGCCGGTATTGCTTCCGCAGGAACTTTCCTTATGCCGACCTGCAACTGAGCAAACAAAAGGAAGACGCCGCAATCCGGTATATAGAACAGAACCCCGGCATTTCGGAAGCGATTTTAAGCGGCGGTGATCCGCTAGTGCTCAACGACGCCCGATTATCCAGACTTATTCAGCAACTGGGCCGTATCAAGCATTTAAAACGCATCCGGATACATAGCCGGCTGCCCGTCGTGCTACCCGCCCGAATAACCGAAGCATTAATTGACACTCTGAGACAAAGTCCTGCCCAAATCATCCTGGTCATACATTGCAATCATGCCAATGAAATCAATGAGCGCGTGATTTCCGCCTGTGCGGCGCTCAAAAATAACGGCATCACACTGTTCAACCAATCGGTACTGTTAAGAGGCGTCAATGATACGGCGGAACAGCTATGCGAGCTGAGCGAGCGCTTATTCAGCCATGGCATCATTCCTTATTATCTGCATTTGCTCGACCAGGCGATCGGAACGGGCCATTTTGAAGTCTGCGAACAGGAAGCGTTAACGCTAATGCGGCAGGTCCAGGCGATCCTGCCCGGCTATCTTGTACCGAAACTGGTTAAGGAAGTGGCCGGCATGGCCTCCAAACAGTACGTGCTGAATGACGCCAGCGGCTATCGCTGACCATCCGGTTTATATTGCAGTCTCCCAGGCCGGCACTAATCCGCGATTACTTGATTGGCAATGCCGTGAGGCACATGCGCCGCGGCCACATGCTGGGCCGCGGATTCACAATGTTTTTTCTGATCATCGAAGAAAATATCGGCGCCAAAAGCTTTCAGGAAAGGTCCTTTGCCCATGCCGCCCAAAAACAGCGCCTCATCGATACGCACGCCCCAAGCCCTTAAGGTTCTGACCACGCGTTCATGAGCGGGTGCAGAACGCGCGGTCACCAAAGCCGTCCTGATCGGTGACGACTGCGGATCGAACTGCGTCTGAATATAATGCAGCGCGGCCAGGAAGTCTTTAAAAGGGCCGCCCGGCAAAGGCGTTTTGGCCTCATTACGCTCATTCTCGGCAAATACTTGCAGCCCCTGCTGTTGATAGATACGCTCCGATTCATCCGAAAACAACACGGAATCGCCATCAAACGCGATGCGCAACTGGCTGGACGGGTTAGTCAATGAGGAACCGCAAAGTATAGTCGCGGCGGCAAAACCGGCATCCAGCGCCTGGGTGACATCATCGGCATTGGCCGACAAAAATAATTGCGCGCCGAATGCCGAAATATAATTGTAAGGAGACATGCCACTGGTAAATGCGGCACGGGTAATATCCAAACCGTAATGAATAATTGAATTGAAGACTCTCAGCCCTGTATCGGCGCTATTTTGCGATACCAGGACAATTTCAACGAGCGGCTCATCCACACAACGCTCGTTGATCGCCAGGAATTTCTGTACCAGGGAAAATCCGTAACCGGGAGCCAGCACTTCATCTTCATGCTCAATTTGATAACGGCAGAAAGCTTCTTTGCCCTGGGTTTGGAATATCGCATGGGAATCGTCCAGATTGAACAAGGCTCTGGATGAAACCGCGACAACGAGTTTTTGCCTGCTCATGCCTTATCTGATCAATATCCGGTCCTTAACCCTGGGCATTGCCTACCCAGACCGAGCTTAAATTAAGGGTTTTCTTGACTTTCGTTGCATATAAAGTGGCTTCTTCTCTATTTTTAAACCCGCCTACCCGCAGCCGATACCAGATAGTGTTATCCACTTTGACATTGACCACCTCAACAGGGATGCCTTTTCGTCCGAATTCAGCCGCTTTGCTTTTAGCGTACCATTGCTGCCTGTAGGCAACCAGATTGACCGACCAACCGGCTGTTGTGTTGACTTTTCCGGAGGTGCTTTTAGAACTCTTGGTATTGCTTTCTTTTACGGAGACAGTTATCGGTTTTATAACTTCCGCCTTTGCGTCTCCCGGTTTTATTGCCTGTACCGCCAGCGCTTTTCTTTCCAATGCATCCAGTCTGGCCTGCAAGTCTCTCAGCATATCTTGTTCCGTTTCTGCTGCCGCCAGTTCCTCTGTCGGTTCGTTTGTCTCTGCTTCCGTTGATAATGGAACCTTGTTTGATAACTGCTCCATAATGCCATCGACTCTCTGGTTCAACTGCTCTATGGCCGATTTGATATCATCCAGTTCCTGATCTGAACCTTGCAGAGCAGCCCGCCCCTCCGCTTTTTCAAGCGTGGCAACCAGTTCGCTCAGCCTTAAAGCTTCCTTTTTCGCACTGTAGGCCATTAAACCGAATCCAAGCGCGGAAACCAATGTAACGCAGCTCAACCCCATGGCAACATAAGCGAACAGCCTTATTTTTTTAGTTTTACTTTCAAATTCGGTTCTCAACGCTTTCTGAAGCCGGTTAATGGATTCCTGATCAGGATTGAATCGCCCCGGTACCGCCGTGTCGGCGCTATCAGATATAAAGGGTTCATCCGCACCGCGCCTCGGCTTTATTCCAGCCATCACGTCTTCCATATTCGGCATGGATATCGGCGGCAGTTCCATGCCCGGCTTTTTTTCAGGCCTTTTTGTCTCCTGGAACGCGGCATGAGTGTCTTGATTTTCCGGCTCGTTATTTAGATTCAAAAATGTTCCTTTATCAGACGCCCGCTCCGGTAAAGGAAAGTCATCGTCCTGATAGCCTTCATCCAGTACCGCTTCCTGATGCCTAGCTTGAGCTATCGGCTTGTCTGGTTCAGCATCAGGCGCCTGCCCATCAAAATCATCGAATTCAAAAAAAACCTCAATGCCACTGGGCATTTCATCATCAGTTGAAGCGCTTGCTTCATCGTCAATGACGACATGGGCAAATGGGTCGAATTTTTCTTCTTCCTCGTCCTGAACGAGCATTAATTCCGCGAAGTCATCGCTAAAATCGTCAAACTCATCCGACAAATCGTTATCGTTATCGCTGAGATCTTTACTGCTGTCAGCCTGTTGCGCCTCCGCGGCATCAAGCCCATCAGCCATGAGCAATCCGTCAATAGCATCCTCATCATCTTCCCGGTTATCTGATGAAGCCAGGGATGACTTTGCTTTATCCAGCATGGCATCCAAATCCTCATTGAAGCTATGAGGCCTGTTTTTGGGGTTATTATTTGCTGAATCTGTCATATTTGAATCCTTATAATGAGGAGTAACATCACCATAAAATTGAAATTAATGCCGGTATTTGCCGACTTGAAAAAAATTACTTTATTTTAGGGCCAATAAAACTTAATGTTCGCAAAGTTTCGCTCATTTGATGTTAAACTTTCAAATAAAAACTTTGATTAAGAATAATATGCAACTAGCTATCACCGTTTTAGGCGACAACCAGATTAATTTTATTGCAAAAATATTACCCGCCGTACGCGACTGTAAATGCAACATCCTCGAAATAAGGTCATCCCGCCTGGCTCAGGCTACAGCCGCTTATCTGCTTATTCAAGGAAACTGGAATCATATTGCCAAACTCGAAAGCACTTTGGATGTCATCCAGAAACGGCTAGAGATTAATATTCATAAACTACGCATCGAACACAAAGACAAGGGCTGTGATTATGTGCCTTATTCTTTAGAAACGATATCGTTGGATCGCGATAATGTGATGGAATCAATCGCGACTTTCCTGTTTGACCGCGACATCGGCATTGAGGAAATATCCGGCAGCTGTTATCAGGCGCCCTACATTCAAACCTCCGTCTTCTCAACCAAGTTTGTCATATTAATCCCGCCGCATCTGCACCTGCTGTCACTGCGCGAGGAATTCCTGGATTTCTGCGATCAATTGAATATCGATTCAATCCTTGAACCCATAAAACGATAGGTCTAGTCATGACTCCACCCAGCATAGGCATTCCTGTGCCTGATTTTGAGGCCCTTTCCACCGGCGACAAGTCCGTCAAATTATCGGATTACCCGGGTAAATACATTGTTCTGTATTTTTACCCCAAAGACAATACCCCCGGCTGCACACAGGAAGGCTGCGGCTTCCGCGACAATATCGATAAATTTACCCGCTTCAATGCCATTGTATTAGGCGTCTCGCGCGATACGGTCCGCGTTCATGAAGGCTTTAAGAGTAAACAGGCGTTTCCTTTCGATCTGCTGTCGGATCAGGATGAAGCACTATGCCGACAATTTGATGTCATAAAAATGAAAAAGATGTACGGCAAAGAGGTTCGCGGCATCGAACGCAGCACTTTCCTCATCGACCCACAGGGATTACTTGTCCGCGAATGGCGCAAAGTAAAAGTTAAAACACATATAGAAGAAGTTCTGCAAGCATTGGCGGAACTCACAGGAAACCAGCCATGAATATTCAAACTCCACCGGAGAAAAAACTATTTGTTTTAGATACCAATGTACTGATGCACGATCCGACCGCCATTTTCCGTTTTCAGGAACATGATATTTTTATCCCGATGATCGTATTGGAAGAACTGGATCACTCTAAAAAAGGTTTAACCGAAGTTGCCCGTAATGTCAGACAAGTCAGCCGGTTTCTGGATGAATTGATAAGTGATGCCGATACGCAAACCATTAACGATGGCCTGCCCTTATCGCGCATAGAACACGGCTTGGCCGAGGGCGTCGAAAGCCAGGGGCGACTGTATTTTCAAACCAGTGCCATGACGGCACTGTTGCCGGAAAGCATGCCCGGCAATATCCCCGACAACTCTATCTTGAGCATTGTCCTGGCCCTTACCAAAGAACTGCCCAACAATAATGTCATTCTGGTGTCCAAGGACATCAACATGCGCATCAAGGCGGCGACGCTGCAATTGCCTGCCGAGGATTACCATAACGACCAGACGCTGGAAGACATCGATCTGTTATACAGCGGCGCCAAGGCATTAGGCAGCGATTTCTGGGAACAGCACGGCAGTAAAATGGAATCGTGGCAGGAAAAAGACCGTACTTTTTACAAACTGGAGGATCCGCTGGTTGCCGAATGGTATCCCAACCAGTACTTATATATAGAGGACGAATCCAATTTCGAAGCCATCGTAAGGTCTGTCGAGGGACAAGTGGCCATATTGGAGTTGGCGAGGGATTATCGTTCCAAACACAATAATGTCTGGGGCATTACGGCCAGAAACCGCGAACAGAACTTCGCCTTTAACGTACTGCTGGATCCGGAAATAGATTTCGTCACCTTGCTGGGCACGGCAGGCACGGGCAAGACCTTACTGGCCCTGGCCGCTGGCCTTGTCATGACCATAGAAAATAAAACTTATCAGGAAATCGTCATGACGCGCGAAACCATTCCGGTTGGCGAAGATATCGGTTTTCTGCCCGGTACTGAAGAAGAAAAAATGGCGCCGTGGATGGGGGCGTTAATCGATAACCTTGAACTGCTCGGCAGCCGTTCCGGACAAACTGACTGGGAACAAGGCGCATCCACGAACATGATCATGAACCGGGTCAAGATCAGGTCGCTCAACTTTATGCGCGGCCGGACCTTCCTTAACCGGTTTTTGATTATTGACGAGGCGCAGAACCTGACCTCCAAGCAAATGAAAACCCTGATAACGCGCGCGGGGCCCGGCACAAAAATCATCTGCATCGGCAACTTGGGACAGATAGACACGCCCTATTTAACCGCGACTACTTCCGGTTTAACTTATGTAGTCGATCGCTTCAAAACCTGGCCGCATGGCGCGCACATCACCCTGCGTCGGGGCGAGCGCTCGCGCCTGGCCGATTACGCGTCGGATATTCTGTAAGGAGTCCAAAGACCAGGGCGAAGGTCGACCGCTTTCGCCTTGGTGCTGAAATCTAATAAATCATGTGATCAGGGTTATCCTCGATCCGCGGCCAGGCCGTCAGCACGGCTTTAACCACTGTCGCCAGCGGAATTGCGAAAAACACGCCCCAAAAACCCCACAGGCCGCCAAATAACAGAATAGCCACAATAATCGCTATCGGATGTAAATTGACCGCTTCGGAAAACAGCACCGGCACCAGCACCACGCCGTCCAATGCCTGGATGATCGAATAGGCGATCACGACATACATAAAGTCATCGCCGGCCAGCCCCCATTGAAAATAAGCCACGCCCAGAACCGGAAAAGTCACTAATGTGGCGCCCACATACGGAATAATAACCGACAAGCCCATCAGGACAGCCAGCAGCATCGCATAATTCAAGCCCATCGTAGAAAACGTTACATAGCTGGCCGACCACAGAATAAAAACTTCGGCAAATTTTCCCCGTACATAATTGCCTATCTGCACATCGACTTCCTTCCAGACTCGCACGGTTAAATGCCGATCCCGGGGCATGAACTGCAACAGCCAGTCCACCAGTATTTCTTTATCCTTCAAAAAGAAAAATATCATTAACGGCACCAGAAACAGATAAACCATGGCACTGACCAGGCTCATCACGGATGCCGCCGAAACCGACAGCATATTCTGGCCATACGTTAATAATTCTCGCTGAACGGCAAACATCATCTCCCTGATTTTGCTTTCCGAAATAAATTGCGGATACATTTCCGGCAAACGCATGATGCCGTTCTGCACTTGATTGATGATCAGCGGGATGTGTTGGACAAGTTCTACTGCTTGCTGCGACACAATCGGCATGAGATAAAACAGTAAAAATCCCAGACATGCCATAAAGCCGGAAAACACCAGATAAACCGCCGGCAATCTCGGCAGACGCATGCTTTCAGCCTTGCCCACCAGTCCTTCCAGTAAATAAGCCAGAACAATGGATGAGAAGACCGGCATCAATAAACCTGACAATGAAAAAATCAGCACAAAACTGACGATCAAAATAACTGCCAGCGCGACAGCTTGGGAATTGGGCAAAAAACGCTTAAAACAGTCTCTAAAGAAATTTGAACTTATTAATGAGGATTGGGGGGTCATGAATAACAGAGCATTTTTATAATAATTATCAAAACCATTTTACATCCAATAAACCAATAGACCTATGATGATTTTAATAATAAGGCACTTATAAGGAAATCAGACAGGATAATCACTCGATCCGCGGTGCCTTTTGCTGTTGTTAGGATCTGGCTAAAAATGACTTCCTGAAACTGGAATCTTGCATAGGATGCGCTGACCAAAAGCAGGCGCTCCAGGCGGCGCGCAGTGAAATACATCGCTCGCGAACGATGTCTAAACAGGGAAATTATTGACGACCAAATCCTTAATGCAATAAAAATTTATTTACATCATGGAGCAACTGATCCAGGGTGTTATCGCTCTCGGTATTCACTCTTATCGTAAAGGCCAGTTCATCCGCGGACAGCGGCTGCGCCGAGGCAAGCTGCTGTTTCAATACCTCTATAGTCGCTTCGGAAGCGTCATTCTTCAATTGCCGCCGCTGTTCTATGCGCCTGTATAACTCCTGCTCGGATGCCTGAAAATCGATGATCAGAAAGGGCACGCCGCAGTCGTTTGCCAGCGCTCGGAATTGCTCACGCAGTGCGGCGGCAATGAAGGTCGCGTCGACAACCGCCGTAAAGCCCGCCTCAATCACGGACCTGGCCAGCCCGGCCAGGCGCTGGAAGGTCTGACGCCCCGCCTCTTGCGTATAAAGCCCTTGATCAACGCCGCTACGAGTCGCCTCCAGCATCCGGTAGCCGAACAATCTTTTACGTTCGACATCGGAACGAATCTGTATCACGCCCAGCCGTTCTGCCAACTGGCTGACCAGCGTGGACTTGCCGGATCCCGAATAACCATGAGTGATGATCAACGCGGGCCAGCCATCCTTAGTAAAGCGTTCGGCCAGATGCGCATAGACCGCATAGTCGGCGCGTGCGCGGGCACAAACGGCCTCATTATTCTGCTGCTGGGCCATGCGCAGCAGTGTCACTTTAGCGCGCACCATGGCACGATAGACCAGGTAATAACGCAGCAAAGCCAAGCCGCCGTAATCGCCCGTGTAATGCAGATATTGATTGAGAAAACGATTGGCCAAACGCTCATAACCCACGTGCAGCAGATCGATAAACAGGAAGGCTATCTCGCTAACGACATCGATCCAGCGCAGCGTCGGATTGAATTCGATACAATCGAACAGCGTGACCTTGCCGTTAATCAAGGTAATGTTATTCAGATGCAGATCGCCGTGACATTCACGCACATAGCCCTGCCGCTTGCGTTGCTGCATCAGCGCGATCTTGCCGCGCCATTGCGCATCCCCCCATGCCTGAATGGACTCAAGCTGCCGCAATTGCGAAGCATCGGCCAGCAGCGGCTTGACCGTATCGATATTTTCCATAAACCATTGCTGGATGACATCACTATTACCATAAACGGACTCCTCCCCGGTCCGTTCAATGGTTTCATGAAATGCCGCGATCAGCCGGGTTATTTGATCGATCTCGCCCGTCTCCAGCTGGCCGCGTTCGGCACGCTCACTCAGCAATTGCCCGGCGGGGAACTGCACCATCTTGACCGCATATTCGATAGCCGGCCCCGTACCGGCTATTTGCGGATGCTCAGACGTTCCCGTAATCGGCACGACATCGAGATACAGCTCAGGCGCGAGGCGCCGGTTAAGCCTCAACTCCTCTTCGCAGAAAAACCGCCGCCGCTCCAGCGTTGAGAAATCCAGAAAACCGAAATCAACCGGTTTTTTGATTTTGTATACATATTCTCCTGTCAGCAGCAGCCAGGAAATATGGGTTTCAACCAGCCGGATCGGTTCGATGGCATGCGGATATGCATTGGCTCTGTGCAATGCCTGAATCAGCGGCGGATAAACGGCATCACCTGCGCCGGCCGGCCTATTGCTATTCTTGGTTGATGCATTGTTCATGCGATACCTCGGCTGTTTTATCAGTGCAATAAAAAATGTCGAATAACGTTAAGAGTATCGTATCTTCCCAAGAGTTGCGGCGTATTGAAATGGCGGCATTATTGATTCGCCTCATTGCGGCATTTAAACAGCCACGACGATACTATGCCATTGACAGAAAACGAGGTGACCCATGAAGGCAATCAATAGAGCCGTCTATTCGATTTGTTTAATTTTCTGCTTTTATACCATCCCGGCTTTCCCGGTTGAAGGAGAAAAATCCATGACCATGACCTTGAAGTCTCCCGACTTTGCCCACCAGGGCGAAATTCCCAAGCAGTATACGTGCGACGGCGAGGATGTTTCGCCGGCGTTGACCTGGTCGGATATTCCACAAGTCGCCAAATCGCTGGTATTGATCGTCGATGACCCGGATGCGCCCGATCCGGCCGCGCCCAAAATGACTTGGGTGCACTGGGTGCTTTACAACATCCCGCCGGCGGCGGCCGGCTTGCCGCAAGGCATAACGCCGAGTGATTTGCCGCCGGATACGCTGCAAGGCAAGAACGACTGGAAGCGCACCGGTTACGGCGGCCCCTGTCCGCCCAAAGGCCGGCACCGTTATTTTCACAAGCTCTACGCCCTGGACATAGAACTGCCGGATTTGCATTGGCCTGATAAAGCCCAGCTCGAGAAGGCGATGGAAGGGCACATAATCGATCAGACCGAATTGATCGGCACTTATCAGCGCCAGTAAGCCCCATGTACAGACCTATTCTCAGACTGATTAAAACTGCAGGCAGGATTGGTAAACCCGGCATTCGAGGCTCCCTGTGCCGGCTTTATCAATCCTCGCTGCCCGTTCATGACTAAGCCGGCCGCCGTCTGTTTCACCGCATGTCTGCTGTTTTGCAGCGCCTGCTCGCGCCAGCAAACGGTGACGGCGCCCTATCCTTTATGGGGCGAACCGACCTATCTAAAGACAGCGGAAAATGACGCCCGGCGAAGCATGCAGCTCCTGAGGCCGGCGTCGCCGGACGCGATTCAAGGCTGCCTGTTGATTGTGCACGGCATGAACGAATATGTCGGCCGCTATGGTCATGTGGCCGAATACTTCGCCGACCGCTTCATCGTTCTGGGCATGGACCTGACGGCGCACGGCCTGAGCAACCCGGTATTGTCGAAAGCCCATGAAAGCATCGCCGCCGGCGCGGCGGCCTATGATGCCAGTCATGCTTATCTTGAACAAGCTCAATTCCGGGACCTGCAGTCGATGCGCGACGATCTCGCTTCGGCCCTGCATTACCTGTCCGATCATTGCCATCTCCGCGCCAGTTCCCCACAGACTGAAGGCACACACAGCATCCCTGACGATCGCCGCGCCAGCTCCCGGCTGGCTAGCGGCATACACACCATCCCTGGCGATAAACCGCTGCCCATATTCATCCTGTCCCACAGTTTGGGCTCGCTGATTACCGCCTCTCATCTGCTGCAGGCTGAAAATAAGGCCATCACCACCCGAATAAAAGGCATCGTGTTCAGCGCCCCGGCCTTTTCAGTCACGGAAGTGCCGGGCTGGCGAGGCTGGTTTCAAAATCCGCTAGTCCGTTTCAGTTTTCATACCCATGAACATTTTCTCAATCCGCAGGACGAACCCTTCCCGGTCATGCTGTTCAATCAACTGCTGGCCCTGATCAGCGTGCCGCTGCAAGACGGCATGATTGAATTGCTGTCGCTGCCTGGCATGCGCAATTTGTTTTCGCCGACTGCACCGGATTGGGTGAGCGAATACCTGACCGACTCCGAGGAAGAAAAACGCCGGCTGAGCGAAGATAAGTACATGATAAGGCAGACTGTCCTGCGCTATGTGCTGGCGGTTGAAAAGGAAATCATCCGGTTCCGGCGCCAAATGAATCATTTCGACAGTCCTTATCTACTCATTTATTCCGAAAACGACCCCATTACCCCGGCCTGGGGCAGCATTGATTTTGCCACCGCAACCCGTCAACATCACCCGCATAACCGGCTCGTTTTGCTCGCCAGCATCAGCCATCATGAACAGCTTTTTTCAGCCTCTCCGTTACGCGAGCAGATCCTTGGCCTTATTGATGACTGGCTGCGAAAACGCCTGAAACAGGAATAACAATCATGGCCTGAGATTTTTTTCGTAGAGTAGTTCTTTTCTGATCAAGCCGGCCAGATCCCTTAATTGCTCTGCAAACAGATCTACCAGATCGTCCATCGCCAGAATGCCGATTAACGCGCCGGACGCATCGATGACCGGCAAGCGCCGCACGCCCTTGCCGCACATTTTCTTGACAGTATCGATCAGATCATCGTCTTCCCTTGCCACGACCAGATCCTCGGCCATGATAATGCCGACGTTAACGGCATCGATGTCGATATCCTTGGCGATCAGTTTAATCACGATATCCCTGTCGGTTACCATACCTACCGGATAATTCAAGCCATTACGATTTTCAGTCACGATCACATTACCGACATGATACTCGCGCATAAGCTTTGCGGCTTCTGAGACAGAGGATTCTTTTTCGGCAATGACCACTTCACGATTACAAATTGTTCCTACTGACATGGCGCCTCCTGAACCTGAAAGATAAGAAGCCCGAGCGACAAGGCATGAACAATAATAATGACTGATTGGATAAAATTTATAATGATTGTGATCAATTCATTAAAAATCACGCCACCAGTCCGCTAATGCATATAAAAGTGCATTATTTAAAAATAAAAAAACCCCTTTAATCAGGGGCTTAAGTGTATTCTTTACAGACTCTATCTCAAGTATCCATCAGAACGGGATATCGTCATCGAAATCATCATACTCGGGCGGCGACGGCATGGACGGCGCATTGCCTTGCGGCGGCTGAGGCTTCGATGACGGAGCGGAATAACCCGCCTGCGGCTGATCCGTGCCAAAACTGGAAGTACCGCCGCTACGGCTGCCCAGCATATGCATTTCTTCCGCTATGATTTCAGTCGTATAGCGATCTTGTCCGTCCTGCCCCTGCCACTTTCTGGTTTGCAAACGGCCTTCAACATAAACCTGACTGCCTTTCTTGAGATATTCGCCGGCTATTTCCGCTAAACGGTTAAAAAATACAATCCGATGCCATTCAGTGGCATCGCGCCTTTCGCCGGTTTGCTTATCCTTCCATCGTCTTGTGGTCGCCAGACTGATATTAGTGACAGCGCCACCTGCCGGCATATATCGCACTTCAGGGTCAGCCCCTAAATTCCCTATCAATATCACTTTATTAAGCATCAATTTCTCCGCAATTTCTCTGTTTGGCCAATGATTATACTGTTTCTCATTGAACTATAAGATTTAAAAAATTCTCTACCTTTAGTTATGAAAAAATAGCAGCCCTAAAAGTTACTCTGGCTATCATCGCATCTTTCCAGGTAAGGAAAAAGATGATAGTGCAACTGGACGATTAACCCATTGCTGTTTTCCGGACTGTGACAGGTTAATAAGGACAACCTTATCCATTTTGATTTCAGGACCCCTCTTACGATTTGGATTAAACTCACGAATGTCAATATAGATCGCTACAGATAAAAATGATTCATCTTAAATATTTTTTCCGCAATGTCTATATCGCTTCAATACTGGGGGTTGCGGTGATCTTGTATATTTTGAAAGACCTTCAGCTTATATTCGGATATACGCCGCAACTGCTGCTTTTTTTGGTCGTAATTGCATTCGCCGCCTGGTGCGGAGGATTGCTGGCGGGACTTTTCACCACGTTAGTGAGTGCGGTGGCAAGCATTTATTTTTTATTCGAGCCCTACAAGCTCATCGCTGTCGCCAGCCCCGGCGAAATGCTGCACGTCGTGCTTCTGGCTAGTGTAGGCGCAATATGCAGCCTGATAATTTCGCTCTTATACAAGCAACAACAACGGGCACTGCATACGGTCATGGAACGGGAAGAGCAGCTTAAGCAAGAAATCGCCGAGCGCAACAAAACGAGAGCAGAGCGGGATTTATATGTGTTTCTGGCTAAAAGCAGCACTGAATTTATCGGCATGTGCGATACGGAAGGCGCGCCTTTTTTTATCAACGATGCCGGCCTGCGTCTCGTAGGCCTGGATAGCCTCGAACAGGGTCTTGACATACCGATCAGGGAATTCTTTTTTCCGGAAGACCAGGCATTCATGATGGATGAGTTCTTTCCCGCCGTAATTCAGAACGGCCGCGGCGAGATTGAAATCCGCTTCCGGCACTTCAAAACCGGCGAAGCTTTCTGGATGATCTGCAACGTCTTTGTCCTGAAGGATCCAAACGAAAATCTTGCCGGCTTGGCCACGGTGAGTACGAACATCACTGAACGCAAGAAAACCGAAGAGGCATTGCGCCAGAGCCAGATCAATCTGAATCGCGCCCAGGCCGTCGCTCATATCGGCAGTTGGCGCATGGACATCGGGAACAATATTCTGGACTGGTCCGATGAAAATTACCGCATTTTTGGCATCTCCAAGGGCACGTCCCTAACCTATCAATTATTTCTTGAGATTATTCATCCGGACGATCGGGCGTTAGTCGATAAGGCATGGAAAGACGCGCTTACCGGCAAGCCCTACGATATAGAACACCGGCTTATAGTCGGCCAGGAGATAAAATGGGTGCGCGAACAGGCCGAGCTTGAATTTGACGAGCATGGTTCGCTGACCGGCGGTTTCGGAACAACCAAGGACATCACCGACATCAAACGCAGCCAGGAAGCATTGCAACATGAGCGCATGTTCCTCAGACAGGTCATCGATGCCGCTCCTAGCATGATTTTCGTCAAGGATCGGAAGAGCCGGTTCATTTTAGGAAATGAGGCATTGGCCCGCTGCTACGGCACCAATCCTGAAGATTTGATCGGTCAATCCGATCAAATTTTCAATACCAATGCTGATGAAGTGGCTCGCTTCCTGCAGGATGACCTCGAGGTAATAAGCAGCCGCACTCCCAAGCGCATCCCGGAGGAAAAGGTCACCTGCTGCGACGGCATCGTGCATTGGTACAGCACCGTCAAAATCCCACTGCTCGATGACGACAATAGTTGTAACAAACTGCTGGGAGTGGCATCCGACATTACCGAGCGCAAGCGTGCCGAGGAAGCATTGCGCCTCGCGGATCGCCGTAAGGACGAATTCCTGGCCATGCTGGCCCACGAGTTGCGCAATCCGCTGGCGCCCATCCGCAATGCCGTGCAGTTGCTGAAAATGCGGGAGGATGAGGATCCCAAGCTGGTGTGGAGCCGTAATGTCATCGACCGTCAGGTGACCCATATGGCGCGGCTGCTCGATGACCTGCTGGATGTGGCCCGCATCATGCAAGGCAAAATCACCCTGAAGTCCGAGCGTTTCGAGCTTACCGATATTGTCAATAATGCCATAGAAACCAGCCGCCCCCTGATCGAATCGCGTGGTCAGGAGTTGATCGTCTCCCAGACCACAACCCCCCAGTGGATCGAGGGCGATCGGGTTCGGCTGGAGCAGGTTTTGTCCAACTTGCTGAACAATGCCGCCAAATACACCAGCGAAGGCGGCACAATCACGCTGAGCGTGATGCGGGACAATTCCGACGCCGTCATCAAGATCCAGGACACCGGCATCGGCATCGCTCCGGACATTCTGCCACAGATTTTCGATCTTTTTACCCAGGCCGACCATTCCCTGGCCCATTCCCAGGGCGGATTGGGCATTGGACTGACGCTGGTGCGCCAGTTGGTCGAGATCCATGGCGGCTCGGTCACGGCGGCGAGCGCCGGCGTCGGCCAGGGCAGTTCATTCACGGTACGGCTGCCGGCCTTGACAATGAAATCCACCGATATCGAATCCACACAGACCCAATCCATGTTACCGATACCCAAATTTCGCATCCTGGTCGTGGATGACTATCTTGACGCGGCCGAAAGCCTGACCATGCTGCTGCAAGCGGAAGGCCATGAAGTCGAAACCGCCGACTGCGGCCTGAAAGCGATCGAACAGGCGCAGCGTTTCCGGCCGCAGGTCGTGCTGCTCGACATCGGCCTGCCCGATCTGGACGGCTACGAGGTCGCCAAGCGGCTGCGGGCCTTACCGGAAACCCGCGACACGACCCTGATCGCCTTGACCGGTTACGGACAAACCGAAGATCGCGAACGTTCGGAATTGGCCGGATTCAATCACCATTTACTCAAGCCGGTTAACTTCGAGAAGTTATCAGCCTTGCTGACGGCATCATAACGCCGCCTTGTCTTGACTAAAAAATTCAGTATGGGAACCCACTGAGCCATCAATAACCTGAATTCAGAATAAGACCGACATTCCGCAACCAAATCAGCCACTACCGGAATAATAGGTAACATGGAAATCAAAGAGGGAGCCTGTATCGTGCGGACGCATTGTAGGGGCGGACCTACGTGTCCGCCCTGTTTCGGGTGCACAACGGGTTACCGGAGAACCACTGGCCAAAGGCGAACCGTTGAGCAAGGGCGAACACACAGGTTCGCCCCTACGTGTCTGTTCATTTTACGGTATCAGGGATCAATCCGTAGGAATTGCCAGATTAAAACCCTGGGAATCAAGGAAAATGAACAGGCCGATTAACAATCGATACTGAAATAATTCTGATTGGGTCAAATTTTGCCGCGGAATGTAGGATAAGAGGAAGAGAGCCGCCTTTTGTTACCACTGATTTTGACGCCGGCCACTGTAGGGTCGAATTCGCTTGTGCTCCATGGGTACGACCCGGGGGCATAAATGAATTCGCCTCTACGCGCGTATTTGTCCGAAGCGACTCAAAAAATGATACTTGCAGTAAATCGAACTAACTGCCCCAATGTGTGGCCGCATGAAAAATATTGGCTAGTCTTCGGCCGCCCAAGCTGGTCATTATGCCGGCAGTCATGCGGAAGCCAGCAGATCCGAGAGCTTTTCAAAGTTAACCGGCTTGAGCAGGTGATGGTCGAACCCCGCGTTCTGTGACCGGTTACGGTCTTCAGCCTGTCCGTAACCGGTCAAGGCGATCAGGATCGTATCGCGGGTTTCCGGCAAGGCCCGCAGCCGCTTGGCAACCTCGTAGCCGTCCAGATCGGGCAGGCCGATATCGAGCAGCACGACCTGCGGCCGGAAACGCTGCGCCTGTTCGATCGCTTTCAGGCCGTAGTGGACCGTTTCGACTTCATGGCCTTCCGCTTGCAGCAGCATCGCCAGGCTTTCAGCCGCATCGACATAGTCATCCACGACCAGAATGCGTAGATCGGATAATAAAGAAATAGATGTATTAGGCATAGATTCGTTCGTTGATTCGATAACAGGTTGAATGGTCGGCAGAAGTGGCAGCCGTACCGTGAATGAACTGCCCTGACCGACGCCGGCGCTCGCCGCCGTGACCGAGCCGCCATGCTTCTCGACCAACTGGCGCACCAGTGTCAGTCCAAGTCCGAGCCCGCCCTGGGAATGAGCCAGGGAACGATCGGCCTGGGTAAAAAGATCAAAAACATGCGCCAGAAGTTCCGGGGCGATGCCGACACCGGTATCTTCCACGCGTATCAGTGCATAAACGCCCGTTTGCATGGCGCTGAGGGTTATTTTACCGCCTTCCTCCGTATACTTGGCGGCATTGTTCAATAAATTAGTAATAACCTGCTCCAGCCGTGTCGCATCGCCTTCCACCCACTGAGGCTCTTCCGGCAGGGAAAGCACGAGATGATGCTTCCGCTCTTCAATCAAGGGCAGGCAATCCTCCACGGCATGGGTAATGATATCGTTTAAATCGCAACGTTCCATTTTCAACCGGATTTTGTTCTGAATGATGCGGGCCACATCCAGCAGGTCATCAAGCAGCCGCGCCATATGGGTGACTTGCCGGTCAACCAGCGCATGCCCCCATTCCAGCGTGGGATCCGTGTGACCCTGCTTCTTTAATACATGCAGCGCGTGGCGGATCGGCGCCAGCGGATTGCGCAGCTCGTGGGCCAGCATGGCCAGGAATTCGTCCTTATGGCGGTCAGTTTCGCGCAGCGCCTGTTCCATGCGTTTTCTTTCGGCAATCTCATTACTCAGGATTTCATTAGTATGCGCCAGTTCCGCGGTTCTTTCCTGCACTCGGATTTCCAGTTCCTCATGAGATTTCTGCAGCGCGGCTTCCACCAGCTTCTGCTCGGTAATATCCGTGCAGGTTCCTATCCATTCCCGAATGCTTCCGTCCCCTTCCAATATAGGCACCCCGCGAACGGAAACATAACGATATTCGCCGTCATGTCGATAAAGGCGATACTCCGTGTTATAGATAGAAGCGGTCTTCACCGACTGCAGCCAGCCCATCATGGCCTGCTGACGATCTTCCGGATGCACGGCATTGATCCAGCCATGCCCTTTAACCTCCTCCTCATTCTGGCCCGTAAATAGCCGCCAACTGGGGATATCCTCGATGACTTCCCCCAAAGGGCTGGCTGTCCAGGTGACCTGTGTCGTGGCGATCGTCAGGGACCGGTAGCGTTCCTCGCTGAGCCGCAACGCTTTTTCCAGGCTGTTTCGGGACTGTATCTCCTTCTCAAGCTCGGCATTGCGTTGCGCTAACTCCGTCGTACGGTCGACAACCTCGGACTCCAGTTCCTGTAGCACTTGATGAAGCTGTTCCTGGACCGTCCGCCTCGTCAATTCCAACGAGCGCCTTTCCAGTTCCGTGGTAACGATATTGGCAAGATTCGCGACATAGGGCTCATAAGGTAAAAACTCCTCAAGATTATCAATCGAATAGATCAAGAACCCGTATAGCCTCGACGCGGTACGCAGCGGCAGACGGCGCGTGCCTGCCCGATCCAGTGCACAGGGTTCGGCAGAGGCAAAGGCCCTGTCCCAGTTAGTGGCGCAGCCTGTACAGTTAATAACGGGATCCGACGTTGTTACGCTTATAGAACCTTCCATGCAGAAATATACCGAGGCAAGGCCGGGCACGATCTGGTTTAGCGCTTTATTGACAAAATCAACAATAGTTTGCTGGTCCGGAAGAATGCACAGGGTTCCGGGAATAACGAACAGTTTGCCAAGAACCTCGGCTCTACATTGAGTGGTCATCATGGATGAAGCTTGCTGCAAAACAATTATGTGCCATAGGGAAATACCATCAGCTAACGGGGGAATAACCGATAAAATCTATGCTTGTATCGCGGGGGTCAGCTCATGATGGTTTTGAGGTTGCTGGAAATAAGGATTATGCACAATCTGACCGGCCACGATCATCATCGGGTGCACATTCAGCACGTCAAAAAGCGTAGCGCCGTCTATTTTATTGACGTCATACTGACAAATAATGCCATGGATAGGCAACTCTTCCAGCAGGTTGTTAAGCATCGCTTCATATTCGATCCAGCGTTCAATGCCGGGCAGGCCCTTGTTTATCCAATTTGTTACCCCGGTCAGGCGCATGCCTGAAAAGCTTTCATGCTGGGTCTGGGCATAAAGGGAACGCCAATAATCAATCATGCGCTCCGGCCTGAAAGTCCCATCGGGACAATAAGTTGCCTCTGCCGGCTTCAGAAGCAGTTGCTCCGGCTTAATATCACATGGAGGCGCTATGCCTAGTTGAGAGAGCTGCCTATCGATTTCATCCGTGGAAGAAATATTCGCAAGATAACCTACTTTTTCGCCGGCACGCAGTCCGCTTTGGATAAACCGGCCAATAATATGACGCCGCTCGTTCTCATTATTGTACAAGTAGCAGATGTGCATCCCTACCGGAAACGTCTGCTCGGTAAATCCAAATGAAACCCGTTGACTGGTTTGACACATATAAAACACCTCTACAAGACCGTAAAATCCGAAGTCTGTTTGTTATTAAGAAATACAGCGCTTAGATAATGGAAAAGGATAATTACAAAAATTACACGATATCAGTCAGGCTCCATCGCTAGTGTTTTTTATTATTAACAACTCTGAATTACTGAATCTCAGCTTTATAATCAAAACCTTAAATATTTGATTGTATCAACTCTCAATTTTTTGTATATCGCTATTTTTACAAATCGGGAACAGAGTAATTTATCTAAGGCTTTTCTGATCAGCATCAGGTAAGCCTTGCCAGATATAAGACTTGCCCATCAATTGATACAAAGATTTTATCCAAAACCCGAAAGTTCCCGAATAATTTTCAAAGTCTCGACGAAGCACTTAACAATAACACCGGCAATCAGCCGACCCGGCGGTATTTGGCAACGCTATCCATAGGTAGTTCTACTGATTTATCGCGCTCGTCCATTAAGAAATAATACCAGTGCCAGTCTTGCATCCATCCAGCACTTATCACTCAATGATTAAAATAAGAAAAGGCCTGGACCTGCCCATCAAAGGCGGCCCCGAACAGATTATCAAAACCACGCCCCCCCCTAAAACCGTTGCGATACTCGGTTTTGACAGTATCGGTTTAAAGCCGCAAATGGCGGTCAAGGAGTCCGATCCGGTCATTAAAGGCCAACTATTGTTCACCGATAAAAGAATGCCGGCGGTACGCTATACCTCGCCCGGGACAGGTTATGTAAAAGCCATTAATCGCGGCGAAAAACGCGCCTTGCTGTCGGTCGTGATCGAACTGACTGACAGTGAGGAGGAAGTTCGCTTCCAGTCCTATGCCGAAAACCGTCTGTCCTCGCTAAACCGCCAGCAGATCATCGAGCAACTGCTGGAGTCCGGTTTGTGGACGGCACTGCGCGCACGGCCGTTCAACAGAACGGCAGATCCTGAAACAGTGCCTCACTCCCTCTTTATCACGGCCATGGATACCAATCCGCTAGCACCGGCCATCGAACCGCTGCTGGCCGGCCACGAACAGGACTTCGTCAACGGCGTGCGCATCCTGGCCCGCTTGCCCGAGGGCAAGATCTTTCTGTGCAAACATCCGAAAACCCGGCTGCCGGACATGGACATCGAGAACCTGACTGTCGCCGAATTCTCAGGCCCCCATCCGGCCGGCAACGTCGGCACGCATATCCATTTTCTCGATCCCGTCCATCTCGGCAAAACCGTCTGGCACCTCGGTCTTCAAGATGTGATCGCGGTAGGCAAGCTGTTCACCACCGGCCGGCTGTATGTCGACCGCATCGTGTCCCTGGCCGGCCCGTCCGTCAAAAATCCCTGCCTGATCAGAACCCGAATCGGCGCCTGCCTTGATGAACACTGCCAGGGCGAACTGAGCAGAAACGGTAACCGCATCATTTCCGGCTCGGTACTGTCCGGCCATAAAGCCGAAGGCGCCACGGCGTTTTTGGGCCGCTACCATCAGCAGATTTCCGTGTTGCCGGAACATCGGCGGCGCGAATTCCTGGGCTGGCTGAATCCCGGCCTTCATCTCTATTCCATTAAAAATGTCGTGCTATCCAAATTTATCCCCGGCAGCACCTACGATTTCACCACCTCGACGCACGGCGATATCAGGGCCATTATCCCTAACGGCAATTACGAACGCGTCATGCCGCTCGATATCATGCCGCTTTTTTTACTGCGCGCGCTGGCCGTCCAGGATATCGAAGAAGCCGAAAACCTCGGCTGCCTGGAACTGGCCGAGGAAGATCTGGCCTTATGTTCCTTTGTCTGCCCGTCTAAACTGGAGTTCGCGCCGCTGCTGCGCCGAAACCTGGAAATGATCGAGGAAGAAATTTCAGGGAGTGCAAACGCATGAGTGAGAAACCCGGAAAACTCGGGGCGCTTTTCGGCAAGGGTGGAAAATGGCAGAAGCTGGGCCCGCTGTACGAGGCCGTGGACACTTTTCTGTATACGCCCGGCACCGTTACCACGGACGCCCCGCACGTGCGCGACGCCATGGACATGAAACGCATGATGGTCACGGTCATCGTGGCGCTGATACCGGTCGTGATCATGGCTTTGTACAATACCGGCCTGCAAGCCAACCTGGCGCTGCAACAGCAAAGCGCCGAATATGCCCAGGGCTGGCGCGGCGCCCTGCTGACTTTCATGGGCGCCGGCAGCGATCCGGCCAGCATGCTCGACAACATGCTGCTGGGCGCGCTGTATTTTTTGCCGGTCTATATCGTCACCGTGCTCGCGGGCGGCTTCTGGGAAGTGCTGTTCGCCTGCGTCAGGCAACAAACCATCAGCGAGGGGTTTCTGGTCACCAGCCTGCTGTTCGCGCTGATCCTGCCGCCATCCATACCCTGGTGGCAGGTCATGATCGGCATCTCGTTCGGCGTGGTGATCGGCAAGGAAATTTTCGGCGGCGTCGGCATGAACATACTGAATCCGGCCCTGGTCGGGCGCTGCTTCCTGTTTTTCTCCTATCCCCGGGAAATGACCGGCAATACCGTCTGGGTGCCGGTCGACGGCTACAGCCGGGCCACGCCCCTGGCGGAACTGCCCGATCCGGCGCTGGAGCTGTCGGTTTCCTGGCAGGACGCCTTCTATGGCTTAATGCCCGGCTCCATGGGCGAAACCTCGACATTGGCCTGCCTGATCGGTGCGCTCATTCTGATCGTCAGCCGCGTCGGCTCGTGGCGCATCATGGCCGGCGTCGTGCTGGGCATGGCTGGCCTGTCGCTGCTGTTCAATTACCTCGGCAGCGCGTCGAACCCGATGTTTCAGCTCACGCCGCAATGGCACCTGGTGCTGGGCGGATTCGCCTTCGGCACGGTTTACATGGCCACCGATCCGGTATCGGCCGCGCATTCCCTGCCCGGCCAGTATGTTTACGGAATGCTGATCGGCGCCTTGACGGTATTGGTCAGAGTCATCAACCCCGGCTTCCCGGAGGGCATCATGCTGGCTATTTTATTCGGCAACGTGTTTGCGCCGACCATAGACAAGCTATTCGTCAGCCGGCATATCCGCAGACGGCAGCGGAGGCTCGATGCAAAAGGATAGCGTCCGGCATGCGCTGCAGATCGTATTGGGCGTTAGCCTGGTCTGCTCCCTGTTCGTGTCCGCCGCCGCGATATTGCTGCATGCCACGCAAAAGCATAACCAGCGCCTGGACAGGATCAGAAATATCCTGATCGTTGCCGATCTGTATGAGGAAGGCGCCGATCTTGACGCGATCTATGAACAAAAAATCGAGCCCTTGATGATAGACCTGCAGTCCGGAGAGATCGTCGACGAGGAAAAATTCAATGAAAGACTCAACCTCGAGACCTTCGATATTCAAGCGCTGGCTTTTGATCCCGATTACGGCGAAGCCATTCCGCCGGAATACGATCAGGCCCGGATAAAACAGCGACCCAAGTACATGGCAGTCTATCAGGTCAAGGACGGCCAACAGTTGCAAAAACTGGTCCTGCCTGTCTACGGCAAGGGGCTGTGGTCCACCCTTTACGGCTTTATCGCATTGGATAAGGATCTGCGCACGATCACCGGCATCACGTTCTACGAGCACAAGGAAACGCCGGGGCTGGGAGGCGAAGTCGATAACCCGCAATGGAAAAACAGCTGGGAGGGCAAGCAGGCATACGATGAGCAGGGCCGGGTTATTATCGAAGTCACGCGCGGCGAGATCGATCCGGCCTCAGACCAGGCCGACCATCAAGTCGCCAGCCTTTCCGGCGCGACCATAACCAGTCGCGGCGTCAATAATCTGGTCAGATACTGGCTGGGCGAACACGGATATGGCCCGTTTCTGGACAATCTCGACCAAGGGCAGATACCGGAAGATGTTGCCCGTAACAGCGGGCTGGAGTAAGCAATGCTGGAACATTACCTGAGCCTGTTTCTCACCGCCATTTTCATTGAAAATCTGGCCCTGGCTTTTTTTCTGGGCATGTGCACGTTTCTGGCCGTCTCCAAACGCATGTCGACCGCCATTGGCTTAGGGATTGCCGTCATTGTCGTGCAATCGATCACCGTGCCGATCAACAATATCATTTACCAGCATGTGCTCAAGGAAAATGCCCTGTCCTGGCTGGGACTGCGCGGCGTCGACTTGACCTTTCTGGGGCTGTTGAGCTATATCGGCGTCATTGCCGCCATCGTGCAGATCCTGGAAATGTTTCTGGACAAATATATCCCCAGGCTCTACATAGCGCTCGGCATCTTCCTGCCCCTGATTACGGTCAATTGCGCCATTCTCGGCGGCAGCCTGTTCATGGTTGAGCGCAATTACAATTTTATGGAGAGCGCCGTGTTCGGCCTGGGCACCGGCACGGGTTGGGCGCTGGCCATCGTCGGGCTGGCCGGCATCCGCGAAAGAATGAAGTACAGCAATGTACCCGAAGGCCTCAGAGGGCTCGGCATAACCTTCATCACGGCCGGCTTGATGGCCATGGCCTTCATGCTGTTTTCCGGCATCGAGCTGTAGCCATGAAGACGAACCGTTCAGTCAATATGGGAGCGGCTTCAGCCGTCCAGTGTGAACCGGCATGAGCGATATCACCCTGATCATTATCAGCATGGCCCTGTTCACGTTGATCGTGCTGGTGCTGGCTGTTGTCGTGATGCTGGCCAAAGACCGGCTGGTCGCCAAAGGCAACGCCACGATCGATATCAACGATGATCCGGCGCTCAGCCTGTCCGTGCCGATGGGCGGCAAATTGCTGAATGCCCTGGCCGACAATGAAATCTATATTCCCTCGGCCTGCGGCGGCCAGGGCACCTGCGGACAATGCAAGGTCGTGATCAAGGAAGGCGGGGGCGATCTCCTGGACACCGAACGGGCCAAACTCAACCGGCAACAGATCAACGCCAACTACCGGCTGTCGTGTCAAGTTTCAGTCAAGGACGACATGAGCCTCGGCCTGCCGCCGGAACTGTTCGCGATCCGCAACTGGGACTGCACGGTGCGCTCCAACCGCAGCGTGGCGACCTTCATCAAGGAGCTGGTCCTGGAACTGCCGCCCGGCGAAGACATGGAATTTCGGGCCGGCGGCTATGTCCAGATCAACGTACCGCCCCATACCGTCAGGTACAGCGATTTCGACATCGACGAGCGGTTCCGGCCGGAATGGGACAAATACAACCTGTGGCAATATGTTTCCAAAGTCGACGAACCGGTCATGCGCGCCTACTCCATGGCCAACTATCCGGGCGAAAAAGGCATCATCATGCTGAACGTCCGCATCGCCTCGCCGCCGCCCTCCAAGCCCGACGCCCCGCCCGGCAAGGTGTCATCCTATATCTACAACCTGAAACCCGGCGACAGGGTCAGCCTATCGGGTCCCTACGGCGAATTCTTCGCCCGGGAAACCAACAATGAAATGATCTTCGTCGGCGGCGGCTCGGGCATGGCCCCCATGCGCTCGCATATCTTCGACCAGCTGGAACGCTTGCACAGCGGCCGGAAAATATCCTACTGGTACGGCGCCCGCAGTCTGGCCGAAGTATTTTACGCCGAAGACTTCGACCGGCTGGCGCAGGAGCATGACAACTTCGAGTGGGCCATCGGCCTGTCCAGTCCATTGCCCGAAGACAACTGGACCGGCCCCGTCGGCTTCATTCACCAGATCCTGTACGATCAATATCTCAAAGACCACCCGGCTCCCGAAGACTGCGAGTATTACCTGTGCGGTCCGCCGATGATGATCGATGCCGTGGTCAATATGCTGATCAATCAGGGCGTCGATTCGAAGAATATTTTGTTTGATAAATTTTGAATTTTCAGGTGCCTCGGGGACGAATGCCAGCGGCAGATGCGCCTGCGGCCTGGCTGTTTTATGGGTATAGGCACGAATTCAACTTTACAGCCATCCGTTCGAAAGATTCGTACTACAACCTCAACAGCGTCTTCAGTACCTCGATATCCACCGGCTTGATCAGATGGTGATCGAATCCCTCCATGCGGGTACGCTCGCGGTCCTTCTTCTGTCCCCAACCGGTCAGCGCAATCAGTACCACATCCCGCAAGCAGGGTTGCTTCCGGATCCGCCGGGCTACCTCGTAGCCGTCCATCTCCGGCATGCCCAGATCCAACAGTATCATGGACGGCGTGAAGATCTTGAGAGTCTCCAGCGCCGTCCTCCCGTCGTAAACGACCTGCACTTCGGCGCCCAGGGATTCCAGCAGCATGCCAAGGCTGTCGGCGGCGTCGCGGTTATCGTCCACCACCAGGATACGCTGAGGGGAGTGGTGCCCGGCAGACGAGTCTTGCGATGCCTTGGCATCGTCATGGTATTCAGCCACTAGCGGCAGATAGACGACAAAATCGCTGCCCTGGCCGGGACCTGCGCTATAAACCTCGATGCTGCCGCCGTGCATCTGTACCAGGCTGCGCGCCAGGGCCAGCCCTATACCCAGGCCGCCCTGAGCATGGCTGGCGCCAATGTCGACCTGGGTAAACAGGTCGAATATCGAAAGCAGCGCCTCGGCAGGGATGCCGATACCTGTGTCCCGCACGCTCACCCTGGCGGTAGTGTCTTGTCTTCGTACCGAAAGATAAATGTCTCCGCCCGCCTTCATGTATTTCGCCGCATTGTTAAGCAGATTGGCGAATACTTGAGTGAGCCGCACCGGATCGGCGTTGAGAACCAATGGTTCATCGGGCAGGGAAACCGTCAACTGGTGGCCGGTGGCTTCAATGAAGGGCAAGGTGCTTTCGACGGCACTGTCGATGATAGCGGACAATTCGAGGTATTCCCTCTTGAGTTCGATCTTGCCGCGACTGATGCGGGAAACATCCAGCAGGTCGTCCACCAGGCGCACCATGTGTTCGATCTGGCGGTCTATGACATCATGGCACCAGGCGAGCCGCTTTTCGTCCAGATCGGGCCGTTTCATAATCTGCACGGCATTGCTGAGCGGCGCTAAAGGATTGCGCAGTTCATGGGCCAGGATGGCCAGAAACTCGTCCTTTTGCCTATCCTTGTTTTGCAGGGCCTCTTGCGCCCGCATACGCTCGGCGATCTCGATTTCCAGCGCCATGTTGGCGCATTGAAGATCCGCTGTCCGCGCCCTGATCCGCGTCTCCAGTTCCTCATTGGCCTTGCGCAGGGATTCCTGTGCCTGCCGCAGTTCCGTCAGGTCCGTGACTACGATCGCGCAGCCAGCCTCGGGGGCTTCCAGCGGGGCCGGATTGATCGAAACCATCACGGGCACCCGGCTGCCGTCGGCACGGATCAGCGACAGATTGTCGCGGTGCGGCCTTTCCTCCGCTCTAGCCAGGAGCGCGGCAAAATCCGCCGCCTGATCCGGGGGCCAAAAGCGTTCGAGGCCGGCACCGGTGATTCTACTCAGCGCCATGCCTGTCAGGTCCGCGAATCGCCGGTTGGCATAAAGAACCGTTCGGTCGGCGGCGACGATGAGGATCCCCTCGTTCAGCGTTTCGAACAAATGTCTGTAGATGGTATCGACCCCTTCCAGGGTATAAACCCGGTATTTGCCGTCGTGATTCACCACCACCGCGTCCACTGTGGCGGTATGGATGGCGTCCAGGGTCTCCTGCGCTTCCTCCAGGCGCAGCGTCAGGTCCTGGATTTTAAGTAGCAGCTCCTGCTGTGCCTCATTGCCGGATTTCACCGTTCTGCTCCGCTCTGGTGGAGGGCTTCGGATGCAGGTCCAGGCCCACGAGAATGCGCTCGCAATTAGAGAGATCGCCAATCAACTTGCGCAACGGGCGGGGAAGTTGCTTGACCAGGGTGGGAACGGCAACGATATTGTCGTCTTTCGCTCGCTCCGGTGACTGGTAGATGTCGACCACCTCCAGATCATAGCGCCCGACCAGCTCCTGCTCACATACCTGTCGGATATTGGCGATGGCCTGCACCGAGAGCGCCGTGGTACCGGCTACGTAAAGGCGTAGCAGATACTGTTGCTCTTTATTCAGGAGCGCGTCCTGAAATGCTTCGGTAGCGCTTTTGGCTTGCTCAGGGTGTTCGCTGACCTGCCCTGTCTTATCGCGCGGACTCATATTGTCCCCTTCCGTTGACGCAGATCCAGGCCTACCAATACTCGTTCGGTGTTCGATAGATCTCCGATGATCTTGCGCATCGGCTCAGGCAGATTGCGCACCAGCGTAGGGATAGCCAGGATCTGGTCGCCGGCGGCCAACTGCGGGTTTTCCAGCAAGTCGATCACCTCGACGCTATAACGGCCTTTCAGATACTCTTCGCAGATCCGTTTCAGGTTGGCGAACGCAGTCAGCGATTTGGGTGTCTGCCCGGCCACGTAGAGACGCAGCTTCCACATCTCTCCGCTGTCTTCGGATTTATCTTCTGCCGTATGCTCGTGGTTGTCTGACATGGTTCGCTCTCCTCTACTTGTTGCCCGAAACGTCATCGCCATGGCGTATCCGGGCCATTTCTTCACGTTCGCTTGCCGCCCGGGTCTTCAGCTGTTGTGCCTGCGCGATCGCCAGATTGATCTCCGACTCCTCCGTCTCGAATTGCGCGCGCAGAGCATCAATCCGCGCTTCCAGGGCGGCACGCTTATGCGCCAGTTGACTGTGATGGTGCTTGATCTCCTGATCGCGCAGGATACGCTCCGCCTCTTCCCGCGCCTCCTGGGCGAAGCGGGCGGCGCCGGTCAATACTCCCGACGGACCGATGTAGACGTCGCGCAGGCGGATGCCCTGATCATTGATAAGGAACTCGCGTATCTGGTTGGAATGCGCCATGCCTCGCGACTTCACGACTTGAATGCCTCGATTGCGCTCTCCGCGGCTTTCGATGGTGCTGAGCATCAACCAGGTATCCATCACCGAGGAAATACCCACCTGGCTCTGCTTCAGCGGTCCTCCGCCCGAGGTCAGGCTGGTGAACACGGCACTGATCCGCCGGCTTTTCAACCAGTCGATCAGGCGGGCGAGCATCGCCTCGGACTCGGAGAGGGTACCGACGGATATCAGGTTGGTGACCGGATCGACCACCACCAGGCTGGGCTGGAATTCCTCCACCAGCTTGTGGATGCTGGCCAGGTGCATCTCCAGACCATAAATTGTCGGCCGCACCGCATGGTAGCGCAGCAGCCCCTGCGCTACCCATGGCGCCAGATCGAGACTTACCGACTGCATGTTGCGGATGATCTGGTGAGGCGCCTCCTCGAACGGCAAATAGAGAACACGCTCGCCCCGGCGGCAGGCCCCGTCCGCGAAAAATGCCGCGAAAGTGGTTTTGCCCGTGCCCGCCGTGCCGCTGAGCAGCACGCTGCTGCCCCGGTATATGCCCATGCCGCCGAGCATGTTGTCGAGACGCTCGATGCCGGTGGAAATGCGGTCGTTGCAAACGGTATGCTCAAGGCTCATGGAGGTAATCGGCAGAATGGAGATCCCATCCTCGTCAATGAGGAACGGATATTCGTTGGTGCCATGGAGGGAACCTCGATACTTCAGCACGCGCAGGCGACGCGTGGAGATCTGGTTATAAATGCGATGGTCGAGCGTGATGACACAGTCGGAGACATACTCCTCCATGCCATAGCGGGTCAGCGTCTCATTGCCGCGCTCGGCGGTCATGATGGCGGTAACGCCGCGGGCCTTCAGCCAACGGAACAGACGGCGTAATTCCGCACGCAGAATCCCCTCGTCAGGCAGGCCGGCGAACAGCATTTCGATCGTATCGAGCACGACGCGTTTGGCGCCGATCGAGTCGATGGCGTAACCCAGTCGGACGAACAACCCCTCCAGGTCATATTCGCCCGTTTCCTCGATCTCGCTGCGCTCCAGGTGTATGTAATCGATGAGCATTTTCCCTTTGCCAACCAGTTCGTCCACGCGGAAGCCGAGCGAAGCCATGTTGCTGCTCAGTTCCTGGGCGGTTTCCTCGAAGGCCATAAAAACGCCCGGCTCATCGTAATCGATGATGCCGCGCACCAGGAATTCCATGGCCAGCAGCGTTTTGCCCGAACCCGGACCGCCCGCCACCAGCACGGTGCGTCCCTTGGGAAGGCCGCCATGGGTAATCTCATCCAGGCCGCGAATGCCCGAAGGAATCTTGGCGAGAGGTTGCTCCTGGAGATCGTCGGTTGTTTTTTCCGTCGTTAGGCTCATGTCTATTCATCTCTAACCTATCAAACTCATAAAATACGATCCTTTACGGATCCCGTCAGTTCCAAGAGAAACAGCTGATCGCCAAAGGCGACAATTGCTTGCGGTTCGATGATGCTATTGATGCGGCCCGGCAGGCTCAAGATTGTAGGCGACGACTGGAATATTGCGTTGCGCCCGGATCTTTGCAACCAGACGGGACATGTTGCCTGCCGCGTCCGAAATGTTTTGCATGAATTAGATGTTCAGCCATCCCTGAACCGTTAGGGACGGGTTCGCAAATTCCGTCCTGCCCGAGATATCCCCATAGCGCTTGCCATACCCGTGGGGGGCGACTTCAGTCGCCGGAGGCATCATGCCATCATGGCCAGATTACGCCCGGTCCGGCCATCAAAAAGATGGATGTCCTGACGCTTCAACTGCAACCTGAGCGTCTGGCCTTTGCTTACCTTGAGCGACGGATCAAGGCGGCCTACGAACATCGTTGTGCCTTTTTCCGGCATGGCGCTCAGATGCGGCAGAATCAAATCCCATTTTTCCGACCAGGCGATATCGAAATAAACGAACAGCTCGGCGCCCAGCCATTCGACCACATCGATACGCGCCTCAAAGGCCAGATCATGCGAGTGTCCCTGTCCGGCCGAACTGACCGCTTCGGGACGGAAACCGGCGATGACCGGCCCGTCTCCAGGCCGGCTTTTTTCCAACCGGTCAGGCAGTACGGCTTCACCGAACGGCAGCGCCAGCCTCTTTCCTTCCAGTCGGGCCGGCACAAAGTTCATGCCCGGCGATCCGATAAAGCCGGCGACGAACAGATTGGCCGGCGTTTGATACAGCTCCCGGGGCGTGCCGACCTGCTGCACGACGCCCTGGTTTAACACCGCCACGCGGTCGCCCAGCGTCATCGCCTCGGTCTGGTCATGAGTCACGTAAATCATCGTGGTGCCGAGCCGCTTCTGCAGGCGGCCGATTTCGGCGCGCATCTGCACGCGCAATCGCGCGTCGAGGTTGGAAAGCGGCTCGTCCAGCAAAAACGCCACGGGGTTGCGCACCAGGGCGCGCCCCATGGCCACGCGCTGGCGCTGGCCGCCGGACAAGCTGGCCGGCTTGCGCTCCAGCAAGGTGGTCAGTTCCAGAAGTGCCGCGGCATCCCAGACTTTTCGGGTGATTTCCGCCTTGGAGAGACCCGCCAGCCGCAGCGGGAAACCGATATTCTCGCCCACCGTCATATGCGGATAAATCGCATAGCTCTGGAATACCATCGCCATATTGCGATTCTTGGGGTCCAGGTCATTGATGACCCGGCCGTCGACACGGATTTCCCCGGCACTGACCGAGTCCAGGCCGACGATCATGTTCAGCAGCGTCGATTTGCCGCAGCCGGACGGGCCGACCAGGATAAAGAATTCGCCGTCGTGGATCGTGAAACTGGTGTTCCTTAACACCCGCGTGCCGTCGGCAAACTGCTTGCTGACATTGTCGAGAACGATTTCGGCCATTGCTCCTCCTAGCCTTTGACCGCGCCGGCGGTGAGTCCGGCAACGATACGCCGTTGAAATAACAGCACGATGACGATGATCGGCACGGTCACGACCACCGAGGCCGCGGCGATCGATCCGGTCGGCTGCTCGAACTGCGAACTGCCCGTGAAGAAGGCGATGGCGGCCGGCACCGTGCGCGCGTCATTCGTGGATGTCAGCGAGGTCGCGAACAGGAAGTCGTTCCAGGCGAAGATAAAAACCAGAATCGCGGCCGTAAACACGCCCGGCGCCGCCAACGGGGCAATGACATGGAAAAAGGCCTGAAACGGCGTCGCGCCGTCGACGCGCGCGGCCTTGTCCAGATCCCAGGGAATTTCGCGGAAGAACGCCGACAAGGTCCAGATGGCCAGCGGCAGGGTGAAGGTCATGTAAGGAATGATCAACCCGGCCCAGGTATCGTAAAGCCCTATGCCGCGCCAGAGATTGAACAAGGGGCCGATGATCGAAACGGGCGGAAACATCGAGATGGCCAGCACGCCCGCCAGCACCAGCTTTTTGCCGGCAAACCGCAGGCGCACGATGGCATAGGCGGCAAACATCGCCAGCAAGATCGACAGCCCGGTCGCCAGCAGCGCGATGCCGAAGGAGTTCCACAAGGCCGCCGGAAACTGGGCATCCTCGAACACGGCCCGGTAGTTATCGAAACTGATGCGGGCCGGGATCAGGCGCCGGTCGTTCAGATCGGCGGGCCATTTCAGCGACAGCGACAGAATCCACAGCACCGGAATCAGGGCGTATCCCAGGACCAGCAGGCCAAAACCGCTCCAAAGCAGCGCCTCCAGCCGGTTTTGTCTGTTATCCATCGTCATTCTCCTTGCTGTCGCGTCAATGGCGTGCCGAAACCTTTAAGGAACAGCAAGGCGATAATCAGCACGCCGATAAAGATCAGCACCGACACGGCCGATCCCAACCCCAGGTTGAGCCTCGCTATCAGCACGTTATAGCCGACCAGGGACACGGTTTCGGTATTCCCGGCGCCGCGCGTCTGCACGTACACGGTATCGAAAATGCGGAAGGCGTCCAGGGTCCGGAACAGCAGCGCGACCATGATCGTCGGTTTCATCAGCGGCAGCGTAACGTGCACGAACCGCTGCCAGGCCGAGGCGCCGTCGACGCGGGCCGCACTGATCAGATCCCGCGGAATCAGCGTCAGCCCGGCCAGCAGCAGCAACGCCATGAACGGCGTCGTTTTCCAGATTTCGGTGAAGATGATCACGAAGAAGGCCGACCAGCGCTCGGTCAGCCAGGCATTGTCGAGATTCAGCAGCGCGTTGACGAAGCCCGTGGTCGGATCGAAGGCGAATTTCCAGGCCAGCGCCGACACGACCGTGATCATGCCGTAGGGAATCAGGATCACGGTCCGGATCGTGCGGCGGCCGAGCGTGGCCCTGAACATCAACAGCGCCAGCAGCATGCCCAGCACCAGTTCCACGGCCACCGAGCCGGCCGTGATGATCAACGTGTTCACCACTGATTTCCACCAGATTTCGGAGCTCAGCACGCTGACATAATTGTCCAGTCCGACGAATTGCCGGTGCTGCGGAAAGCGCAGGTCGTAGCGGAACAATGACAGCCAGAACGCATACAGAATCGGGTAGGCCGTGACCAGCAGCATCGCCGTCACGGCCGGCGCGCACAACAGCCAGGCCAGACGCCGTTCGGCATTGCCGCGCGCCTTCAAAACAAGCCCTCCGATTTCAGCGCCCGGCCGACCGCCTCGCGCAACCGGATCGCATCGGCGTCGGGATCGATGTCCTTGAGCGGGTGCAGCGTGTGGCTGATGGCCAGGGAAAGATCATAATAAAACGGCGTTCGGGGCCGCTGCACGGCATCTTGCAGCGTCGCCAGCAAGGTATCGGCCATGGGAAACCGCGCCCTGACTTCGGGCGTCTGATACAGTGCTTCGATGGTCGGCGGCAGACCGCCTTTTTGGGCGGCATTGATCTGATTGGGTTCCGAAGCCAGGCACCGGGCGGCCTCGAATGCCATGCCGGCATGCCGCGTATAGGCGCCGATGCCGAGGTTGATGCCGCCGATCGTTACCCGGCCCGGCAAGCCGTCCACAACCGCCGGCCAGCGCATCCATCCCATCTGCCCGGCGACGGCCGGCGCATTCTGGCGGGCGCTGGGCCAGACATAGGAATAGTTCACCATGAACACAGGCTTGCCGGTTTCGAAGGCCAGCCGGCTTTGGTCTTCCCGCGCCGTGGACAGCGCCGGATCGGCCGCGGGCGAATTGCCGATTCGTTTCAGCAGTTCAAGCGCCCGCCGGGTCGGCACCGGTTCCAGGGAGACTTCGGTATCGTCATGATCCAGCACGGCGCCGCCCGCCGAAGCCAGCAGCGAGATAAAGAACACCGTCAGGCCCTCGTAGCGCTGCCCCTGCACCTGTAGCGTGCCGGGCACGTCGAACGCCTCGGCGGCATCGATCAGCTCGTCCCAGGTAGCCGGCCTGTCCACCTTGTCCTTGCGGTACCAGAGCAGCTGGGCATTGGTCGTGAAAGGCACGGCCCAGAGCCGGCCCTGATACACGGCGCTTTTAACGGCGGCCGGCAGCATGCCCGTTATGGCCTCGGCCGCTTGTGCCTCACGCCAGGGCAGAATCCAGCCGGCCTGGGCGAATTCGGCTGTCCAGATGACGTCCATGCCGACGATATCGATATCCCGGTCCCGGGCCGCCAGGCGCCGGACCAGCTGCTCGCGCTGCTGATCGGCATCGGCCGGCAGCGGCGTGATCCTGATCCGGTAACGGCCATCGGCCCGTGCCGTGCACAGGCGAACGGCATCCCGAAAGGCGCCGGATTTTTCGTCGAACACATACCAGTTCAAAACCGGCGGCCCCGTTTCCTCACGTCCGGAACAGGCGCTTAACAGCAATGACAGCGCGATGGCTTGAAGCCACCAGATCATCAGTCTACGGTGTCGCATCCTCTCTCCATTCGGCAATAACGGCTGCAACCCATGAAATCAGCAAGCTAGCCCGGATATTTCATAATAACCACAGAGAACACGAAGAAAATCAAGTTGTTGCCATTTTCTTCCCATGACTTCATAAATTACTACGGAAACATAGGCAAATATTTGAATTGAAAAGCCTTCGTGTCCTTCGTGTTCTTCGTGGTGAAATATTCAGGCTAGAGCGGCAGCCGGATATTTGGATTCTTATGTATGAACTCTATCACATTTTCATAGGTTCAATTTGATGCCACGCATAAGCCTCTATGATTTTCGGATTAAATTTTCCTTAAATTCAAGTAAAAAAACAGACTCGCCGAAAAGCACCGATATCAACCGGCCAATCGCTAGAGCGCGTAATGTACTGGCGGGTCTATCCGTGACGCTACGGATAGCAATCCAGCCCAGAAAATGAATAATGGCCGCTATAACGGCGAAAATTCAACCCCAATAACTATCGCATCCAGTCGGGGTGCGGATTATCCGGCACCCCGCGCGTATCCGGCCATGCGGTACGTTAGACCATGGGCCAACGATTTTCTAACCCAATACTCGCGCAACCATATAGTCTAAAGAGGACATCAAGATGGCACAGGAACAGATAATCAATGGCATAAATGTAGACCAGTTATTCAACACCATAGAACAGATTAAGGATAACCCCGAAATTGCCCAGTTCAAATTTCGTGCCGCCAATACTTGGGTCGACGGCACCCACAATCGTGCGACCGTCAAGGACTTCTATGGTGCTCTAAAGGAAGATGACTCGCGGGAACCATTGACTTTTGAGATAGACGAGCCCCCCGTTCTTTGCGGCCGGAACCTGGGCGCGAATCCCGTGGAATATCTGCTCGTGGCCCTGTCCGGGTGTCTGACGACCAGCCTTGTCGCACATGCGGCGGCTCGGGGCATCGAAATCAAAAAAGTGGCCTCCCGATACGAGGGCGACTTGGACCTTAGCGGCTTTCTGGGCATATCGGAAGAGGTTCCCGTCGGTTATAAGAATATCCGGGCGTACTTCAAAATCGAGGCGGATATTACCGAGGACCAGAAGGCGGAGCTCGTCAAGATGGCGCAAAAATATTCCCCGGTTTTCAACAGCATTGCCAAGCCGATACCGGTCTCCGTTCAGCTCGAAAAGTAATGAACATCCTGACCGGCATCGAGCGAAAAAATCCAGACCATCGTAGTGGCATAAATACGGAGGTTCCCATCTACCTCCAGCCCCGCCCGCCTCGTAATCTGTAAGCCCCGTTCAGTCGAAAAGAGCGCTCTTCATGAAACTGCAACTGATCAAGATCCGCGACACTCTGAGCGACTCGTTCTGGTTTCTGCCGGCGCTGATGGCGCTGCTCGCGACCGGCGCGGCGCTCGGCAGCGTCGCCATCGATCATGCCCTCGGCAGCGATTGGGTGCAGGACATGGGCTGGGTATGGTCAGGCGGAGCCGATGGCGCGCGCAGCGTTTTGTCGGTCGTCGCCGGCTCTATCATGACCGTGGTTTCCATTGTGTTTTCGCTGACCGTGACGACGCTGGCGCAGACGTCATCGCATTTCGGGCCGCGCGTGCTGCGTAATTTCACTTCCGACCGCGGCGTGCAATTCACGCTCGGCACCTATATCGCCACCTTTGTCTACTCACTGCTGGTGCTGCGAACCGTGCGCACGGAGCACTCGGTCGAGGAATCGGCCTTCGTGCCATATCTCTCGGTGAATATCGGCATGCTGCTGGCGCTGACATCGCTGGCGGTGCTGATCTATTTCATTCACCATGTCTCGCAGAGCATTCAGGCCGAAAAGCTGATCGCCGATGTCGGCAGGGAGTTTCAAAAATTGCTGCCGGTCCTGTTTCCCGAAGAAATCGGGCAGCCGCAAAGCGAGGATGCGAATCCGCTTCAATTGCCTGACGAAAGCCAATGGCAAACCGCGCATATTGTGGCAGCATCCGAGAACGGCTATTTACAGGGCGTGGATGACGATCAGCTGATGAGTCTGGCGACCAGACACGACCTGATACTGAAACTGGTCAAGCGCCCCGGCGCTTTTATAACCGGCGATGAACCGTTGTTGCGCGTGTTGCCGTCCTCGCACATGACCGATGACATCGAGGCCGATTTGCGTGCCTGCTTTAGCCTGGGCTCGCACCGCACGCCGTATCAGGACGCGCTGTATGTGGTGCAGCAGTTGGTTGAAATCGCGGCCCACGCCCTTTCGCCGGGCATTAACGAACCCTTTACCGCCCTGACCTGCATCGACTGGCTGGGCGCGTCGTTGCGCGGCGTGGCAAAACGCGAACTGCCAGTTCCCTTGCGCCAGGATGAAGACGGCCGGTTGCGCGTGATTGCCAGCGCGCTTGATTTCGAGGAATTGGTACACGCCGCTTTCGATCCGATTCGCCTTTACGGCGCCAGCAATCCCGATGTGATGCAGCGCCTGCTCGGAATCATGATCGAAATAGCGCCTGATCTGCACCGTGACCTGGACCGCATCGCGTTAATGCAGCACGCCCGGCTCATCGGCGAGGATGCCGCGCAAATCATCAACGAAACCGATCGGCGGCGCGTGGCCGATTGCCTGCAGAAGACCCTGCGCGCCCTGACAAAAAATCCTGCCAAGGAGGAATAAACCATGTTTTTCAATGATTGGACCGGCTTGCTGCGCGTCGTTATCGTCGGTATTCTGGCGTATCTGGCCCTGGTGTTTTTATTACGCATTTCAGGCAAGCGCACGCTGTCGAAGATGAACGCTTTCGACCTAATCGTGACGGTGGCGCTCGGCTCCACGCTGGCGACGGTGCTGTTGTCCAGAAACACCGCCCTCGCCGAGGGCATTGCCGCCTTCGCGCTATTGATCGGCCTGCAATACATCATCACGTGGCTGTCGGTACGCTCGCAGCGCGTGGCGAAGCTGGTCAAAGCCGAGCCGTCGCTGCTGTTTTCCGGCGGACACTTTCTTCATGGGGCGCTGCGACGCGAGCGCGTCACTGAAGACGAAGTCCGCGCCGCCGTGCGCTCGCAGGGCATGCCGAGCATGGAATCCGTCGCCGCCGTTATACTGGAAACCGACGGCAGCCTGACCGTCCTGCAAAGTCAGGAAGGTCAGGCGCTTACATCACTAAAAGGTGTCTCGCAGCGCGGCGAATGAGCGGCCCGGCCTTTCGACACGGCAGACTTTCACGGTTTTCTGCCCTTTGGAATCCAGCCTAATAATTGCCGGATTTTGCGTTCGGTAATAAACGCCAGCGAAAACAGTTGGATAAAATTTTCAGCTTCAATCAGATCCAGACCGATATGTTCAGGCACCAGCTCTTTTCGCGTGCCGAACATGCGGTCCCAGATCGATAGAACAATGCCATAGTTACTGTCATGCTCCTTACGCAAGGTCGAATGATGCGCCCGATGAAGTGATGACGTAATAATGAATTGCGAAATCAGATCTTCCTTGGGCACCCGGATATTGGCATGATGGAAGAATATGAACAATAGCTCGATAATCTCGATGGACAATACTAAATAGGCATTGACGCCAATGACGACAACAAATATCGATTTATAGACGATTTCCAGCAATAAATCGATCACATGAAAGCGGAAGCCGGTGGACACATTAAAGCTCTTATCGCTGTGATGCACTTTATGAAACCGCCACAGCCACTCATATTTATGGCTCGCCACGTGCCAAAGGTAAATGGCCAGATCAAAAAAAGCGAAAGCCAATAACCATTTCAGCGGACCATTTTCCATGCTGCTCAATAGTCCGTAAGACGCAAACTGTTGCGCGACAAGAAACAGTGATGACGCCCTTACTACCGTCAAAACCAGATTGTTAAACAGAAACGCCTTGGTATTGGTCACTATCGATTCTTTATAAGCCTTGGCGGAAAAGTGCCGGTAAGGTTTAATCTTCTCAACGACTAGCAACAAAACAAAAGCGAGGATAGCAAGACCAAACAAGGCTTCATTAAAAAGCAGGTCGCCGTCACCCTTGATATTTACCGCTGCATTCATAAATTCACCTTCATAAAAACGTCATGATTTGTTAGGCGTGGCGTTTAATAAACCGGTCAAGGCTTTGATTTCATTGTCTGCTTCAACCTGACTGGTTATATCGTACTGGACACCCAGATAGTAAATAACCCGCTGTTTTTTATCGAATAGCGGAATGATTTTTAAACGATTATGAAACAATGTGCCGTCTTTTTTATAGTTTCGTATGGTCACTTCAACAGCTTGATGATTTTTGATCGCTTCGGCAATTTGATAGCGCGCATCCTGATCTCTATCATCGCCTTGCAGAAATCGGCAATTATGGCCGATGATCTCCGCCTGGCTATAACCGGTTAAGCGTTCAAACGCCTTATTCGCATAAACGATCGGCATGTCGTCCAGGTCCGGATCGGCCAACGTTATGCCGTTAACACATTCATCCAAAATAGCGGACAGCACTTGCGGAATAAGCCCGCTGTCTTTTTCAACGATAAAAACCATGATTAAACTCCAGTATTTCTGATAACAGCCAGTCGAGTTAGTTGCATTCGGCGACGATTAAATTTTTGATATTCTCAACTGTGTTTTCCGCCCCATCTTCAATGGCGACCCGTATCAGTTTTTCAAACGGACGCATAAAAACTTCAAGTTCCCGTAATTCAAAGCGAAAGGTCAGGTGCGTAGGTTGTGCTTGTTCACCACTAGCCAGTAAATAGCTGTGCTTGTAGGGCGCGGTCAAGCCTTGAAAAATCAGTTTGATAAACGGTTGATAATCGGTAATTTCAAAAACCGACTCGACCTCCGCGCCGCTGTCCTTGCGTACTTGTTTGGCTTTGGCGCCGACAAAAACCTGTTTGCCGTCCAGGGGCTCAAATTCAACAACTTCTTGCGCCCATTTGGGATAGTTGTCGAAAAAATGCTCCCCGATGAACGAAAAAACATCGTGAATTGGCTTGTCGATTTCAATGCTGGCTTCGCCGGCGACCGGCCTGGATGAATCAAATGGAAACTTGATTCTCATGGAATTCCCCCTCACAACTGAGCGAATCGCTCAACTTAAATAATATTTTTACCTGAAAGCACCAATAACAACCTTATTAGACCGACTATGAGCATTGCTATTCATTACCAGTAACGAGTGCTACAGCGCATAATCAGTTCCGGGAATTCAGCATAAACAATCGCTGTTCTGATTATTACCTGATGTTATGCAGTAGGTTGAATTCAGATCGGTTTAGGAACGCGCATAAAATAACTTCCTCAAGTGCGCGGATGAATTTCCGGTGTAGGTGCGAATTCATTCGCACCTACAATTCCCTGAATTATTCCATGCCCATTACTTAGCTAAGCGTCGCCAGCGCGACGGTTTGGTTTAATCGGATTTCACGAAAAACATCCCTGTTTTTCGCCTTAACAGGCGACTATGTCGTGCAAATCGGCTATCGCCCGATTTGTCTCGGCGAAGGCTGCGGTGCTCGGCGCGGCAAACGGGATGAAATCGTCCGAGCGTAACATCAGTTATTACGTTAAAGTTATGCTGCCATCGATGTATGGATAAAGGCTGATGGGATAAAAAGCTGGCTCAGGAATGATAAACATTGAAAACAAAAAAAGGTGAAGCACTCGCCTTGTACTTCACCTTTTCTCTTAACGAATGGATAAAACTTTATTCTCCAAATGGCCACCACCAGCGTTTTTGAGCGCCGGGCGCGTCGCCATTGGCTTTACCCTCGGTGCGCTGGCGGATGTTTTCCATTTGCCGCTGTCTTTGCTCCATGCCAGACGCATCAGTTCTTTCCCTGATTTGTTGTTCGCTGCGCTCGCGGATTTGCTGCCCGCTACCCTGATCCTGATGAATTCTTTCCCGAATTTGTTGCTCCTGCCTTTCCTGGAATTTGTCAGTATCCTGCCGCAGATTGCCGCGCTGTTCTTCAAATCGCTTCTGCTGATCTTGCCCTCGTTCGCGCATTTGATTTTCCTGACGCTGGCGCAGTTGGTCAAAGCGTCCCTGCTGGGGGCCGCCACCCGCGCCCGCGCCTTGCCCGCCGCCCCTGCCGCCGCCACCGGCTCCGGCATGGCCAGGCACCGTCAACACTAAAGCCGAAACGATCAGTAATCCTTGAAGTATTTGTTTGTTGTGCATGGTTTTACCCCCTTGGTAAGCCAGGTTGATAAACCCGGCATTCAGAAACACCTTAGCCGGACTTCAGCAAAGAGCCGGCCCGACCAAGGGCTGTAAAAGTTGGTTAAACTAGTACTCAGTCAGTCTTGTTCTGGCGAGTAAAAAGTTGCAGAGCATTCATGGCATGCGAATAGTGCGAATACTCTAAAGGGCACAGGTGAATTCGCACCTACAGCTTATCCGCCATAATTAAATTGACTGAGTACTAGTGCTCAAATGGAACTGAATATATTCATTTATTACATGCCGGCTTCGTATTATTTGTTGATTAGGAACGGGAATGAAATAAGACCCGCAAATGAGGCAGGATTTCTGTTCCTGTTCAACGACTGCATGGATGCAGGAGGTAGAGCAACGCATGGAGCAGTTGCCGAGGCGCGCAAACAGGCGCATAGCCAGCTATGTAACTGTTTGCGCAAAGCTTCCGCTCCTGCTCACGCCCCTTACCTACATCCCTGTAGGCAACGCCGAAGAGGGACGGAAAGACAAGTCAGTTGCGGGAATTATAAAATTCACGTTCCTTAGTTAATGATCAATAACGCCGCTAAAGGCCCGCGGCACAATTTAATAGCCGTTAATTCTCAGTCAACGGTTCTTAACTGGTGCTGAGCATCAGTATAAGCTAATTTACTATTGTAAGTTGTTACTGACTTGTTATTTTTTTGTTAGGGCTCCGGCATATCGCTTTGAACCCAATCAACAACCAGCCCATCAAACAGATCCGGACAACGGCTGAAACCGGCTGGCACAAGCGATGCCAAACCAGTGGAATTTGCGCGTTACCGCCTTGTCCAAGGAAGTAACTGATGTTACGCAGACAATTGACTCAGGCGCCGGCAGGGGCGGATTCGGTCAAAAAACTTCCTCCGCCATTCCTTCAGGCCTAAGGCCGTCCCTGTGGGAGCGATGCCTACATCGCGACTTGCCGGGTGGTATTGAATCGCGATGTAGGCATCGCTCCCACTACTGCGGTTGCCCCCATTTATAAACCCGGCCGGTCAGGGAAACAATGTCCATGTTCGACGCTGCGGACGGCATGAGCCTCTGTCTGTGCGTAACGTCAGGAAGTAGTTTTCCAGGGCCGGCTTGAGCGCTTGCGCGACAGCGCCAGCAACATGATTAAAACTCGAAAAGAGTGAACCCGACCGAACGGTCATGAAGAAAGGCTGGCAAACATGCGCCCGGCCGTGAAGGAAACCGATGGGACGTCGCCGTTCCGCGCGCCCGGGCCTGACAATCCGGGCACCGGTAGCCGCCCTTTCACGCCAAACGGTCTTTTGCCGCGAAACAGCGATGGAGGCAGGCTATGAAATTCAACCTTAGCGAAGCGACCGGCTCCGTGCAGGCGATGGTCAACGGCTTTATTGAAAGGCTGCCCTATTTCGCTATCGCTGTCGTTGTCTTTGTTATTTTTCTGTTCATCGGCAAGGGCATACGCGCGGCCGTGCGCGCCGTCACGCAGCGCAACCGCCGCCACTACAATCTGGGCCTGGTCATGGGCCGGCTCAGTTATGGCCTGATTATCTTCTTCGGCCTGCTCATTGCCCTGGTCATCGCCATTCCCGGCTTTACACCCGGCGAGCTCGTCAACATTCTGGGGCTGTCCAGCGTCGCCATCGGCTTTGCCTTTCGCGACATCCTGCAAAATTTTCTGGCCGGGATTCTGCTGCTGTTGGCCGAGCCCTTCCGCATCGGCGACCAGATCATCCTCAACGATTTCGAGGGTACGGTCGAGGACATCCAGACCCGCGCCACCTTCATCAAAACCTACGACGGGCGGCGTGTCGTGATTCCCAATTCCAATCTTTTCACCAACTCGGTCACGGTGAATACCGCCTACAAGAAGCGGCGCCTCCAGTATGACATCAACATCGGCTACGGCGACGACATCGCCCATGCCAAGCGTATCCTGCTCGACACCGTGCGCGAGATTCCCGAAGCGCTCGATTACCCGGAACCCGATGCGCTGGTCGTTAACCTGGCTGATAGCAGCGTCACTATCCGCTTACGCTGGTGGGTACAGCCGCCGCGCCGGTTCGAAAGCCTCAACGCCCTGGATGTTGTTCTGGAAAAGGTTGCCAACGCGCTGATATCCGAAGGCTTCGATCTGCCGTTCCCGACTCAGCAGATTCTTTTCCACGACCAGACCGAGGAATCCGACGGCGACCGTTCCCGCCAGCGCGAGGGCTGGCCGCCCGGCAAAGGCGAAGTCCCGCGTCCGGCGCGCATCGTCGATGCCCTGCGTGCTCTGAATAAAGCCCGTTCAGCGGAACGCAGCGCCAGCCCTCATGAAACGGATCAAAATCCGTGAAGCCCTGGCCGGTGCCTTGCCGGCACAGGATCAATCCGAACGGCGACTCCATGCGCAAAAATTGAATGGCTTGACCCCGGCTGAATACTTGGGGTAAAAATTCACGGATCTGGAGGCATCAGGTTGCGGGTGGCTCGAATTCACCAAACGCCTGCTATTACACAGTTTAGTGCGAATAAATTCGCACCTACGCGCGCACTGCCACTCAAGCGATGTGGTCAGTGTAAATTGAATAAAGATCGCTCTAACAATCTGTCGCCAGCGCGGCAAGCAGGATATAAACGATCCCTGCGGAACATCAGGCAGAATAGGCGGCAAGATCCAGAGCATCAAGAGACACTCCTATCAGCGCTGTGTCTCATGTGCCATGAACGGAGCTTCATTAAGCCCGTTTGTCGGGCAAGGTTTCAAGGCAACACTTGAATAATTGGCAGGCGACTGCCGAAGACGCATCCCTGGCCGCTTAGTTTAATGGTTAGCGGACAGCCGAATTACATTACGCTGAAATATATCGGAGAAAACAAATGATTACGGTTATCTGGGATACCTGGTTAAAGCCGGGTACGGAAGAACAAGGCCTCCGCCTCACGCGTCAGGTATGGTCGGACATGCGCCGCTTTGACGGTTATGTTTCGCACCGGCTTTTCATCGATCAGGACGAGCCGGGGCACATCATCGCCATCGCCGACTGGCGAAGCCGCGCGGACGCGGATGCCGTCCGGGAAAAATACCAGAATTCCGAAACCATCCGCCAGCTCATCGCGCTTCTCGCCCGCCCCCGGGAGCGCTGGATAACATGCGAGGACCAGGCATCATAAAACAAATCCGACATCTCAAGCCGCGGTACGCGCTTATGCAAAAAGGTGAACGACGATGTTGAAGACCCTGCGTTTTGTCAGTTTCCTGTTCACGGCGCTGGCGCTGGCTGTCGCGCTGGCTCACGCGCTGGAATTGCCGAACAAAATCACTCTGTCCCGCGAGGATTACCTGACCGTCCAGCAAATCTACCGGGGCTGGGCCTTGCTTTGTATCGCGGCCGCCCTGGCCGTGTTCTTCCTGTTCACCTATCCGGCCAATCAGCAGACGGCCAACTGGACGCGCTTGCCCGGCAACTGGGCGGATCTCCGAAAACAGTGGGAATACTCCCATGCCACGCGCGCGGGCCTGTTTCTGATTGCCTTGAATTTACAAATTCTAACGGTTCTGCGGAGAAACGAATGAGCGATGCCATAGACAATTTATTCACCGACCGCATGAGCGCCGAAATCGAAGGCGATTTCGTCGTCTTCCTCATCGGCATGCGGATTAACAAGCCCTGGAAAGTGCGTAGCTGGTGGCCCGTGTTTTCCGCCATGCCGAAAATGATCAGGGAGCTTGAGGCCCACCCGGAACTCGGAATGCTGAACCACATCAGCGGCCTCCGCTTGAGCGTTCAGTACTGGCGCTCGTTCGACCAGCTGGAAGCCTATGCCCGAAGCAAAGACAACGCCCATCTTCCCGCCTGGAAAGCCTTTAATGAGTCGGTGAGCAAGAGTCGCGGCGACGTTGGCATATGGCACGAAACCTACCAGATAAGAGCCGGCGAATACGAGACCGCGTACAGCGGCATGCCCCGGTTCGGCCTGGGTGTTGCCGGTACGCTCGTGCCGGCCACGGGATATAGAGAGACTGCGCGTGGAAGACTGACGCTCAAGCAAAATACTGATACCTGACAAGCCGTTGGCGGCTTCAGGCCGGCTTGCCCTCCGGCATTTCGACGCCGCCGATAGTGTTTTTCGCAATACGCCACCGACGACTCAGCCAGATCACCCTCCCTTTCTCCCGCATGCAAGCATCGTGCGTCAGGTTGACAAAATCCGCACTTGGAAGTCACTCTATAAAGTTGTTGCAAGTAAATAAAAAACAAAAAAATTATGAAAGCAAAAAAGCATCCGAAAAACCGGCCATGGCATGCCCTGCCTGTCGAAGACGTTTATGAAGCTCTTTCCAGTTCCGAGCAGGGGTTAAGCGAGCAGGAAGTTGAAAAACGCCTTCGCCGCCATGGCGCGAATAAGCTGACGGCAACAAAAGGCCGCGGCCCGATCAGGCGGTTCCTCAGCCAGTTCCATAACGTACTGATTTATGTATTGCTGATTGCCGGCGCCGTCACGGCGGCGATCGGGCACTGGATAGACAGCGGCGTGATTGTGGGCGTGGTCCTGATCAATTCAATCATTGGCTTCATACAGGAAGGCAAGGCGGAAAAAGCGCTGGATGCCATTCGCAATATGCTCACGCACCAGGCGATGGTGCGGCGTAATGACAAAAATTTCCTGATAGCCGCGGAAGCCCTGGTTCCCGGCGACATCGTAGTCATAGAGAGCGGTGATAAAGTGCCAGCCGATTTGCGCCTGACGCGGGTGAAAAACCTGCGTATCGATGAATCCATGCTCACTGGCGAATCCGTGCCGGTAGAAAAAAATACCCAGACAATCGATGTGGTGTCCGCCTTGGGCGACCGTTTCTGCATGGCCTACTCCGGCACGCTGGTCGCCTATGGCACGGCGCTGGGCATCGTGGTCGCGACCGGCGATAAAACCGAGATTGGCCGCATCGGCTCGATGCTGCGTACAGTCTCGCAACTTACTACGCCGCTATTGCGGCAAATTGCCCGCTTTAGCCACTGGCTGACCTTTGCCATTATCATGCTCGCCTCGGGCACTTTCGCTTACGGCTGGTACGTCCAGCACTCGTCCGTAAAAGACCTGTTCATGTCGGCGGTAGGGCTGGCCGTGGCCGCCATCCCGGAGGGCCTCCCGGCCATCATGACCATTACCCTGGCGATCGGCGTGCAGCGCATGGCCAAACGCAATGCCATCATCCGGCGCCTGCCGGCGGTCGAAACATTAGGCTCGGTGACGGTGATTTGCTCGGATAAGACCGGCACGCTGACCTGCAACGAAATGACCGTCAAGACCGTGTTCGCCGACCACAAGCAGTACACCGTCGAAGGCGTGGGCTACGATCCCCACGGCGGCTTTGAGCTGGACAATCAAGCCATAGCCGTAGACGAACATCCCAACCTGCGCGAACTGCTTCGGGCAGGCGCACTGTGCAATAACGCCCGCCTGGAGCACAAAGCCGGCAACTGGCGGATTCACGGCGACCCGACCGAAGGCGCATTATTGACGCTGGCCCATAAAGCCCATCTGGATCCTGACTTTCTCAAGCAGGAAATGCCGATGATCGATATTATTCCGTTCGAATCGGAACATCGCTATATGGCCACCTTGCATCACGACCACAGCGGCCACGCCTTTATCTTCGTCAAAGGAGCGCCGGAACGCGTGCTGAGCATGTGCAGCCAGCAACGCAACAGCGGCGAGGATGGGCCCATCAATCTGAAGCACTGGCATGAAACCATGCACGTCATGGCCGGCCGCGGCCAACGCTTGCTGGCGATCGCGTTCAAGACGACGGCCGACTCGCAGAGGCAAATCGGTTTTGCCGACATTGAAACCGGACTGACGTTAATCGGCATCGTCGGCATGATCGATCCGCCGCGCCCGGAAGCGGTCAAAGCGGTCAAAGACTGCCAAGACGCCGGCATTCGCGTCAAGATGATAACCGGCGATCACGCCGTCACGGCGGCCGCGATTGCGGCCCAGATGAACATCGGCGGCAACGCGGTACTGAGCGGCGAAGACATCGATAAACTGAGCGACGCCGAACTCACCGGCGCCATCCGCAACGTCGATGTTTTTGCCCGTACCAATCCGGAAAACAAGCTGCGCCTGGTGACGGCGCTTCAGGCGGCCGGCCAGGTCGTCGCCATGACCGGCGACGGCGTTAATGACGCGCCCGCGTTGAAACGGGCGGATGTCGGTGTGGCGATGGGCAAAAAAGGGACCGAGGTCGCCAAGGAGGCCAGTGAAATGGTGCTGACGGATGACAATTTTGCCTCCATTGCCCATGCCGTGGAAGAAGGCCGCAGCATTTACGATAATCTGAAAAAGTCGATTATTTTTATTCTGCCGACCAACGGCGGCGAAGCCTTTACCCTTATCGCCGCTATCGTCCTGGGCAGGGAACTGCCGATTACGGCCGTGCAGATTTTATGGGTCAACATGATTACCGCCGTGACCTTGGCACTGACCCTGGCCTTTGAGCCGCCGGAACAGCACATCATGAAACGCGTGCCCAGAAAACCGAATGAGCCGTTGCTGTCGGCTTTTCTGATCTGGCGCATCGTCTTCGTATCGCTGATTATTGTGGCCGGCACCTTCGGTTTGTTTCTCTGGGAGCAAGCGCAGGGGGCGCCGATAGAAGAAGCGCGCACGGTGGCGACCAACACCCTGGTCGCTTTTGAAGCTTTTTACGTCTTCAATAGCCGTTATCTGCACAATTCCGTGCTGAACCTGCGTGGCCTGTTCGGCAACCCGCTGGTATGGCTGGCGGTCATACTGCTTGCCTTGTTTCAGCTGGCGTTTACCTATTGGCAACCGATGCAACTGCTATTCGGAACGGTAGCCATCGATCTGCACACCTGGGGAATGATCATTACGGTTGCGTCCAGCGTATTTGTACTGGTTGAGATCGAAAAGTTTTTTATCAGGCACTTAAAACCGGACCGGCCGGCCAGACGCCGCTAATGCCGGCTTTTCGGCATGGCGTTGTCCACTCAGCGCATAGAATGTCCCGCCCCGGAGCAGGCGCTCCACGAGACGCAGGAAGCTGCATCATTCATGAGGTGATGCAGCTTCCTGTGCATCACATACCCATGGCTGCTGGCCAAGCTCTGCATTAATAATGCGTATCAGGCTTCGGCGCTGCCATTTTGACTGAACTCGTCACTGGATCGAAACTCAAAACAAGAATTCCTGTCTTGAACGAAAGCCTGTGAAACCCGCATCCTTCCATTATTAGCCGGAATGACGCGAACACAGGCAACTCCCCAAGACACTGACCCGGCCGAAAAACGCTAAGGATCTGGTCATAAATAATTTACCTGTTTAAACATAGGATGATGATATGGACTCCTCTTCACTCCCACGGTGTCATAATGCACCCAACAATAAACAACGGAGCAAAGAGGAGCCCGAAATGAATGATAATGTAGTTGGCCTGGACATCGCAAAGAACATCTTTCACTGCTATAGCCTGAACGCCGAGGGCAAAGCGATCAGGAAAAAGCTCAAGCGAGCAGAATTGCTGGCTTTTTTCGCCAATTACCCGGCGAGTCTGATTGGCATAGAAGCTTGCGGCGGAGCCCATCATTGGGGGAGAGAACTGACTAAGCTGGGGCATCAGGTCGTGCTGCTGAATGCCCGTTA